>CAKUIK010000001.1 GCA_934661005.1 uncultured Slackia sp.
GGCCCGAAATATATGCAAACGAACGATTCTCCGCTACCAGCGAAGCGCGCAAACGAACTGAGGCCAGCTCGACTCGCACACCGTTTGGCCCGGCTGCGGAGCATGGATATAGGAACCGCCGCCCGCAGACGTGCAAATGCCCACGTGGCCGCTCGTCCACAAAACATCGCCCGGCTGCGCTTCGGAGAGCGGACCGCGCCAACGAGCGGAAGAGTACTGTGCGCTATCGGTGCGACCAATCCAGATGCCCGTGGCCTGCTGCCAGCACCACGACGTAAGGCCAGAGCAGTCGAGACCGACGTTGGGGGTAGTGCCGCCCCATTCGTACGGAACGCCAATTTGGCTGCGCGCAAAGTCGACGACCGACCCCGAAGGCGGAATGTAATTGTTCGTATTATAGCTCGGCGAAGTACCGCCGCCATTATTCCCGCCATTATTCCCGCCGTTGTTGTTGCCAGTGTTATTGTTGCCGTTGTTGCCGCCGTTGCCGTTCGAAGGCTCCGCTTCGGGCTCTTGCTGAATCTGCTCAATAGTCGCTTGGGCTTCAGCCGCAAGTGCCGCCTGGCGTTCCTGGTCATAAAGCGCCTGCGCTTCAGAAGAAAGCGCATCGTAGGAAGCTTGGAATTGCTCAGCGAGCGCCGTGCCTTCCTTTACTGCCTTATCGGCTTCCTCCATTTGATGGGCGGCTTCGCGTTCCTGCTTGCTGTATTCATCGCGCTGGGCTTCGTTATCGGCGCGCAATTCCTTGGTTTCGGCAACCATCTTCGCGTCGTTTTCGTTCATCCTGGTGAGCATGTCCCAGTTCTTCATGAAGTCATCGAACGAATTGGAGCCCAAAATAACGTCGAGGAACGTGGTCTGGCCATCGCGGTACATATTGTTCGCGCGATTGCCGAGCTTGCCCTGGAGGTCGTCGATACGCTCGTTGTTCTCGTCGATTTTCGCTTGGCACTCGTCCATCTTCGCCGTAGCGGCATCGTGAGCGTCGACCGCGGCGGCGTAATCTTTGACCTTCTGATCCAAATCGGAATTAAGCTTCAGCAACTTCTGAAGCGCCGCATCGGCTTCCGCCTGCTTTTCGGCTGCCGTAGGTTCAGCGAAAGCGCATTTCGGCGCCGCAACGGCAACGCCAAATGCAGCAGCGCCGCCCACGAACGCACGGCGCGAAAGATTCATGTGATTATCCATAAGCCCGGCCCCCATCGCCTGGTTGAAATCATACACATTTCACTTTACCAGCCTTGGCGGCAAAAAACAAAAGCCCGCACGAAGCGGGCTTTAAGAAAACTGAAAGAAAAACAATCGAGCATTTAGAAGGCGTTGCAGAATGCATCCAGAAGCGTAATCGCGTCATGATGCGCGTCGCGCTCGATAGCGGCCACGCTTTCGTCGGCACCAGGGCCGGCAATCTCGAGGACAATACGACGCGGGCGACCCGCTTCGGCGGCTTCGTTAGCGGCATCTATCGCATTCGCGATGCGGCGCGCGAGCGCCTGGGCGTCATCGCACACAACGCGAGGCACGTTCGTTTCGTAGGGCTGCCCCGAGCACACGATATGCGCGAGCAGCATGTTCGCATCGGGGGGCACAAGCAGCGTTTCTGCGCTTACCATCTTGGAACGAGGATTCGTGGCCATGGCCAGGTTTGACATATTCGAGGCCACGCTGCGCGTGTAATCTTCAGTTCCGAACAAGCACACGGCATGATTTTCAAGCACATCGGCCGCGCGCGCGAACCCCATATAGGCTCGGTCTTCGATTTGCGGCTTATCTTGCCAGGCATTGTGCAAATGGCGCAGGGTAGCATACGTCTTCACGCCAGCAATGCCATCGGGCACCAAGCCCATGTTCAGCTGGAACTTGCGCAGAGCGCCTTCGGTATACGCGCCAAACGTGCCGCTCACACCGCCACATGCAAAGCCAAGAGCACCCAGAGCCGTTTGCAGTTGCTCGACGTCTTTACCCGAGAAATACGGCGTGCGCAGATACAGCAGGCGCTCGCCCAACTCAAAGCCCTCGTCGGCTTCGCCTTCCCTATGAATTGCTTGAGGAATCATAGCTTCGTCCTTAGCGTCGCATTATTTCATGCGATTGATGAAATAATCGGCCATAGAAATGAGCAGCGCGCGAGCGTTGCTCTCGTCGATTTCCTGAATGAGCTTTTCCTTCGCCTTGTCGGTAAGCGAGCTCGCGTAATCGCGCGCGTAATCGAGGGAACCGGCCTCACGCATGATTGCAACAGCTTCGCCGAGCTCGGCGATATCGGTCGTTTTCGAAGAAAGAATCTCGACCAGACGATCGCGCTTGCCGGAATGCTTCAGCGCATGCACAACCATGAGCGTGCGCTTGCCTTCGGTAATATCGCTCGCGTAGTCTTTACCGACGATATCAGGGTCGCCTTCAATATTGAGCAGGTCGTCTTGAATCTGGAAAGCCAAGCCCGTGGCCAGGCCATATTCACGCAACGCAGCAATTTGAGATTCGGTGCCTCCGCCGACGATGGCGCCGACGGCCAAGGGGACCGCGCCTGAATAATGGGCGGTTTTATGAATCGCCATGCACAGATAATCGTCGGGGGTAATGTCGTAGCGTTTATCGCGCGCCCATCCCAAATCGAGAGCCTGACCCTCGATGGTGCGACGAGTCATTTCGATAAGCTCGGTAACCACGCGCACCTTCTGGGCGTCGGTGAGATACGGATCCCTCATAACGGCGCCGTTCACCATGGAAAGCGCGAGATCGCCTGTGTTAATGGCGATGCCCAAGCCTTCGGTAAGGTGCATGCAAGGCACACCGCGACGAGTGGTCGCTTCGTCAGCGATGTCGTCGTGAATAAGGGCGGCCGTATGGAAATGCTCGATAGCCGAAGCCGCAGATGCAGCATGACGAATATCGCCGCCCACGGCCACGCACGCCGCGAAGCAGATGAGCGGGCGATGGCGCTTGCCGCCATTTTCGCTGTACTTCATGAGGGGCCCGTAGAGATAGGTATCCATGTCGGGATGATCGCCCGACGGAATATATGAGTTCACTAAATCGCCTACGACCTTGGCGTTCTGAATGAGGTACTCCTCGAACGACGCGGGCGGATTAGCCGCCGCGGCAAGAAGTTCGTTCATGCTTTCATTTCTCACTTCAGCTGAGTTCATGCCGGTCTTTCCGATCGTAGGTTCGCCACAAAGGGCTTGATGCAAAATAAAGAGCCTGGAAGCCACAGCTCTTCCTTGGTAGGAGCGGTGGGACTCCGGCCTCGCTTGCGCGAGCCCGACCCCTCAGGCTGAAGCCTTCGGGCGAATTCCTGAAAACCGCCCACTGGGCAGTTTTCTTGACGGAATTCCACCTCATCGGTTCGAGTCCCATCGGACCCAAAGCCGCCACAGGTCAAAACCCGTCTGGAAGCCACAGCTCTTCCTTGGTAGGAGCGGTGGGACTCGAACCCACAAGCCTTGCGGCGGCGGATTTTAAGTCCGCTGCGTATGCCAATTCCGCCACGCTCCCACGTTGCTTTTCGTGCGGTTTGCACGGTGCTCTATGATAGCAAATGCGTAACAAACACCGCGAAAGCCCACGAAAGACACGCTATTATCATCGTTTTACGCCAGCCAACGGCCAAAGGCCGCCAATGGACGCCTAACAAGCCTTTCGCGCCAGCGAAATTGACGAGGGGCTTTGGCACCCTAGTAGCGGTTCCCGAAGCGTTGCTGCGCAACGATGGCCAAAATACTAAAGAACGTTCTTTGCCGCATCGAGCACGATGCCAATAAGAATATCGCTCTCGCTTACCGTGAAGCCGTCGAGGTTCGCAAGGTCCATAACGGCACTCAAAATCACAAGGCCCGCCGGGAAAATGCCCGCGCGCTTGGGCTGAATGCCCGCAACCTTCATGCGCTCGGCGAGCGGAAGCTCCCACATGCGCTGCGCGACTTCGTCGAATTCCGCGCGCGTCACATGAGCACCGTGGACCTTCGTCGAATCATAAGGAACCAAGGCGTCTCGCACCGCAACCACACTCGTAGGCGTTCCCGCAACCGCCACAAGGCGATCGCACGAAGTACCCGCTTCAAAAAATGGCGCCAATACCTCATGCGCCCATGCCGAGGCCCGATCAAGCTCGTTTTTCGTCGGCGGGTCGCCCGCAAGAAAACGTTCGGTCATGCGGCGGCAGCCGATATTGAAAGAATGCGAGGCACGCAACGCCACGCTGGGCACCAAATCGCTCGCCGTCCCATTCGCTCGGCCGCATACGAGCTCCGTCGATCCACCGCCAATATCGGCGAACAGCAAATCCTCGTTGCGAAAATCGTTCGATGCGCCCAAAAACGACAGCGCAGCCTCGCGTTCTCCGGGAATAACCGCAAGCTCTACGCCCACTTCGCGCAGGCGCGACACGAATACGTCAGAGTTTTGCGCATCACGGCTCGCGCTCGTCGCAAGCGCCACGACGCGATCGACGGCGCAATCGGCGGAACAGGCATCAATGGCCTTGCGATATTCGGCAACCTGAGCGACCGTGCGGTCAATCGCTTCAGGCAAAAGCACGCCCGAGGCATCGACCCCTTCGCCTAAATTCGTGATGGCGCTTTGGCGCGCCACTTGCCGAACCCCCGATGCGTCTACGTCCGCAACGAGCAAACGGCTTGTCACTGTCCCTATGTCGATTGCAGCAACCCTCATGCGATGCACCTTTCCGCCCTCTCTTCCGTCTTGCTTTCATTGTAAAGAAAGAGCCGGGGATTTCCCCCGGCTCACATGCGGCTTATTGCGTGTCGCTATAACCAAAAATGGGATCGAGCACGCCCGAATACCACGTATCAGGCGTTTTCACGCTCGACGAATCAATCTGCGTATGCACGGTATCGGGCGTCGGTGACGTCTCTTCTTCCGAGAGGCCAACCACAACACCAGCCGTTTCGCCCTTCGAGACCCAGCCAAGCTGCTCACGCGCAACATCTTCAATGCCCTCGTCGGTCGAAAGTCGGTCGATGTCGCTTTGAATGGCCGCATTACGCTCGCTGAGCAGAGCGTACTCTGCCTCAAGTCTATCTTGCGTACGAAGGCCAACATAGTATTGCTGCGCCATGGGATACAAGAACCAAAGAGCCGCCGCTATGCACACCAAAAGACCGAGCGCATAAATCCAAATCGACGTGCTCAAATGGGCTTTCTCCTGCGACGCACGGCTTGCGGCACTCGCGCCACGGCCGCCGCGCACATTGCGATTCTCGCTCGCACCGCCTAGGTCGTTGAAAGCTCGCTTATGACTGCGGCCCATCTCGCCCTTGTAGACAGCCGCGCGGCTCCCCGCCTGCGCGGGAGCGCCCGCATCGCCTCCAAATTGACGGTTGAAAAGCTTCTCGGCCTTGGCTTTCGCCTTCGACTTTTGGCGGCGTTCTTTCTTCGAAAGGCGTGAACCATACGACGATTCGTCCTCATCGTTTTCGACATCGTTCGGGTCGAACATCTCAACCGCAGCGCGAGGCTGGGCAGAGGCCGCGCGAGAGCTGCGCGCTTCTTCAGAACGGGCCGAGCGTCGAGAGCTCGAGCGCATCGAAGAATCTCCGAAAAGCTGCTCATCAAGATCGTCGAAGGCCGAAAACGCGCCCAAATCAAACCCCGACGACCTTGTTGCCGCCTGGTTCGACCCGGAACGAGAAGAACGTGCAGGACGCGAGCTCACACGCGAGCTCGCCGCGAATGACGCTTCGCGGTTGT
Organism: uncultured Slackia sp.; assembly: GCA_934661005.1. Taxonomy (GTDB): domain Bacteria; phylum Actinomycetota; class Coriobacteriia; order Coriobacteriales; family Eggerthellaceae; genus Slackia. The sequence goes on from CAKUIK010000001.1 coordinate 5,713, forward strand.
CATAGGAAGGCGATTCGACGATAGGCTGAATGCGGCCCGAACGCGTTACCTTCGAGAAGCGCGCTCGTTCACCACGAGCGAAGCGGTCACTCGATAACGAATCGATCGACTGGGAATAATCGAGGCCACGAGCGGATGAGGTCTCGCCAACGGCATGGCAATTCACCCGTCCCGACGAAACAGAAACGTCACGGGCCCGCGAAGATGCGCTTTCGTTGTAGCGAACAGCACGCGATTCGACAACGTCTCGCGACGCGCGCGAAGACGCGCGGCTCGAACCGTCGAAGGAGATAATATTGCTGCTGGTGCGCGACATAAAAGATAAGGCCCCTTGCATCGTGGTGTGTTTAAGGTAGATGTAATGCTGTGAGCTAGTGTCCGTTCATCATACCACGGGAAGCCGAGCGCGGCATCCAATAGCCAACGAGCGCGCTTATTTTCACGAACAGAAAACAAGCCCAGGTTATCGCGTTGCACCTCCGCCTCAACGAAAAAGGGCCATGGAACAATTCCCTGGCCCTACCAATTCGCTTCGCGCAGCGGCAACGCTCGAGTTAGATAACCGAAATAGCGCCCGTCGCGATGCACGCGATGCTAATCAGGAAGAATGCAACGATGCCAGCAGCAACCACCTTGTCGAGCGTCTTCGGCAAGAATGCCTCGTTGCGCTCCTTCTGGCCATACCAATACAAAACGATGCCCGGCGCAAACAAAATCGTGGTGATCATAAGACCTGTAAGGCCGCCCGCATAAATCAGGAAAATCGAGTAGAAGAAGCCAATGACGCCAATGACGCGATAGAACGCCAGCTTGCCGCCCGAAACCCCTTCGAATCCATCTTTCTTGAAAGCGCACACGAGCAAGAACATGGAGCTGAAGAAGTACGGAATCAGAATCATCGAAACCGACACGCCATAGAAGAACTGGTACGTTTGCTCCGAGAACAGAATGACGATAAGGAACGCCTGAACAATGAGGCACGTCACCGTAAGCGTCACAATGGGAGCGCCCTTGCGGTTTTCCTTCGCGAAGATCTTCGGGAACACGCCCTGCTTCGCGGCCTCATGCGGGCACTCCGACGAGATGATGGTGTAGCCCAGCATGGCACCCAGCAGCGACAGGGCAACGCCCAAGTTCACAAGCGCCGCACCCCACGGACCGACTACGGCCTCGAGCACGCCGGCCATCGACGGGTTAGGAAGCTCCGCAAGCTCTGCGCGAGGCATAACGCCCATAGACAGAATGGAAACCAGCAGGTAAATGCAAAGAATGCCAATGAATGCGATAACGGTTGCGCGGCCTACGTCTTTGCTGTACTTCGCGCGACCGGAAATGGCGACGGCGCCCTCGATGCCCAAGAAGATCCAGATGCTCACGCCCACGGTGCCAACAACCTGGTCCCACAGAGCGGGGCCATCGGGCTCGCCCCAGAAGTTATCCATGAAGATTTCCGGATCGAAGTGCATGCTGAACAGAATCGCAACGATAGCGACAAACAGCGGAACCAGCTTGGCAATCGTCGTGACGATGTTGACGCTTGCGGCCTCCTTCACGCCACGGCTCACCAAGAGCCAGCAAATCCACACCACAATAGAAGCGCCGATGACCGAAGGAAGGTTATTGCCTTCGCCAAACAGCGGAACGAAGTATGCGATGGATGCAAACAGAAGCGTGGTGTAGGAAACGGTGGCGAGCAGCGCCGAAATCCAGTAGCCATAGGCCGAAATGAAGCCCATGAATTCGCCCCAGCCAGCACGGGCGTACGAATAGATGCCGCCCACCAATTCCGACTTATACTTGCTCAACGCATAAAAGCACATCATGAGCGAAAAAACGCCGATGCCGCATACGACCCAGCCGATGAGCACGGCGCCCGTATTCGCGCCCGCCGCAGCCATATCGCCGGCCATGGTGAAAACGCCACCGCCGATAACAGCGGTAATCACGGCCGCAATAAGATGCGGCAGCGACAAGCCATTGGGATCGTTCACCTGAGATGACGAGCCCCCGTTGGACTTTGCCATAGTATTCCTGCTTTCCTTAGCGACTCGTTGAAAACGCCGAACACCCCTGAACAGCGCTTCAACACAACTCATCCACTATACCCTACCTCCCGCAGGGTTTTCAGACGAATTCACGCCAAGTTTCCCCAGGCAACAAGAAAGCCCCGGCAACGCCGAGGCTTTCTTGGCTCACTTCAATGCGAAGGCGCGAATGCGCAAACTATTTGATGTTGTAGAACGCGTTCTTGCCGGCGTATTTGCCAGACATGCCGAGCTCTTCCTCGATGCGGATGAGCTGGTTGTACTTGGCAATACGGTCGCTGCGGCACGGAGCGCCGGTCTTGATCTGGCCGGTGTTCATAGCGACAGCCAGATCGGCGATGGTGGTGTCTTCGCTCTCGCCAGAGCGATGACTCATAACGCATGCGTAGCCGGCCTGCTTGGCCATCTCGATAGCCTCAAGCGCCTCGGTGAGGCTGCCGATTTGGTTCACCTTCACCAGAATGGCGTTGGCAACGCCCATCTCGATGCCCTTCTTCAGACGCTCGGTGTTCGTGACGAACAGGTCGTCGCCAACGAGCTGCACGCGGTCGCCGATACGATCGGTAAGAAGCTTCCAGCCCTCCCAGTCTTCCTCGGCCATGCCGTCTTCGATGGAAATGATGGGGTACTTGTCGACGAGCTTCTCCCAGTAATCGACCATTTGCTCGCTCGTGTACTCAACGCCCTCGCCGGCGAGGCAATACATGCCGCGCTCAGCGTCGTAGTATTCGGTGGAAGCGGGATCCATGGCGAACATGATGTCGCTGCCCGGCTTGTAGCCCGCAGCCTCGCACGCCTGAACGATGTATTTCAGAGGCTCTTCGTTGGTCTTCAGGTTAGGAGCGAAACCGCCCTCGTCGCCCACGCCACCGCCGAGGCCGGCTTCATGCAGAACCTTCTTCAACGTGTGGTAAATCTCGGCACACCAGCGAAGGCCCTCGGCGAACGACTCGGCGCCAACTGGCATAATCATGAATTCCTGGAAGTCGACGTTGTTGTCGGCATGCACGCCGCCGTTGAGAATATTCATCATGGGCGTCGGCAGCAGATGAGCGTTGGCACCGCCAACGTAACGATACAGCGGCAGCTCGCTCGACTGCGCGGCAGCACGAGCGCAAGCAAGAGAAGCGCCAAGCACGGCGTTTGCGCCCAGATTGCCCTTGTTCGGAGTGCCGTCAACGTCAATCATTTCAGCATCGATGGCGCGCTGGTCGCGAGCATCCATGCCGATAATTGCTTCGGCGATCTCCTCATTCACGTGAGCGACGGCCTTCTGCACGCCCTTGCCCAGATAGCGGCCCTTATCGCCGTCACGCAGCTCAACAGCCTCGAATGCACCCGTAGATGCGCCAGACGGAACAATCGCGCGAGCGAACGAACCGTCGTCGAGGGTGACCTCGACCTCAACCGTGGGGTTGCCGCGGGAATCGAGAACCTCTCGGCCATAGACGTCGAAGATGATGCTCATGAAGTTTCCTCCTATGATGAATGAACCGGAGCCACATGAGCTCCGCCCTAACAGCGAAATTGTATACCACACGCGCAAGGCGTTGCGGCAAACGGCGCAACTTAGCCGGCAAAGGGGCCGGTGTGACGGAGACTGGCAATCAGAAAAGACCCCGCCTCGCCGCTTTCGCCCGTGAGCATCCCGCTAGAGGAAATATCCCATAGAGGCACACAGCGCGCAAAAGCCGCCGAATAGCGCCCAGGCAAGCGGCTCGATTCGCCGCGCGCCGTACAAGCTTGTTCGAGCGCCCGGGGCACCATAGCATCGCGATTCCATCGCAAACGCCAACGCGCTTGCATGGCGAAAAAGACCCACGAGCATTGGAACGAACGCCCTACCCCTTTGCACCAAGCCGCCTACAAATCCTCGATCGTCAAAATGAGCGGCTCTCGAACGTTGGGCTCGACATATGAGTTCATACTCGCCGAAACATGCCGGAATGAAGCGAAGGGTCAGCGAGAACGTCGTCGAAATATCGTCAACGGGAACACCAAGGCGTCGCAACGGAGCCAACAAATTCGAGAATGCATGAGTGAACTGGGTGCTATCGTACGCAAGAGAGACAGCCATCGCAGCAAGCGCAAGAACGACTATGCGTGCCGCATAGAAAAGACCCGACTCGATGCCATGGGGGATTTGAGCGAGAACCGTACACGCAAGAATAAACGCGAGAGGGGCTACGCACATTCCCACGCTGCGCAATGAAGCACGGAACGCAGCAAGCGCAACAACAAGGACCAGCGCGAATAAAGCCATCCCGACCCATGTCGTGACGAAAAAAAGCGAGACGGAGTACACGAAAAGACCCACGAGGGCAAGACGGACATCAAGAGAAGTTGAACTATGTTTTGAGGCCATAAGCATGCGGCCAGTATAAAAGAGGAAGGCCGCAGCCTTCCTCCTGAAATGCGTATTCCATTGTTTTCGCCTTGAAGAAAAGGCGATTCGAACAAAGGTGCAAAACTATTCGCCGCTTTTACCTGCATTGCGTTGCGAAACCTCTTTGGCCATTTCAGCTGCCTTGTCGCCGACCTCTTTCGCAGTATCCATCAGCTTATCGCTTACGGCCTTCGCGTCATCCATCGCCTTCTCGGTCGCGTTCTTTGCTTCATCAATAAGGCCCGGGATGTTTTCGCGCGCTTGGTCGGTTAATGCCTGACGCTTTTCGCGAGCGCTCGCAACAACACTCGGAGCCTGCTCCTGAGCGGTGTCGATCATCTTATCGGTTGCGGCTTTCATATCGCCCGCCAATTCCTGGGCGGCGTCGATTGCGCTATTGAGGATTTTTCCAAACTCAGACATGAGATGCCTCCTTGCAATAGGTTCCCCTCGTCTGTATATGGTAACGCAAAAACGCCGCCCCGAAGGACGGCGTTTGTTTTGCTAAATTCCCGTTGAAAAAACGAATTACTCAGCCTTTTCCTCGGTAGCAGCCTCAGCCTCAACGGCTTCTTCGGCCTTGGCTTCCTCGACGGTCTCCTCGGCCTTAGCCTCTTCAACCTTCTTCGGAGCAGCCTTAACAGCTTCGGCCTTCTTCGCGGGCTCAGTCACGAGCTCCATGATGACCATGCTGGCGTTGTCGCCCTTGCGGGTGCCAAGCTTCATGATGCGAGTGTAGCCACCCTGACGGTCGGCCCACATGCCCTGCTGAACCTTCTCAAAGATCTCGCGAACGAGTTCCTTGTCACCGAGAGCGGCGATAGCGAGACGGCGAGAATGCAGGTCGCCACGCTTGGCCCAGGTGATGATGCGGTCGACGTCGGGACGAATCTCCTTAGCGCGGGCTTCAATGGTCTTAATGCGATCATTGGTGAACAGCGCCTGCACCAGGGACTTCTTCATGGCCTTAGTATGGCTGGCATCGGTGCCCAGCTTGCGGCCCTTCTTGTAATGCCTCATCGTGTAGTCTCCTAGTTATTGCTTCAAGTTGAGGTCCATAGAGATCAGCTTGTCCTTGACCTCTTCGATGGACTTCGCGCCAAAGTTGCGAATGTTGAGCAGGTCGTTCTCGGAGAACTCGACCAGCTGACGCACCGAGTGGATGCCCGCGCGCTTCAAGCAGTTGTAAGAACGGACGGAAAGGTCCAGATCCTCGATCTGCTTGTCGAGCTCGGCGTTGGCCTCCTGGCCCTCCGGCGCGAAGATGGACGGGATCTCGCCCTCTTCCTCGTCGACGATATCGGCCAGCGAAAGGAAGGCACCCATGTACTGGTCGATGATGTTCGACGCGCGGCACACCGCTTCGTTAGGAGCGATGGAGCCGTCGGTCTCAACTTCGAGAACCAGCTTGTCGAAGTCGGTGCGCTGACCCACACGCGTGTCGCTCACTGCGAGAGTGCAGCGACGCACGGGAGAGAACAGGCTGTCAACGTGGATGATGCCAATGGGATCCTCGGTGCGCTTGTTGCGCTCAGCCGAAACATACCCACGGCCCACGCCGATGCGAATGCTCATGTTCAGCGTGCCGCCATCGGCAACGGTGCAAATGACGTGCTCGGGGTTAATGAGCGTGAACTCGGCGGGAACCTTCACGTCAGCGCCGGTCACCGTGCACGGGCCCTCGACCGAAATGGTGGCCGTGGCTTCCGTGTAGTCCTCGGAGAGGGCCGAGAAAACAAGGCCCTTCACGTTGAGGACGATATCGGTGACGTCTTCGATGACGCCTTCAGCGGTCGTGAACTCATGCTGAACGCCTTCGATCTGGATAGCCGTGGCTTTGGCTCCGTCCAGCGACGACAGCAGAACGCGACGCATGCAGTTACCCAGCGTGTATCCGAAACCACGCTCAAGCGGCTCGACGATGAAGCGGGCGACAGTGTCGTTCACTTCTTCGGTAGTAACGGTTGGCCTCATGAACTCTGCCATAGTTTGTAAGCCTCCTTAAGCCGCGGTTAATTACTTCGAGTAGAGCTCGACGATAAGCTGCTCGTTGATGTCCAAATCGATCTGGTCGCGGTTGGGGAGAGACAGCACGTTGCCCTGAAGCTTCTCGATGTCAACCTCGAGCCATGCAGGAACCTGCATACGCTCGTTGGAGACGAGAGCGCTCTTGATAACGAGCATCTCCTTGGCCTTGTCGGCCACAGCAACGACATCGCCGGGGCGAACGCGGTAAGACGGAATGTCGACGCGCTTGCCGTTAACGGTGATGTGACCATGGGAAACGGTCTGACGGGCTTCCTTGCGGGTGCGAGCAAAGCCCAGACGGAACACGACGTTGTCGAGACGCGACTCAAGGATGCGCATCAGGTTCTCGCCGGTGATACCGGGCTGACGCTTGGCCTTGTTGAAGTAGCCGCGGAACTGCTTCTCCAGAACGCCATAGATGAACTTGGCCTTCTGCTTCTCGCGCAGCTGCATGCCGTACTCAGATTCCTTACGGCGACGCTTGGGCTGGCGAATGGATTCCTTCTTAGAGCTGTAGCCGAGCACGACCGGATCAATACCGAGCTGGCGGCAGCGCTTAAGAACCGGAGTTCTGTTGATTGCCATAGTGATTCGATCCTCTCTTGATTAGCAGCGGCGACGCTTGCAGGGGCGGCAGCCGTTGTGCGGGATGGGCGTGCAATCCTGAATGCTAGAGACCTCGAGGCCAGCAGCCTGCAGGGAGCGGATAGCGGTCTCGCGACCAGAGCCGGGGCCCTTCACGAAGACGGCGACCTTCTTCAGGCCATGCTCCATAGCGGTCTTGGCGGCCTGCTCAGCAGCCATCTGCGCAGCAAACGGGGTGGACTTACGAGAGCCCTTGAAGCCCACGGTGCCAGCAGAATTCCAGGAAATCACGTTGCCCTGAGGGTCGGTGATGGAAACGATGGTGTTGTTGAAAGTGCTCTTGATGTGAGCCTGTCCCACCGCGATATTCTTGCGCTCGGAGCGCTTGATGCGGGTGCGAACGTTCTTTTTAGCCATGTGTCAAACCCCTACTTCTTCTTGCCGCCGATTTGCTTACGCGGACCCTTGCGGGTGCGAGCATTGGTGTGGGTGCGCTGGCCACGAACAGGCAGACCCTTGCGGTGACGGAGGCCGCGGTAGCAGCCGATCTCCATCAGACGCTTGATGTTCTGCGAAACCTCGCGGTGCAGGTCACCTTCGACGGTGAGGTTCTTGTCGATGTATTCGCGGATCTTCTGCAGATCGTCTTCGGAGATATCCTTGACACGGATGTCAGGGTTAACGCCGGTCTCTGCAATGATCTTCTTGGCGGTCGTGTTGCCGATGCCGTAAATGTAGGTCAAACCGATCTCGATGCGCTTCTCGCGAGGGAGGTCGACGCCGAAAAGACGAGCCATGGTATATCTTCCTCTCTCTTTTTAGCCCTGGCGCTGCTTGTGACGAGGGTTCTCGCAAATGACGAGGACCTTGCCATGACGCCTAATGATCTTGCACTTGTCGCACATCTTCTTGACCGAAGGACGGACCTTCATGCTTGTCTCCTTTGAATGTGCGGCTTCCCTTCGGCTGACGGATTTGCCTCTGGGGAACCATTTACTCTTCACTCTATGAAACACGCCCAGCCGCAGGCGATGTTTTCATCAATTTGTGCCCCGAAGGGCAGCACGCTCGAGAGCGCACTAAAGCACCCTGCCGGCTCACATATGCGATATGGCGGGTGCGGTGTACCGCTTATTTAAAGCGATAGGTGATACGGCCGCGGCTCAGGTCATAAATCGAAAGTTCGACGGTGACTTTGTCGCCGGGCAGAATCTTGATGTAATGCATGCGCATCTTGCCAGAGATATGAGCGAGAATCTCATGGCCGTTCTCGAGCTCGACTTTGAACATAGCGTTCGGGAGAGCCTCCAGAACGGTGCCCTCAAGTTCGATGACGTCTTCTTTAGCCAAGAATCTTCCTCTTCTCAAATTCTGCCGATTACGCTGTGCGTTGCTGCAAACGCAGCGACCGAATACTTTACCAGAGGTAAGACAAAATCGCGCGTATATTTGACAAGCTTTCACGAGGACACCACAACCCATGGCGCCTTCGCGTCGCACGTCGTGCATATTACCACGTTTTTGCCGTCTCCTTAGAACGTTCACCTGCGTTTTTCGTCTTTTTGTGAAACTTTATTTTAAGGAACTGCATACTGTTTTGACCCTTGGTTTCCCTTGGGAACTTAAACCCTTTTTGGAAGAATTTTCACTCGAAACCAGACGGCGACGCGCGGGGGCGTTGAAGGCGTTTGGGAACCTCACCGATAATGCCAGTGTTACAATAAAGGCACCAAAAGGCGCGCATATCTATGCACGGCAAACACAAGGGATTGGAGCCGTTATGTCAATGCAGTACAAGCGTATTTTCGCCGCTCTCGATGGTGCAAAAACTCAGGAAATGGTTGCCGAACGCGCAATCGAGCTCGCCGCAAGCGAGCATGCCGATTTGGTGCTGGGCCACGTGGTCGATTCCGTGCCCTACGAAGCGGCTGGCACCGATTTCGCAGCACTTGCGATGGACATGAAGGAAAAGCTCGAGGAATCGCTCGGCGATATTCTGGAAGCCGCCCGCAACAACCCCGACATTCCCTCGGTTGGCGTGGTCGTGAAGGCCGGTCGCATTACCGAAACCCTGAACGAAGAACTCATTCAGCCGTTCGATCCCGACTTGGTCATTTGCGGCGAACGCGGCTTGAGCAACATCAAGTATGTCTTCGTCGGCAGCGTCTCGACGTACCTCATTCGTAACTTGCGTTGCGACGTTCTTGTCGTGAAGCAAGACTAATTCGCTTCTAAAAGAAACGGGGACCGCCTGGCCCTCGTTTCTTTTAGATATCTTAGTACCTTTCTGATACCTGCTAACCCTTAACTATTTGGTAGCTAATCGATGGCTATTTCCTTTTCTTCTCTTTCTTCTTTTGAATACCGCATGCTTTTTTGAAAGCAGACAACCCGTCGGACTGCATTTCATTGAGAACGCCATGCCCCCTCTCCCGCTTCGCATGCCAAGCGCATACCGCGCGCCTACCTTATTTCAGCGCCGACAGGCCCAAAATGGCAGGGATGCTCAGAGCAAAGCAGACGGCGACGGCAATCATCTGAACCATATAGTTGGATCCGACGAGCGCGACGATGACCAGCGGAATGGCATACGTTGCGACAAGGCTTGCCGAGCCAATGATTCCGCCCGCGCTTCCCACAACGCCGCGCAACTCCGGAAGGCGGCATGGAACCGCCTCGACCAAAGGAGCGGTCATTGACGAAAGCGCGCCAACAGCGAAGAGCACTGCGGCGGAAGGAGCCGACAGCGTCACGGCAGTGAAGCACATAAGCAACGATGTCGCGGCCGAGCACAATACGAGCAGCCGTTTCGGATGCCCCGAATGCATGCAGAGCATTGGGCCGAACAGGCAGCCCGCAATGCCGCCGAGCGTCACGGCCATGGCGAAACCATTGGCCATAGCGGGAGGCATGCTTTGCGCGAGAGCCTGGGGCATGAAGCTCAAATACGCGGTTTTCGCGGCAAGTCCCATGCTTGTAGCAATCGCGACAAGCCACATGCCCTTCGATTTTGCCGCCTTCGAAAAGCACTCGAGCGCGCTTATCTCGCCCTCTGCAGGCGCGGCGGAACATTCAGCCGCGCTCGCCTCACCGCTCGCTTTGCCGCTGTCGGGAGCGTTCGCCACAAGCAACCACCACATCGCGACGCACGCGAGCAGCGCCGCCGCGGAAACCAAGAACGCGACGCGCGTCGAGGGCAAAACCGCGCTCGTGTACAAAGCCGCCATTGCGCCCAAGCCGGAGCAGGCGTAATAAACCCCAATCGCCACGCTCACCTTGTCTTCGAACCACGCGCCGAACAGGCGCATGATATTCGCATTCATCGCAGCGGGGGCAAAGCCCAAAAGCACCGTAAAAATAAGCAGCGGCGTATAGCTCTGCGCCTCGACGCGCGCAAACGCGGCGCAACACGAAACGACGAGCGCAAGGCCCACGACGCGCCGAACCCCAAACTTATCGGCCAAAACGCCAAGAGGAATCCCGATGAATGCGGCGAGCAACATAGGGGCGAACATCAAATTCGCCAGCTCGACAGAATCGATTCCGAATGAAGGGCCAATGCGAAACGCAAGCGCCGAAGCCTGATACTGCATAAGGTAGGCGACGAATATCACCATTCCCGCCACGGCGAGAATAATCCACCGACTCCTTGTTCCCCGAATTCCCATGTCGTCCCCTTCGACATTATACGAGTGCGCCACGGGCAGAACTCGCGGCGCACTCTTCTTCATTGCGACAGAAGCGCAGGGTTGTTACTCTTGCGCAGCCTGGGCAGCAGCAGCCTCGTCGGCAGCGATCTTCTGAGCGACAGCACCCTTGGGTCCGAGCTCAGGAATCAGCAGGATGAACAGCGCGGAAATCAGGAACACTGCGCTTTCAAGGCCGAGGTTCAGGACGTAGGAGCCAACGGCAACCGAGGATACCAGAACGGGGACGAAGTAGGAAAGAAGCAGGCCAACGGTGGAAATGAGGCCGCCGGCAGAACCTGCGTACTTGCCGCGAATCTCGGGCAAAGCGAAGGGCATAGCCTGAACGATGGGGCCATTGATGGCGCCGAATGCACCGGAGCACACCATGATAGCCATGAGCAGCGGAATCGACGGGATGCTGCCAGACATGATGACGCCAGCCCAGAAGTACACCATGAGCAGAGTACCAATGGCGATCGTGACGACCAGGTAGGGCTTCCACTTGCCGAGGCGAGCGCACACCATGGGACCAATAAGCGAGCCAATGATGGAGCCGAAAGCGGCGCAAGAAGCGATAAGGCCGGCGGTGACAGGCTCAACGCCGCAGGAGAGGATGAGCGCCTGCGGGATGAACGCGGCGAACGCGGTGCAGGAAGCGAGCGACAGGCCATAGCTCAAAGCGATGAACCAGACGTTGCGGCTCTTAGCGGCAACCTTGAAGTACTTGAGCGGGGAGTCACCAGCGGGAGCAGCCATAACGGGAGCGCCTTCGGGAGCATCCTTGAGCATGATGAACCAAATAATGGTCACAACGGTAAGGGCGATGGCGGCGGTGAGGTAGCTCATGAACACGCTGCCGAACATGGGGGCAACCATCTGGGCCAAGATAACGCCCAGGCCAGCGGATCCGAAGAAGAAGCCCATAGCGATCTGGGTCTGCTCCATGAACCATGCGCTGAAGATTTTCACGAGGTTCGAGTTAAGGGCAGAGATGCCAGCGCCGAGCATGAACATGGCGACCATCTGCAGTGCGAACGAATCGCTGAACGTGCGCAGGAACGCGCCGAGCACAGCGATGACCATGCAAACCTCAACGACCTTCTTGGGCCCAATGCGGTCGCCCAAGGTGCCCGCGGGAATGCTCAAGAACACTGCCGTAAGCATCGGCATGAGCATGAGCATCGAGAAGCCGGCTTCGTCGATCGAGAACATCGGCATGATGTAAACCGCGAGGGCCGAGACTTGGTACTGCATGTAGTTCGACAACACGCATACCAGGCAGACAACAATCATCACGACCCAGCGATAAGGGGAAAGCTTCGGTTTATCCATAGTGAATCACCTGTTCTTATTCGCTCAAGAGGCACTCGTCGAAGGCGGGACGCAGCAACTCGCGATCGGTTGCATTGCGGTCGAGTTCGACATGCCATTCGTTTTCGCCCATGACCATGCATGCGCGGCCTTCGCCATAGGTGGGCCACTCCAGGCCATCGGGGCCAACCGGCTTGCCCGTTGCGGCAAACGCGGCCCAAGCATCGTTCATCTCGTCGGCGAGATGCAGTGGGGGCACTTCGCCCGTAAGATTCTGCGCCAGATCTTCCAGATGCGTATTGTGCATCACGAACGGGAGTTCAATAGCGTGGCACGAGCCCATGCCGGGAACCTTCGATGCATAGGTGAACATATAAAAGTATGCATCGTCATGGCCGGACTGGTATTCGGACATAAGCTCGGAGCCGATGATGAAGCCAATCTTGTTCGTGTAGTCCATGTAGCGCTGCGCGGGATCGACATCGGCATGGGCATTGGCGAACAGCTCTTCGTACTTGTCGCTGTCGAGCTTGCCGTCAAAGTGGAACACGGCCTGATGGCGCCACCACACGGGCATGTCTTTCACGATGTCGTCGAAATACAGGCCCCAATAGTTGAACTCGTCGGCATTCGTGCCAATGAGCAGCTTAATACCCGACGCCGCACCATCTTTGAAGGCCTTCATGGGCTTGCGCGGAATGTAATTGCCATCGCAGGTCGGGCCAAAGATGAGCGAAATGTCCTGGATGTACTTGTCGAAGAACTGGTTGTTGAAGACGTCCATGATCTCTTCGGTGGTCTTCTCGCACATCTCGGCCATGTTGGAGCAGCCCATCATGTGCATGAAGTCTTCGGCATACGGGGCGGTGTTCTCGGGGGCGTTGTAAATCTGAATGGGACCAGATTCGCAAATTACCTTCTGGAAGAGACCCTTCGCCGCGGGCGTCACCATAAGCAGACCAGCGCTGCCCGAACCGGCAGACTCGCCAAACAGCGTGACGTTGGAGGGGTCGCCGCCGAAGTTCTCAATGCACTTCTGCACCCACTTCAGAGCTGCAACCTGGTCCATCGTTCCCAGGTATCCAGATTCCTGGTAATCTTCACCGCCAGGAACGGTCGCGAAATTCATGAAGCCAAACAGGTTCACGCGATAGTTCACGGTGACGATGATTACGTCGTGGCGATCGGTGAAGTTCGTGCCGTCGTAGAGCGGATCGGAGGAGCCGCCTTCGACATACGCGCCGCCATGCAGGTAGACCATAACAGGCAGATTCTTCTTCGAAGAATCCTTGACCCACACGTTAAGCGTCAAGCAGTCTTCGCTCTGCTCGCGCTTCGAAGCGGCCATAACCGGGTCGAACTTCTGCATTGCAGAATAGCCGAGCTTGGTGCAATCGATTTCAGCATCGCTTGCATCGGGCTCCACGGGCGGCTTCCAACGCAAACCGTCCACTGGCGGCTTTGCATACGGAATGCCCAGATATGCCTCTCCGCCACGGGACGTGCGAGTTCCCCTGAGCACGCCATATGGAGTCGTTACCTTCAATTCATCCATGATTCCTCCTGTCGAATGGGGCGACCAAGTTGGCCGCCATCGAACATGGCAAAGGTTACGACCTTGTTTCACACAAGGGTCAAGCGGGATTCTGAAAATAAATTGCTGCGGTTTTAAAGAACATTTCACCTGATGAATAGCATAATCACCTCGAGAGGGCGATTTTATTCGCAGTGAGCGAAGCTACAATAAGCCTTGTATTGCACAAGGGTTTGGGGGAACCAATGGAGAAGCAACGTCGCACCGAACAAGACAACTTGGCGGCAATCAACCCGCTGCTCGGCGCTTCAATCAAGCAAACGGCACGCACCTATGGCCTTACGATTGACGCGCTGTACTACTACGAGCGCATCGGACTCGTCGTTCCCGCTCGAAACCCCGTTAATGGCTACCGCATATACCGTGGTGGCGATTTCTTTAGGCTCAATATCATTACGGAGCTGTCGGGCATGGGGTTTTCCCTCACGCAAATCAAAGATTACCTCGCAACGCATTCCCTCTCGTCAACCATGAAGCTCATGAATGACGAGCTCTCGCTTATCGACGCGGAAATTCGCCAACTCAACGAGAAGAAGGCGAGCGTGTTCGAAAGCATGCAGCGCTATGCGAGCGCAATCGCCGACGCTCGCTCGGAAAATATCACCATCACCCATATTCCGAAACGAGAATGCCTGCTTGTTTCGGAAGACACGCTTCGATACGACATCGTGCCGCGCGCGTTTGCGGCATGCGCGATAAAGCACGGAGTTGAGCTTGGGGCGCTCCACACCACGCCGTGCTACCTAGTTGACACGTCTCGCCCACTCGATGACCTCGGGTGCTTCGTTCCGTATGCCATTCTTCTGTATTCCGAAATGCTCCCCTGCAAGGCCGATTTCAAAATTGAGGCAGGGCTCTACGCCTCCTGCACGTTCCAGGGATCATTCCGTGAAATCGCGCGTCACTACGACCGCATATCGGCCTACATAAAAGAGCAAGGCTACCAAGAGGAACCGGGCGCATTAGAGTTTTGCCTGATTGGCGAATATGAATCACATGATCAGAGCGAATACGTCAGTCGACTTGAAATACCCGTATCGCCCATCTCTGAATAGTAGTTTCTTTAAGTAACCTAGTTGCTATTTGCTACTAGGTTACTTTCTTTTAGGCTTGTAGTTTTTAATTACCTATTTACTCAGAGTAAATTAGGATACTAATTCCTTCAACAAACTAAAACAGCCCACAAGACAGCTCGTGCGCGCGGTCGCCCGTGGCGGTTGCATCAATCGTACGCGTACCGTCGTCGGACACTTTGAAATCGAGCACGAGGCAGTCGTCGGGCGCGGCCTCTTCGAACTTGTCGCCCCATTCCACGAGCGATACGCCGTCGCCCTCGATAATGCCGTAATAATCAATATCTTCGAGTTCGTCGGCCTCTTCCAAGCGATACAAATCGAAGTGATACAACGGCAGGCGCCCGTCGTGATATTCGCACACCAAATTAAACGTTGGGCTCGTGGGAACCTCGGCAATGCCGAGCCCCGCAGCAAAGCCCTGCGTAAAGTGGGTTTTGCCAGCGCCTAAATCGCCTACGAGCAAAATCACGTCACCCGCCTGCGCGCGCTCGGAAATCGAGCGGGCGAGCTGCTGGGTTTCTTCAACGCTATGGCTGATAAACGACATGCGAGCCTTCCCTTCCAAATAAAAAATGGGTCAGAGCAACCTTCTCTCTGACCCATTCAAAATAGCGTATGTTTGCGACAATGTCAGCGAAAAGCCGCCCGATGCATCAGGTTGGCTTAATGAAAATGCCAGTGGCATTTTCATTCCCTTATCACGCGCCCGAGCGGGCGCGCCCAGCTAAGCTGGGCCGACGCGTACTTCGGTACGCGAGCAACGATTGAAAGCCAAGATGAAACAACGGGCGGCTTTGCAGCGTCGAGCTTTTACACTGGCCGTTAAGCCAACGTGAAGTCTTTCTCGCCCTTGAAGACAGCCAGAGCGTCGGCGACGCTGTAGTCGGCGAGGGTGATGGCGGAAATCGCCTTGGTCAGACGCACGGCCTCATCGAGCGAGCGCTGGTGAATGTTGCGGCCGGTCGCGTTGCCGCAGGCATGGCCGATATGGATCTGGTCATGCAGCTGCGCGAGGAACGTCTCGGCGTCGACGGTGGAACCGCCAGCGCACACAAGGCCCGTACGGCCAGCAGCGGCAGAAGCGATTGCGAGGCTTTCGGCGGAAGTGGCTTCGTCGGTGGCCTTCGGCGGGTTCACCTTCACGAAGTCGGCGCCCAGGCACAGCGCGACGCCAGCGGCACCGGCGATGAGGGCGGGAGCCTTCTCATCGGCAACAGCCTTGCCGCGAGGGTAAATCCACAGAACCACGAGCAGGCCGGCGGCATGGGCCTCGGCGATGAGTTGGCCAGCCTCAGCGAGCATGGTGCTTTCATATTCGGAGCCCAGGTAGATGGTGTAGCCCAAGCCCACCACGTTCACGCCGTTGGCGCGCATGTCGAGCACGGCTTCGAGATCGTGCAGCTGCGGGCTGTAGGGATCGTCCTGGGCGGTTTTCACGAGGTTGGTCTTCGAATTCATCTTGACCAGGTAGTTCACCTCGGGATAATCGGCAGCGTAGCGAGCAACGAGGCCGCGCTGACCGGCGCACACGCCGCAGACGCCTTCGCTGGCGATTTTGAACAGGTGCTCGGGATCGAGGTCGGCGAGGTCGATGCCCTCACCGTAGAAGTCGCCATTGAGGTGCTCGACCTTCTGGTCGCATGCGAACAGCATCAAACGGCCGGTACCGCGCGTAGCGGCCATATAGTTGTCAATGTACGTCTCGCGAGCGTCGGCGCTCACGTCAGCGGGAACCTTCACCTGATCACGGGTGATTTCGGGCATGTCGTTCCTCCTTGTGAAGATACGGTTTGCAAACGTCAGCGCGACAAACAAAATAACAACAGCTTCGCGCATGACCAATCAAGTTTAGCCGATGCCGCGCAGCTTCGAAGGGCTTTCACGGAAACGGCAATCACGCCGCCGCAGACGGCACGATTTCACTGGTGGGCGCCACGGAATGCGCACGCGGCGCTATTCCGCATAAGGAATAGCAGGGAACGGCGGCTCGAGCGCACGCTTGAATGCGTAGGAGTCCACACGCTTGGTCACACGCTCAACTTCAGCCGCATCGTAGCCAGCGGCAATGAGCTGGTCGACGCTTTTGCCGCGTTCCTTGTAATCGATAAGCAGCTTGTCGAGCTCGGCATAGGTGGTGCCGAGCGAAGCTTCGTCTTGCTGGCCAGGAGCAAGCTCGGCACTCGGCGGCTTCACGAGCACATGCTCGGGAATGGGAGCAACCCGCCCCGCCGCTTCGGCACGCGCATTCACCCAGCGCGATACCGCGTACACGTCGGTTTTATACAGCCCGCCAATGGGGGCATACGCGCCAGCCGTATCGCCGTAGAGCGTGGAATAGCCCATCATGGCTTCGCTCTTGTTGCCCGTGTTCACCATGGTCCACCCATAGAAATTCGCGAGCGCCATAAGCACGATCATGCGGCATCGCGCCTGGGTGTTCTCGCCCGCCGTAGAGCGATCGAAGCTCGGGCACAGGTTCGACAGTTGGCCCTCGAACACGCGATATGCCTCCGCGATGCTCACGCGCTCGGCACGAATTCCCAGGTTAAGGGCAAGTTCTTGGGCATCGACCAAAGAGTGCTCAGTGGAATAAGGGCCAGGGAGCATGTAGCCGTGCACGTTTTCGGCGCCGAATGCGTCCACGCACATGCACGCCACCAAGCTCGAATCGATTCCGCCCGAAAGGCCCAGCACCACGCCTTGGGACCCTATGCCTCCCACGAATTCCTTCAAGCCCGCAACGCAGGCCGCATATTGTTGCTCAGCGTTCATCGCACGCACTTCCTTTCAACGTTATCGAGAGTCTAGCCCAAGGCTGTTTCGGGGGCATTTCGAATATCGCGCGGCACGAAAAAACAAAGAAAGCGGCCGCGCGCCATTGCGCAGCCGCTTGAATGCAAAAAACGATGCCGGTTTTCGATGATTCATCGGACGCTTTCCCACCCTGCAAGACGAGGGTCGGCAGCGGCGATTCTCGAAACGCCGCCTTTAGGCCTGCTGGAGCGCATGGATGCGATCGCGCAGCCAATCGGCCCAGGCATCCACGCCTTCGCCCTTCGTCGCGGCGATGGGGAAAATGGGCGCCTTCGGGTTGAGCTGGGCGACTTCATCGCGGAACGCCTTCTCGTCGAAATTGAACACGCTCATGGTGTCGACCTTGTTCAGGATAATGGCCTCGCTCGCCTGGAAAACGCCCGGGTACTTCAGCGGCTTGTCGTCGCCTTCGGGCACAGACAGAATCATGACCTTGGCGCCTTCGCCCAAGTCGAAATCGGTGGGGCACACGAGATTGCCCACATTTTCGACGATGATGAGGTCGAGGTTGTCCAAGTCAAGCGCATCGACCGCGCGGCGAATCATGTCGCTTTCAAGATGGCATGCGCCACCCGTGTTGATTTGCACCGCGGCAATGCCCTGAGCGCCAATGCGCTTCGCGTCGACGTCGCTGGCGATGTCGCCCTCGATAACAGCGATGTTGAACTCATCGCGCAGCGCTTCAATGGTCGCCAAAATGGTGGACGTTTTGCCCGAACCGGGACTCGCAAGCAAGTCGAGCACGAATACGCGCTTCTCGGCGAACAAGGCACGGTTTTCCTGCGCAAGGCGGTCGTTCTTGTCGAGAATGGGTTGCTTCATATCTATTTGCATGGGATTCCTCCTCTTCTGACGCTGCGCTCAGTGTAGTGCATTTCGCGCGCGATGCGACGCACGGAAGCGGCGCAAGCACACCAATGGCACGTATCGCGGGGAGGCGGCGCTGGGGGCAAAATGGACGAATCGTCGATTGTTTCCCTTGGCTTTCTTTCTGTGATGACCTCATTTGCAATGAGCGCTACAATATCGCAAATCAATTTTGCGGCCGATCGCGGCCGCCCGAGCGAAACGAGGATTGCAATGTACGACGGCGAAGGCCAGCCGGGACGCAACGACGAATGCTGGTGCGGCAGCGGCAAAAAGTACAAGAAATGCCATTGGCAAACCGACGAGCGCCTGCAAGAACTCTACGACAAGGGCTTCGAAGTGCCCACACGCGACATTCTGAAAGGCCCTGCCGACATCGAGGCCATTAAGGCAAGCGCCGCCATTAACGTGGGCGTGCTTGACATGGTTGCCGAGCGCATTGCGCCCGGCGTGTCCACCGAAGAAATCGACCAGTGGATTTACGACTACACCATCGAGCACGGCGGCACGCCGGCCGATTTGGGCTACGGCGGTTTCCCGAAAAGCGTCTGCACGTCCATCAACGACGTCATTTGCCACGGCATCCCCTGCAAAGAGGACGTGCTGAAAGAGGGCGACATCGTCAACATCGACTGCTCCACCATTCTTGATGGCTATTACAGCGATTCTTCGCGCATGTTCTGCATTGGCGAAGTCTCGCCCGAGCGCCGCCGCCTGGTCGAAGAAACCAAGAAGGCCGTGGAAGCGGGCCTTGCCGCCATTAAGCCTTGGGGGCTTTTGGGCGATGTGGGAGCCGCTGTGCACGAATACGCCAAAGCGCAGGGCTATTCGGTCGTGCGCGAATACGGCGGACACGGCTGCGGTTTCGAATTCCACGAAGACCCGTTCGTGAGCTTCGTGAGCGAGCCGGGCGAAGGCATGGTGCTTGTGCCAGGCATGACGTTCACCATTGAGCCTATGGTGAACGCGGGCGCGCCCGACATTGACTCGAGCGACCCGAACGGCTGGACGGTGCGCACCGCCGATGGCAGCGACACAGCCCAATGGGAAGTTCAGGTTTTGATCACCGAAACTGGATATGAGCTTTTGAGCTGGTAATTCTCCCGTTTTCATCGTAGCCGCCATTCACGTGCTCCACCTCTGCGCTTCAAGCACTCAAGGGAAGAGTATACGGATGGCGGCTTTTTCTTTTCTGAGTTACCCGACACACGCTCCAAGCAACACCGCATTCCATGCCATCGATCCAGGGATCGTAAGATGTACGCCTTTTTGTATGGCTGCGTGCGAGATGCGAATCCGCAAGATTCCGCACGAGCCGAACAGCACTCAATGCGCTGTTCGTGCGAGCCAGGACCTGCCCGAAGCGGATTCGCGTCTCGCACGCAGCCATACAAAATCGCCCCGAGAAAACTCGGGGCGATTTCTTTTTATGCTTCGTTTTCGTCGGGAATATCGACTTCGATCGAATCGATTCGCAATTCCTTGCCTTCGATAAGATCGGCAAAGCCACCGCATTCGGGACACATCACATGGAAGCGATCATGGGTGAATTCGTGGCCGCACTCCACGCAGCGGCTCTTCGGCGGCACCATGGTGATGTCGAGCTTCGAGCCCGAGAACAGCGGATCGCCGTCGGTAATGGCCTCGTAGGCAAAGGTGAGAGCGTCCTCGATGGCCTCGGTCATCTCGCCCACGGAAAGCGACACCTTCAATACCTTGTCGGCACGGTTCGCCTCAGCCGCCTGGCGCACGCTTTCAACGACGCCCGTCACCATTCCAAGCTCGTGCATGATGCATCCTTTCGATAAAAATTGAGCCAGGAAGCAACCTGGCTCAATATGCTTTCCAATTCGAGAACCCAACGGGGGAATTGGAAGGCGAAACCCGCGCGCCGCCCATTAGAACGGCGCATCGGTGCTAGTCTTCGAGGTCCATGTGTTCTTTGAACTTCTTCTTGGCCTTCTTTTTGGTCGCGTCCCACTCAGCGGCGATTTCGGCGTCTTCGGCCGCTTCGCGCTCTTCTTCCTCTTGGCGCTTCTTCAAACGGTTGCCCAAGACGATGCGCGCGACCAGCAAGCTCGCCTCATACAGCACAATCATGGCGCCGAACATGAGCAGCATGGTGACAGGCGAAGCGTCGGGCGTGGCCATAGCGGAAATAACCATGAGCACGATGTAGACCGTGCGCCAAGAGCTGCGTAGCTTCTTGTAGGGCACAATGTCGAAAATAACCAGGTAGAACACGACGAGCGGCAGCTCGAATGCAACACCGAAGCACAGCTCGAAGTTGATGATGACGTCGACCCATGCCTTGGCGTCGGGCAGAATTTGCGCGAAGCCGCCAGCCTGGTCGGTGAGCCACTGCACAGCCGGGTTCAGAATAAACAGGTAGCAGAACACGGTGCCGAACATGAACAGGAACACGCCCACGGCAAACGTCGGAATGAACCATTTGCGCTCGTTAGGCTTCAAAGCGGGCAGGAAGAACGCGAGAATCTGCCACAAGATGATGGGCATGCACGCAACAACTGACGCCCACAGCGCAACCTTGAAGCGAATGGTGAACGAGCCAAACACGTCGAGCACGTTCAGAACCACCATGCCATCGTCGCCCTTGGGCAGATAGTCGGCCACAGGCAGGCACATGAACTGAATGATGGTAGGCGTTGCCAGGTAGAACACGCACATGGCAATAAACAGGGAAACCACGATGCGCACCAAACGCATGCGCAGCTCACCCAGATGATCGAAAAGCGGCATTCGCGCCGGACCGATAGGCATGGGTTACTCCTCCTTCTGGGCCGCGGCGGAATCGGCGGGCTCGTTGGCAGCGTCGGCCGCTGCGGGACGCTTCTTCTTTTTGGCAGGCTTGGCCGTGCCGAGAATCTCGCTCGCGAGTTCGGCCTCGGCAGCGCGCTCGGCGTTGACTTCAGCTTGAGCCTTCTCGGTTGCCTCCATACGGGCGGCCATAACCTTTTCGTGCACGGTAGCAGGCTTGGTCGCGGCAGCAAGCTCTTCGGCCTTGGCCTTGGCGGCCTCGCCGTTCATGGCCTTGGCGGCCTCGGCACCCAAAGCGGCGTTTGCAGCGGTCGCGGCAGCGATACCCGCACCGGCCTCACCGGGCTTCGCCTGCACGGCGGCGGCTGCGGCGGCTTCGGCCTGCTTCTTAGCAGCCTTGGCAGCTTCGACCTCGGCGGCGGCTTCAGCGCGCACTTCCTTGGCGGCCTCCATGGCGGCCTCGCGCTTCACCTTATCGGCGCGCTCCTTGTCGTATTTCGCCTTACGAGAAGCGAACGATTCTTTCTTCTCGATTTTCTGCTTGTTCTCTTTGTCGATTTGCTCCATCGGATTTTTGACGGAGTCGTCGGTCAAAGGATCATAGATTTCGGTCTTCACGACCTTGTTCATTTCGTCCTGGGCGCTGCGGAACTTCGAAATCGCCTTGCCAACGGTTTTCGCGATGGCGGGCAATTTGTCGGGACCGAAAATCAAAAAGCCGAACAGGAGAATGAGGAAGAGCTCAGTTCCACCGATACCAAACACGGGACGACCTTTCCATTCGTGCATACAACCGTGCCATATTACCACACGCACGCGCAGGGCTAGCGCGCAAGGGGGTGCGAAACGCCCTCCATATCGAACCCATCCCGCGTGCATATTTGGTTCACGGCTTGCACATATCGGCACGTGGGCATAAAGAAAGCCCCATCCTCTCATGAGAATGGGGCCGATTCGTTCGCGCCAAAAGTCAGCAAGCGGCATTCCGGCGCGTGCGGTTCGCCAGAACGGCGAACCCTACACCGCTCCCTCCCCGCTTTCGCCAGTGCGAATGCGAACTACCTGCTCAACAGGCGAAACGAAAATCTTACCGTCGCCCACCTCGCCGGTACGAGCGGTTTCGCAAATAAGTTCGACGGTGGAGTCGACCTTGTCGTCTTCGACGACCACGGTGAGCATGATCTTCGGCAGCATGTTCACGATAACCTCGCTGCCTCGGTAATACTCTTTCCAACCGTGCTGATTGCCGCAGCCCTGCACCTGGGAAATTGTCATGCCCTTGATGCCAGCTTCAAGAAACGCATCCTTGAGCGCCTCAAGCTTCGCTGGACGAACGATGGCTTCAATCTTTTTCATCGATGGCTCCTTTCGAGATTCCGAGCTACCAGTTAGTCCAGGCCATTGAACGCGGGGTATGCGCTCTCACCATGTTCGCGAGCGTCGAGGCCTTCAGCTTCCTCTTCCGCGGACACACGCAGGCTACCCTTGAACAGAACCTTCACCACAAGGCCGATAATGACCGACATCACAGCGACGAACGCGATGGTAATAAGGATGCCCTCGATCTGAGCGATGAGCAAGGTGGGGTCGCCGGTGTAGAGCAGGCCGCCGAAATCGGTCCAGGAAAGGTCGGGCACGCAGAAGATGCCGGTGAGCACGCCGCCCACCATGCCGCCGATGCCGTGGCAGCCGAATGCGTCAAGCGCATCGTCGTAGCCAAGCTTGGGCTTGAGGAACGCCATGGCCGAGTAGCAAATGGGAGAAACGATGAGGCCCATGACGATTGCGGCCCACACGTCGACGAAGCCAGCAGCCGGGGTAATAACGACCAGGCCGGCAACGATGCCCGTGCATGCGCCAACGAGGGTCGCCTTGCCGGAACGCAAGCGCTCAACGAGCATCCAGGAAACCATAGCGGCAGCAGGAGCGACCATGGTATTGAGGAACGCGAGCGCGGCCACGCCGTCGGCAGCAAAGGCAGAAGCGCCGTTGAAGCCGAACCAACCGAGCCACAGAAGCGAAGCGCCCAGAGCAACAAAGGGGATGTTGTGCGGGCGGTAGCTCATCATGCCGTAGCCGCGACGCTTGCCGAGCAGCACGCACAGGATGAGGCCGGTAAGGCCGGAAGAGATATGCACGACGTCGCCACCTGCGAAGTCGAGCGCGCCAATGGTGTCGCCGATGAGCGAACCGTCGCCGCCCCACACCATATGGGCCAGGGGCGCGTACACAAGCAGCAGCCAAACGGAGATGAACGCGAGCACTGCGCCGAACTTCATGCGGCCCGCCAGCGAGCCCGTGATGATAGCGATGGTGATAATGGCGAACGCGGCCTGGAAAGCAACGTCAACGAGCACCGGATAGGTGTCGTGGGAAAGCGCCAAGTCGCTGCCGCCCAGCATGTTATCGAGCAGCCCGACACAGAAAATCTGGTCGAAGCCACCGAAGAACGGGCAGCTGCCGTCGCCGCCATAGGCAAACGACCAGCCGGCCACGATCCACAACACGCCGACGAAACCAATTACGGCGATCGACATGAACATGGTGTTCAGCACGTTTTTGCGACGAGAAAGGCCGCCATAGAAAAATGCGAGCGCCGGCGTCATCAAGAACACCAGCATTGCGCCCAGAATCATGAATCCGGTGGTACCTGGATCAAACATGATTGCTCCCTTCTTCCGGCGGGCGCATTGATTGCCGTTTGTGGAGCGGCCGTTCCCCGTGGTTTTCCGAAATAAGGCTCGCGAAACCGAATATTCGAAAATGGCCTCTCCACACCCGGCGTTTTGTGCGCCCATGGATATGACGCACTCCATTATGGGAAGCATCGGGGCGCGCAGCGGGCACACAGCGGCAAGTTAACGACCGAAAAACCAAGCCGTAACATAGGCGAAACTGGCGTTACGAGCAGGAAATATTCAAGCAATGAAGATGAAATAAACAGCGCTTCCCGCATTCGGACGCGGGAGGCGCAAACATAGGGCCGCGCTATCGCAGCCCAGCTTACACGCGCGAGACGAGCAGTTGGTTCACCGAAACGCCCTGCTCTGCCGCCTCCATTACGACACGCCGATGCTGCTCGGGAGTCATGCGCAGGGCGTATCGCCCCGAATAGGTACGACATCCCAAAGGAACAGGCGGCCGCTCCCCGCTTTCGCGCATGTCGGCAAGAATATCGGCGACAAGCTCGCTCAGGCCGTCGAGCGCCTCTTTCTGAGAATCGGCAACGTTCGACAAGCTCGGGAATTCCGAAACAGACGCCACGAATGCGCCATCTTCACCCGACCAAAACACGCGATACGTATACATATCAGCGGTTGCCTTCATCACCCAGCACCTCCATAAGGTCGATTGCTCGAAGCAGTTGCGAAACCTGGTATGGCGCGACGAACCCTTTGCGATTTTGAATGTTGATGCGCGGATTGCCTTGCCAGGGAGTTTTGAACACGTGATGGGAACCGTGCGTTCTCGGCTCGCCAAAAAACGCCCTGCATACCCTGTCGACATCGCGGAATCGCGCGTGATGCGGGTTGCGACGCAATGCGTCAAGCAATTCTTCTATCGTTGCCATACTTCCTCCTAATGATATCATATGTAATATCATTAATGAAGGCTTGCCTTTCTGTGCGAGCCTTCGCATAAGAAGAAGTTAGCACTGAAACCTTGCCCAATTCTTGCCCGGCCCCGTTGCTTTTCCTCTTGTTTTCGCGCCATTTTCCTGCGCATTCGCTATCGTTCGGCCACCTTCGCCTCCACCAAGTCGAGCAGTTCCTGCTTCGAGTGGACCTCGAGCTTGGAGTAGATATGGCGAGCATGCGTGGACACCGTATTTTTGGACAACACGAGCGCGTCGCGAATATAGGGTTGGGAGCGGCCCTGCGCGAGCATCACGAATATCTCGGTTTCACGAGGGGAAAGGCCCGCATCTTTCGCAACAGCGGAGCAGGCCCACGAAAACGCGCTCTCGCTTTCGTCGGCCAACACAAGCTCGCACGACGCGTTTGCAAGGCTTCCGCACGCAGAAGTTTCGTCGAGGGAACCCGCCGACGCACACGCGCTTTCCTCGACAGCCGCAACGTCGTCGGATGCTGAGAGCTCGAACGTGCTGCCCGACCGAAAAACGAGAAGCGTCGAACACGCGAACAAAGATACCGACATCAAAGCGATTCCCTCCGGGGAAACCTGATAGTGCGAAAGAGGGCCCTGCAGGGCGATTTTCGCTATGGTTCCAAGGAAAATGCCGCTGTAGGCCGCGAGTTGGCCAATAGATTCGCCATAGGAAATCGGGTAATTATGGGCGCACGACCACCGCGTGAAATACAGCAACACGATAATCGAAAGGCCCGGCACCACAGCCGAAGCGATGCAAATGCCAATTGCCTGGACCGGTGCATACGCGCAAAGCGCAAGCGCCACAATAGCGGGCACGACAATGACCCGATAAAGGGCGTCGAGGTCGATGCGAACCGAATAGGTAATAAGAAAGAACGCGAGCGCCACGGCAAACAGGTATCCGATCGCCTGGACGAACGTGAGCCATGGGCCGGCATCGCGAACCACCGTCGAAATCGCCATGGTCGAAAGGTACGCGATGCAAATCGCAATTGCGGCCGCGACCACGTTCGCGCTCGACAGGCTTCCCTTTCCCCTATACACCGAATCGGAGGCGTCCGCAGCGTGAAGGCTCTTCTCCTCGGCGCCATCTTTGCCAAACCACGCAAGAATCAGGCACGCGCCAGAGATAAGGGGCAACGCGCATTCGAAAACGACGGCCCCTTCCCATGAAAGGAACGGAACGATCGCCGACGCCAAGGCGGGCATGATGAACGACGAAGGAATGACGACTTCCATTTCCTCAAACCCGGTCGCGCCAATCGCTTCCATCCAAAGAAGCACGAGAATCACGGGGGCGGCGCCGGCAAACAGCGTTCCCAGCACCGTCATGAGCACGCCGAGGAAACCGCTAAACGCGCCGTCGAAGGAGAGGCACAGTGACGCAATCGCGCACATAAGAGGCGCCGCCACAAACAGGAAGCCCCAATGCGTAATGGGCTTCTTTCGGCATAGCAACATTGCGAGCACGCAAACGATCGGCGCCACGAGCGTTGAAGCAAGATAAATAATCGACTCGCCAAACACGGGGGAATTCCACGGAGAGGCCGCGAAACGAGTCTCGAACGCAATTGAGCTCCACGCAAAAATAAGGCCGAAGCCCAAATATCGCGCCCGAAACGGCGGCTCCAACCGACACGCAAGTTGTCGAATCGCATCCATCGCTTTCCCCTTCTTCATAAAACCACGCACATTGCAAGGGGCTATTTTCCCTTTTCATCGGCGCGTTCCGTATCACATATTTCACGTGATTATGGCCCTTCGCCACACATGGTTGCGCGAAAAACCTTTGTTTCATGCGATTGTACCCGCCATTTCGCATGCATACAGTTCGACCTATCCAATGCGGCGTGTGCCGCACTCAATCACAGGAGGGAAACCATGGAAATGAACATGAGCCGACGCAATTTCGTGCGTGGCGCGCTTCTGGCCGGCACGGCGGCAGCGGGCATGGGCATGACGGCGTGCTCGCCGAAATCCGACCAGCCTAAGGCCGCAGCTACCGATGAGGCTGCCCAGGAACAGTCCAACGAAATTCCCCGCAAGGAAGGCAAAGAAACGAAGAACTGCGACGTCGCCATTGTCGGCGCAGGCGCCGCAGGCCTTATGGCCGCGCTCGTGCTCGCTCGCGCGGGCCGCTCCGTCATCGTGTGCGAGAAAGCGCCTTCCGCCGCAACCTCGAACTTCTCGATGTGCGGCGGCCCCGCCGCATGCGGCACCAAGCTGCAGGCGTCCGAAGGCGAAGACTTGCCGCTCAACAAGCTCTTCGACTATATGTACAACTTCTCTCGCACGAGCGTGAACGGCAAGCTTCTGCGCAACTCGCTCGCGGGCACGACCTACGCGATCGACTCGATGTGCGACCTCGGCGTTCCCATGACGCTGTGGCCCGACGTATACGGCAACGGCTTCCGCGCGCGCCACTTCTTCAGCAATGGCGGCAACGACCGCGTGGCCCCCATCGTCAACGCCATTGAAGAAGCCGGTGGCGAATTCTTGTACTCCGCAGGCGGCGAGAAGATCATCATGGAAAACGGCAAGGCCGTCGGCGTTCAGACCGAAGCCCACATCGACGTTATGGCAAAGGCTATCGTCGTGGCCACGGGCGGTTTCTGCGGCGACGATGAAATGTCCCAGAAGGTCTTCAACACCAAGGTCTTCAACCTGGGCAGCTCGCTGTGCGACGGCGGCGGCATTCGCATGGTCCAGGATGCTGGCGGCGCGCTCGACCGCAACTTCGCTGTTCTTGGCAATGAGTGCGGCGCGGTTTCTTCCGGCGTTGAGGGCACCCCGTTCGACGCGGCGTTCAAGAATCTCAACGAGCATCTTGGCTACTGGCTGTTCGGCGGCCTGTACACCGACACCGCTGGCGAGCGTTACATCAACGAGTACCGCATCGCGCAGTTCCCGCTGGCTATTGGCGGCGAGGCGCTTGTTCGCACCGGCAAGTCGTACTGCATCATGGACGACGATTATTATCAGGCATGCCAGAACGAGGGCATCTTCGCCTATCTCGGCAGCCCCGCCTCGTGGGCGAGCGGCGCGCAGGTCGGCTACTACTGCCCCACCAAGGAAAACGCCGAGACCCACCTTCAGCAGGCCATCGACCAGGGTTGGGCGGCGAAGGCCGACACCATCGCTGAGCTCGCCGAGAAGTTCAACCTTCCCAAGCTCGAGGAAACCGTCGAGTCGTACAACAAATACTGCGAGCAGGGCGTCGACGAGGAGTTCGGCAAAGATCCCGCGTTCCTGAAGCCCGTCGCAAAGGCCCCCTTCTACATCTTTGAGTACCTGCCCAGCGCTTGGAGCACCAACGGCGGCATTAAAGTCGACAGCATGCTGCGCGCAATGGACAAGGACAACAACGCCATCGAAGGCCTGTACGTCGCCGGCGTCGACCAGGGCAGCACGTACTGCGTGCCTTACTACGACAACCCCGGCTCCTCCGTCGGCCTTGCCCTTGGCTCCGGCGTGTACGCAGGCAACGTGGTCGACGAATACCTGGGCTAAGCCCCAAAACCGCGCTAACCACGCAAACCCCCACTTAAACCCCTCCTCATAAAAGAAAAGACCAGCTTTCGAGCTGGTCTTTTCTTTGTCGCGCTCAAACGCGCCTCGCACTTTTTCGCTTCGCGCCTTGCGCCTTAGTTCTGCCACAAATAGCCGGCGCCGCGCACGGTTTCAATATGCTGCGCGACCTCGGGGCCGAGCTTGGCGCGCAAGCGACGCACATGAACGTCGACGGTGCGGCTGCCACCGTAGTAGTCGAAACCCCACACCTGGGAAAGCAACACCTCACGTGAATAAATTCGACCCGGATGCGTAACCAAAAACGACAGCAGAGCATACTCCATGAAAGTAAGGTCGATGGGCTCGCCATTCACTTTCACCTGATAGGTCGCCAAGTTCACCGTAAGTGCTCCCATATGAATGAAGTCAGCGTCGCTCGTCATTTCGCCAGGCCACAGAAGACGACGGCAGCGAAGCTTGATTTCGTCATCGCCCGCGCTGCTGCAAGCAAAATCGCTCGTCACACGCACAGGTAGGCGCACCGATTTCATGCGCGATTCGTCGAGTAGCAAAAACAACGTGGAGTCGCCCCCGCTTGCGAGCTCGGCTTCGATTGCGGAAATATCGCACCCGCCATCGGTATCGTCGATCACCAGCAGATCAACGCCCAAGCCATGGCCGGAGGAAAGCGCCTGCGCAGGCGGCACCTTCAGGGCACGAACATCGGCATCCATGGAAGAGAACAGCGCGGACGCACGTTCAAGCGTGATAGTGCGGCCGCATGAAACAAGAATCGTCTTGGAATGCATGGTGCCCTTCCTTACAGCCTTGCCAGATAGCGGTCGATTTCCCACGAGCTCACATGCGCGCGATATTCTTCCCATTCGGCACGCTTAGCCGAGATGAGGTTCTCGCAAATCACATCGCCAAGAATCTCATGCATGAGTTCCGACTTCTCAAACTCGTCAATTGCCTGGGAAAGATCGCGCGGCAAATACTTCAAGCCAAGCTCGGCGATTTCGGCCGGCGAAAGCTTGAACAGGTTTTCTTCAACCGGCGCGCACAGCTCAAGGCCCTCTTCGACGCCCTTGAGGCCAGCGCCAAGCATGGCGGCATAAGCCAAATACGGGTTCGCCGCCGAATCGACGCTGCGCACCGCGATGCGCGTTGACGAAGGCTTGCCCGGCTTGTAGCGAGGCACGCGAACCATGGCCGAACGATTTCGGCTTCCCCATGACACAAGCACGGGAGCGTCAAAGCCAGGGACCAAACGCTTATAAGAATTCACGTACTGATTGGTGACCAGCATATATTCGGGCGCATACTTCAAAAGGCCCGCGATATAGCTCTTAGCGACAGACGAGAGGCCCATGCCGTCGGGGTCGTTCGCATCGGCGAACGCGTTGCCGTGCTCGTCGAACAGCGACTGATGCACATGCATGGCGCTGCCCGGCTGGCCTTCGATAGGCTTCGGCATGAACGAGGCGTGCATGCCCTGCGCATGGGCGGTTTCCTTAATGACGAGGCGCGCGGTTACCACGGCGTCGGCGGCGGAAAGCGCGTCGCAGAAGCGCAGGTCGATTTCTTGCTGCGCCGGCGCGGCCTCGTGATGCGAGTATTCAACGGGAATGCCCATTTTCTCGAGCGTGAGCACCGTTTCGCGACGAAGGTCGGATGCATTATCGAGCGGCGCCAAATCGAAATAGCCGCCCTTGTCGATGGGTTCGGGCGCCGAATCGCTCTTGAAACAGAAATACTCGACCGCCGTGCCGATGTTGACCGAATAGCCCATGGATCCAGCGCGCTTCAGCGTATTCATGAGGACATGGCGAGAGTCGCCCGCAGCGGGCGCGCCGTCAGGCGTGCGCAAATCGCAGAACATGCGCGCCACGCCATCGTCGCTTGGGCGCCACGGCAGCACCTGGAACGTCGACGGATCGGGGTGCACGAGCATGTCGGAATCTTGCAGGCTTGCGAGGCCATCGATGGACGACCCGTCGAAGCCGATGCCTTCCTCAAACGCGATTTCGATATCGGAGGGCGTAATGGCGACGTTTTTCAGATTGCCGAAAATATCGGTGAACCACAATCGCAGAAAGCGAATGTTGCGCTCTTCAATTTGTTTGATGACATATTGCTTCGTATCGATCATGAAAGCCCCCTGACAGCCGTTTTGGGCAAGGCCCGCTTGTGGCGAAAAGCGGACCGCAATTACCAGGAATAATAGCATCGTGGGGGTTTATGCGCCTGTTAAAGGAATGTTACGAAGAAAACACGGGCATGCAAAGAGGCACCCGGACGAATCCGGGTGCCTCTATCGTTGTCGTTTTTCAACACGGACGGCTATGCAATAGCCCCTGGAGCCACTTCTTGCCCCTGACCCGTAATCAGCTTTTCGCATTCCGAGGGAGGCATTGGCTTGTGGTAGTAAAAACCCTGCACGAATCGGCAACCAATGCCCTTGAGGAAATCGACCTGGCCCTTCGTTTCAACGCCCTCAACAACCACGGGCAGCTTAATATTCTTCACCAGGTTGATAGCCGATTGCACGATTTCGCCGCCACGCTCACTTTCCTCAGGAGCCATAAAGCAGCTATCAAGTTTTACGCAGTCGATATTCATATCGCGCAGCATGGAGAGAGAGGACCGGCCGCTGCCAAAATCGTCCATATACACAGCATAGCCCATCGATTGCACGCGACACGCAAACTCGCTCACCGACTCTCGATTGCTCACGAATGCGCTCTCGGTGATTTCGATCTTCACGTAATTCGAAGGCACACCATAGCGCCGCGAGAGCTGGTCAAGAGCCATCGCGACATCCATGGAGAGAATGTCGATTTGAGAGACATTAATGGAAACGGGGACTACGGGCTTGCCCGCCTCAAGGCGCTCGCCTATCCATTTGAACACCTGCTGCCAAATGCAGCGATCGAGCGAGCTTACGAAGCCGTTGCGCTCAAGCACCGGCACGAACACCGCAGGTGAAACAAAGCCCCCATCGGCGGTTCGCCACCGTGCAAGCGCTTCGGCGCCCACGATGCGGCCCGTAGAAATATCGCACTGGGGCTGCAGGAAGAACGTAACGTTTCCGCTATTCAAGGCGCGTTGGAAATCGGAGAGCAGGGAGTGCTCCATCTCGCTTTGCTGGTATTCGTTCGCATCGAAATATTGAATGCGCTCTTTGAGCTCGTGTTTAGCCTTGCCAAGAGCGAATTTCGCCTTGTCGCAATCGGCGAGCGAGATATCGGCGCCGCATTCGAGCGGAAAAATGCCGAACGCCGGCAAGAAGCCGATAGCGTCATCATGGGCGGAAACGATGGCGAGAATGCGGCAATACAGGCCGTTGATTTGTTTTTCGTCCAAAGGCATATACACCATGAAGTCGTCTTGGCCCCAATGGCCCGCGAAGCCCACGCCGTGCGCCTCCAAATCGCGCAGCGCATCGCCAACCTCGCCGAGCAAGGCATCGCCTTCCCGTTTGCCATACCAATCGTTGAAAATGCGCATATGACCCAAATCAATGGACACGATGCACCGCCGGGCGTCGGAATGCTTCATCGCATAGTCGTTTACGTGACGCAGGAAATCGTTGACGTGAGACAGACCCGTAAGCGCATCGGTGCTATGGGTCGACTTCGCGTGGCGCATTGCGGCGCATGAAGGCGTAAGACCCCGCTCGGAATCATGCCTGGAACGGTTTACGACCTCAACGACACGACGATACAAATCGTCGGTCACCATCGTGGGGCGCACCGCGATACGCGGATATCGCGCGGTTGTCACCGTAGCAGGGAGAAGAACATCTATGCTGCCCACGCGCACGGGCTCGGTCACAAGGCGGCGGATGTCATTCGCCCAGCCCTGCAAGTCTCGATTATCGTCGCGATCGAGCACAAGCACGTATTGCAGGCCGTACGAACGGTACAGATGGGCGCCTTCCGTAAATCGTGCATCGGCGCCTATGCGCTCGATGGCCTGGGTAATAACGCCGTTTGAGACCTCAATGCCATACGTCACAATGAATTCTGACATATCGCCAATTTGCAACACGATGAAATCGGCGCCTTGGTTGTTTTCGCGCCTGTGCGCCAACTCGGCATTCAGCTCGCGAACGTCGTCGATGCCTGTTACCGGGTCGCTTCCCGCCGTTATGTTGCGATTCACGATGGTGCCCGCGAATATGCGCGGCTCGTCAGAACCGCCGTCCATCACAACGCCCTGGCAATCGACCGTCACATAGCGCCCCGATGCGTTTTTCGCACGATACGTGAGACGGTGGACCTTCTTTTTTCCGGAAAAAACTTGGTCGATATCATTGGACCACGCCTCGCGCTCGGAGGGGTGAATATGCTCAATCCAAATAGAGCCGACATCGTGCATCATGTCGCTCGGCAAACCAAAATCGATTACTGCGTTATGCGACCAGCGCGACCAATTGCTTTCAATATCACACACAAAGAGATAGTGGCCCTCGGCCGTAAACGACATAGCCTGAAAAAGGCGACGTTGAATGCCTTGGGGGTCATCGAACACGGAAGGAGTCGCCGAAGCATCGGTTGGCCCTTGGGCCTCGACATCCTTGCTGTCCAAGACATCTTCCTGGGACATCACCGCTTTTTGCAACGCCATGCAACACCTTCTTACAATCCACGCATTATTGAGGTGTCGTCGGTCGCAGGCAAGCTGCCCTCACGCCACGCAATCCACCCATTGCCAAAAGTCTCGGCAATAACTATGTAAAATTATTACACACCGAGTCGCTTCGCCATTACTCGATTTGCAGAAAGTTCAATCGAATCATCGAGCGGCGCAAGTTCGAGCGCAACGCCGCGACGCTCGAAGGCGCGGGCAATAAGATAATCGGCGACCTGCGGGTTTTTCGGCAGCAGAGGACCATGCAAGTATGTTCCAATGAGATTGCCCTGATGCACGCCCTCAAAACCGTCTTCGCCATTGTTGCCGAACGTTTTGCCAAGCACACGACCGAGCGGTTTCGCATCGGGGCCGAGCGTCGTGCGTCCGCCATGGTTCTCGAAGCCGACGATCGGGGTTTCGCATATGTCGCTTTGGATAACCGCGTTGCCGATGAGGCGGCCCTCGCCGCGCACCGTTTCGATGTCGATGACGCCAAGGCCCTCGACCACCACGTCATCCATCGCATAACTGTGGCCCAAGAACTGGTAGCCACCGCACACCGCGAGTAGCACGCCGCCATCGGACACATAGGCCGAAAGCTCGTTTTTGCGCGCAGCCATGGCATCTTTCACAATCATTTGTTCACGGTCGGCGCCGCCGCCGATGAACACGATATCGGCCTGAGAGAAATCCATGGCGTCGCCCATGCCAATCTCGCGCACCTCAACGGGCAAACCGCGCCACTGCAAACGGCGCGTAAGGGCGATCACGTTGCCGCCATCGCCGTAAAGGTTCAAAAGCTCGGGGAACAGATGCACGATAGTAAGCGGCTTCACGTCGTCGCGCACCAAGGGCATATGGGCCCATTTCAAAGAATCGACCATAGCTTATTCCTCCCCCTTCGCGGCGGCTTCGAGGCCTTCGAGCTCGCGGCGAACCGCCGGCAGCGCGGTGTAGTTCGCGATGATGTACACCTTGCCATCGTCGGCATTCGTCGCAGCCAACACATCGGCCACGTTCTCGACGATTTCAGCCTGAATGCCCGCATACTTCAGACGCACCTGCATATCGTTCGCGCGCGTGCCGCCCACAAAGGCGCGCAGGCCCTCGATTTGCGACCAGCGCTCGAAATCGATATCCCAAAACCACGACACATCGTGGCCGTCGGCGTCATTGTCGTTCACGAACAGCGCGAGCACGCGGCCGCGCTCGTTGAGCACGATGCGAATGTTCTGGTTGAAGCCCGTGGGATTCTTCGCGAGGTTCGTCATAACCTTGCGTTCTCCCAAATCAAACGTTTGAAGGCGGCCGTTCGTCGGATGGTATTCGCGCACGGCGGCTTGGTAGTTTTCGAAAGGCACGATGTTCGACAGCTTCGAAATGGCATAGGCGGCAAGCACGTTGTACACCATGTAGGCGCCCGTATGCCCCGTGTGCACGCTGCGACCATCGATATCGAACACGAAGCCGTCTTCCTCAAGGCGCACATTCGTCGCCGCGAACGCGAGCTCGGGACGCGCCCATCCGCAATCGGGGCAACGGTAGGCGCCGAGCTGGCCGTAGTGCACGTAGTCGTATTCCAGCGCGCCGCCGCACTTTTGGCAGAAACGGCTGTCGGAAATGCGGTCGGCGGAAAGGCCCATGTCGCTTGCGATGCCGAACGCGAGCGATTTGTTGGGAATGCGGTCGGCGATGGCCGCGCACAGCGGATCGTCGCCGTTGAACACGAACGTGGTTTCGGGCGTTTTCGCGAGCGCTTCGGCGATGGTGGCCTGAATGCGGTCGATTTCGCCAAAGCGGTCGAGCTGATCGCGGAACAGGTTCAACAGCATGAAATAATGCGGGCGAAGGCGAGGCAGCACGTACTTGGTATACATCTCATCGCACTCGAAGCAGCCCACAGGCGCATGCGCGGCGCTTGCCGCGTCAACGACCTTCGACGTGTCGGGCGCGAGCATGAGCGACGTCACGATGCCCGATTGCAGATTGTTTCCCTCGCGATTGCAATACAACGGCACGCCTGCGGTTTGCAAGCAGTCGGCAACGAGGTTCGTGGTGGTGGTTTTGCCGTTCGTGCCCGAAATCACGGCCACGGGATTCACCTTTTTCGCCAGGTCAACCAAAACCGTAGGATCGACCTTAAGCGCCATAGCGCCCGGGATATTTCCCGCAGAGCGATGCATGAACGTCTCGCCGCCCCATCGGGCCGCCCTGCCCAAAGCCACGGCAGCCGCCGCACGAATTCCCATATATGTCACCTCGCGAGTTTTACAACAATAAAGAAGAGGCCGAGCCCCTTTTGCGCCCTCATTCTACCATTGAAGCCAAACGAGGCCGTCGCATGAGACGCCATGCATCGAATCAACGCCCGAAGTGGAAAACTACAAGTCCGACGTTAAGCGAATGTTACAACCCACTTGCCTCTTCGTTACGAAACTCAATTCCCGTCCCATCCCATATCCGCTTGACTTTAAGATTCCGCCCATGGAATCAATGGCGATTCTTATTGCCCCGTTTCTGGGGCGAAATCCAAAGCTCAGCGACGTGTTTCGCACGCGTTAATGCGGACGGAGGCTCAACGGCGAGCCTTTGCAACTGCGTAAGCGGTTTGCGCATGAAGATATTTCCCATTTTAAGGAGTGATCGCCATGACACCACCCTCCAGTGCCGCCGTTCTTGGCGGGGAAATGACTGAATCGAAAGAGTATTTCGAAAAGCGAGCACTTAAACGAGGAACCGTGAGCTGGGTTCTGCTTATGAGCCTTGGCGTCGCGTACGTAATTTCAGGCGACTTCTCGGGCTGGAATTATGGCATCGCGCATGGCGGCTGGTTCGGCATGCTCATCGCGTTTCTCGTCATGGGAGCCATGTACCTATTCATGGTTCTAGGCCTGGCAGAAATGTCCTCAGCGATGCCGACGGCAGGAGCCGGCTACGGATTCGCACGTCGCGCAATGGGCAAAGTTGGCGGCGCGCTTACAGGATTCGCCATTCTTATTGAGTACACCATTTGTCCCGCCGCAATTTCCACCTTCATCGCCGCATACGTTCAGGCACTTGGGATTTTCCCCGATGTTCCTTCGGCCGCGATTATCGGTGTCTTCTTCATCGTCTTCGTTGGCATTCACCTTATCGGAGTCGGCGAAGCTCTTAAAATCATCTTCGGCATCACGGCCATCGCGGTTGTCGCCCTTATCGCATTCTTCGTTGGTATCGCTCCCCATTTCGAGTTTTCGAACCTGTTCAACATTACCCCCACGGCCACCGATGGTTCGACGCTGCTCCCCTTCGGCGCTGCAGGCGTCATCTCGGCGCTTCCGTTTGGCATCTGGCTGTTCCTTGCTATCGAAGGCGTTCCCCTGGCAGCAGAAGAATCGGCCAACCCGAAGCGCGACATGCCCAAGGGCATCATCGGCGCCATGCTCGTGCTCGTTGTGTTTGGCGCGCTCGTTTTGTTCCTCACCGCAGGCGGCGCTGGAGCCGGTTTCGCCGGCGAAGCATCCGCTCCCCTCGTAGACGCGCTGAACGAGGTAGGCGAGGGCTCTCTGGCAACATTCGTCAACTACGCCGGACTCGCAGGCCTCGTCGCTTCGTTCTTCTCCACCGTATTCAGCGGGTCGCGCCAGGCGTTTGCGCTCTCACGCGCTGGCTACCTGCCTAAATTTCTGTCGGTCACCGGGTCTCGCAAGACGCCCTATGTCGCACTTCTCATCTTGGGCGGCATCGCCTTCCTGCTCGCAGCTATCGTCCAGAACGGCGACATCCTTTTGAACATGGCCGTCTTCGCCGCGTGCGTTTCCTACGCCATGATGAATCTTTCGCACATCATCCTGCGTAAGAAGGAGCCCAATATGGAGCGCGGCTTCAAGGCTCCCGGCGGCATCGTGCTCACGAGCATCTCGTTCTTGCTTTCGATTGTGGCGATCATCTCCACTTTCACGGTCGACGCTTTCGCCGCAAGCTGCACCCTGGGCGTGCTCGCCGCGCTGATGGTCTACTTCTTCGCATATTCGAGGAAGCACCTCGTCGGCAATGCCCCCGAAGAGGAATTCGCCGCCCTCAAAGCCGCGGAAGCTGAGCTGAACTAGCTCCGACGGCACGCGCGAACCACGCTGGCGTTCAGCGCATCGCGCGTGCCGTCTTAGGAAAAGGAGGTACTACCGTGATTGAGGCCGTCGTTTTCGATTGCGATGGAACCCTGCTCGATTCCATGCCCGCATGGCACGAAATGCAATCCGAGCTCGCTCAAGAAGCCCATTTCGAGCTCGGCCCCCGAGAGCTCGAAATGCTGAACGCGAACACATTGCCGGAAACGGCGGCCTTCTTTCACACCGAGTGCGGTTTGGGAGAATCGAACGACGCGCTGCTCGAACGAATCGAACGAATGCTGTTCGAGAAGTATCGCACCACGATTCAAGAGCGCGAAGGCGCTGCCGACCTGGTGCGCAGGCTCCATGCAGACGGAGTGTCGCTCGCAATCGCCTCCTCAAGCCCCATCCTCTTTCTGCGCGCCGGATTGACGCGAACGGGAATCTATGACCTGTTCGACGTTATTGCCTCAGCCGACGACGAAGGCCAATCAAAAAGCAATCCCGAATTCGCCGCACATGTTGCGAGCAGGCTCGACGTCGACCCCGCTCGCTCCTGGTGCGTGGACGACTCACTCTATGCGCTGCAGGCTATGGCAAAGGCTGGATTTAAAACCCTCGGCATTTACGACTCCGACAACGCCGGCACACGCACCGAGCTTATGGAATTCGCCGATCTGTATGTTGACGGCTTCGCAGATCTCAATTACGCGCAATTCGTCAACGGCGCAACGTAAGGCGCGTTTTCGCCAGACGCGCCGCAAACGCCGCGATCGGACTTCAAAACCAACGAACCACCGAAGCGCATATCGAAAGGAAATACCAATGAGCTCTCGAAAAGAAAATGTCGGAATTCTCGAATCGAATAGTTTCGACATGTCGAAACTCGACGCCCTCCATGGTGAGCTGCACGACCTCGTCGCCCGACGAGAAGTCCTCGGCCCATGCTACCGACTTTTTTATCAAGAGCCCCTTCACCTCGTAAAAGGCCGCGGTACGCGCTTATTCGACGCCGACGGCATCGAATACCTCGACATGTACAACAACATTCCCTCGATGGGGCACAGCAACCCCGCCATCACAGAAGCAGTAACCAAGCAGCTTGGCTTGCTCAACACGCATACGCGCTACGTTCACGAGAACATCTTGAACTATGCCGAGGATCTTCTTTCGACCATGCCCGGCGAAATCAATCGAATCATGTTCATGTGCTCGGGCTCTGAGGCAAACGACCTCGCGGTTCGCTGCGCGCAGCTTTACACCGGCGGCGAAGGCATCATCGTAACCAGCGAGGCCTACCACGGAAACACGGCACTCATTTCCGGACTCTCGCCCTCGATCGGCAACGACGTTCCCATGAGCCAAACCATGCGCATGATTCCCTCGCCCGACACATTCCGACTCGAAAGCGGCGATCTTGGAACCTGGATGTGCGAACAAATTTCGCTTCAAATCAACGACATGCGCCGCCATGGCATCAAGTTCGCAGGCGTGCTGTTCGACAGCATTTTCTCCTCTGACGGAGTAATTCCGGGAACGCCCGGATTCCTTAAGCGCGTCGTCGATTTGGTCCATGCCGAAGGCGGACTTTATATCGCTGACGAAGTCCAACCTGGATTCTGCCGCACGGGCGATGCATTCTGGGGTTTTGCGCGCCATGGCATCACGCCCGACATCGTGACAATGGGAAAGCCCATGGCCAACGGTATCCCCTGTTCAGCCATGGCCATCAAAGCCGACGTCCTCGACGCCTTCGCAGAAAGCAATCCCTACTTCAATACCTTCGCCGGAAACCCCGTTTCCATGGCCGCGGCCCAAGCGGTTCTTGACTACATTCGCCAAAACGACATCTTGATGCACACCCAAAATATGGGCGAAAAACTGCGCAACACCGTATCGGATATCGCGAAAGCTCATCCGCGACTTGCCGACGTGCGCGGGGCGGGCCTTTTCAACGGCGTCGAAATCGTCAAGCCCGGAACGAAAACGTCCGACAGGCCTTTCGCCGTCTCCCTTATCGAAGAGCTTCGCAAAAATCATGTGCTCATTTCGCTCTGCGGCCCTTACGGCAACGTGCTCAAGGTTCGCCCGCCGCTTGTATTCGACGATGCAGACCTCGACATGTTTGCAAGCGCCCTTGAAGCCTCGCTTACCAAGCTCGAGAAAACAGCCGAGCACCCTCAATAACAACCAACGAACGACACGCATGAAAGGATTGTTGCCATGGCCAACAATTTTGAGAACCCCGAAGTGTTTATGGAGGTGGCAAAAGAGGCCGCCGCGAAATACCCCGCCGCTTCCTTTGCCGTCAAGCTCCTCGCTTTTTCGGAGAATGCAACCTATCTAGTCTACGATCCCTCGACGAACGAAAAGCTCTTCGTGCTGCGCGTTGGGCGTCCCGGCTATCACAAGCTCGAGGAATACGAGAGCGAAATCAGCTGGCTGCGCCAGATCAACGATTACACGCCGCTTAAGGTCGCCAACCCCATTCCCGCAAAAGACGGGTCATACATTCAGCAAATCGAAAAAGCCGAAACGACGTATTACTGCATTGCGACGGAATTCCTCACCGGCGAAACCCTCGAACACGACAATTCCCCCGAGGCCGCTCCAGCGCACTTCCGCACGCTCGGAGAAACAACCGCCTACCTGCACAGGCAAACCGAGATTTGGAACGGCACGAAAGACATCAAACGCTTCCATTGGGATTACGAAAACATGATTGGCGAGAATGCGATTTGGGGCAATTGGCGCGACTATCCCGACTTGTATCCCGAGGCGGAAGAAAAAATTGAGCGCTGCTGCAAGATCATCAAAGCGCGCCTTGCTCGATACGGGAAAAACGACCGCAACTATGGAGTCATCCATGCCGACCTGCGCGATACGAACATCATCGTCGAGGGCGACACGATTAAAGTCATCGATTTCGATGACTTCGGCTTCGGCTGGCATTTGCACGACCTTGCCGGCGCGCTCACCTTCATCGAGGAACGCGATGACGTACCAGACTTGGTAAACGCATGGCTCGACGGCTATCGCAAGGTCCTCCCATTCACAGACACCGATTTCGTCGAGATCGACACATTCATCCTGCAGCGCCGCATTCAAATGATGGCCTGGATGGGCAGCCACCAAGACTCAACGCCCGTGCAGGGCTATATGCAAGGCTACATGGAGGGAACCATGCAGCTGGCCGATCGCTACCTGCGACTTTTTGGATAGTAATAGCGAAATCGCAACGGAAAGAGGAACAATGAAGGAAATAGAGATCATCATCAACGGCGACAAAATCGAACGCGCGAAACGCGTGTTCTCGGCGTTCACCAACAACGGCATCTTCGTAACGCAAGGCTTCGGCTATGGACACCAGAAGGGTTTTCATCAGGTATACACCCGCGACGACAACCGAGGCGTGAATATGCTCCCCAAAGTTTCCGTTCGCACGGTCGTGCAGGACGATTTAGTTGACCCCATTGTGAACGAAATGGTTTCAAGCATGGGCAACGACACTTTCGGCGATGGCAAGATTTTCGTACGCGACGTCGCCCAGGCAATTCGCGTTCGCACGGGCGAAACGGGAGACGACGCCCTGTAGGCCCCACAACTCGACAGATAGCACAAAGGCCCGCATTCCGCTCTGGAATGCGGGCCTTCCAATAACAAGCAGAAAAACTGCCGCGCACAACCCTGCCCCTCGCGGGGCAAATCCACCTCATCAAATATCAGCGAGCAATCACTTTCCTATGATTTTCCCGCTCACGAGAATCGCCTCGGCAATATCTTTCAGGGGCCTTCTCGTATCCATTGAGGCTTTTCTCATTCGTGAAAAAGCTTCATTTTCGCTTAATCCCAATTCCATGAGCACATGCTTTGCTCCATCAACCGAACGACGCGTTGCGATATGGTCTCGCGCTGCAGCGAGCTCGTCCCTCAATGCGAGGCTTTCGTTGAATCGGCCCACAGCAACCGCGACAACAGTCGCAAGTGCCTTTGGCTCGATGGGTTTGGCAATATACCCGAAAGCGCCAGCGCATGATGCTTCGTGCGCCAGATCGCACCACGACGGATCGGACGCCACGACGACGGGACACGCACGCATTTGAGCGACCTCGCGCGCCGACGCAATACCGTCGCTTTCACGTACGCAAACATCCACAAGCACGCAATCAGGCGCAAGGGAAGCGACCTTCCGCGCGGCGTCGCAACCGTATTGCGCCGTGCCAACAACCTCATATCCGAGGCCAACGAGCGTTCCTTTCAAATCGAAACGCTCTGGCGCCCCAGCATCGACAACAAGGACTTTCAATGCGCGCCCCTTCTTCCGACTCGTATTCGTCAATATGACAAAGTCTAGAAGACGTGCATTGCATCGACGTTTCGAAGGTGTGGCGATGCTGAGGTTTCAAACAACGCTGCGGCCCGGAGGCCGCAGCGCTTGCGGAATTAGCAGTAGAACAGCATGTCGTCGTAGGTGGGAACGGGCCAGTAGTCGCTTGCGACAATAGGCTCCATGGCGTCAACGGCGGCGCGCAGGGCATCCATCGCGGGGCGCACTTTATGAGCGTATGCGTTGGCCTGCTCTTGGGAATCGGCAATCGCCTCGGCCTTGACATGCGCATCGCGCAAAGCATCGAGGCCGTCGTAAATCGCGCTCACGCCCTCGGTAAGCGTCTTGAGCTCGCGGCGCTCGTGCGACATGGGAGCGTCGGGCATCGCGGCGGTCACCGTGGTAATACCCTTGGCGATTTTCGTTGCATACGCGCTGATCACGGGCAAATACGTGCGGCGAGCCATGACTTCCATGGTGTTCGCTTCAATGTTCATGAGCTTGTTGTATTTCTCAAGCTTCACTTCGTAACGGCTGCGCGCCTCGACGGGCGAAAGCACGCCCATCTCAGAGAACAACTCGAGATTCTTCTCGGCAACGAAGCACGGCAGCGCATCGGCAGTCGTGGCGAAGTTGCACAGGCCACGGCGCTCGGCTTCGGCATGCCACTCTTCGGAATAGCCGTCGCCCGAGAACAGAATGCGCTTATGCGCTTGCAGGCTCTTGCGAACCCAATCGAGCGCGGCATGCTCGAATTCCATGTCGCCGCGCGCCTCCATGGCGTCGGCGAATTCCTTGAGCGTTTTCGCCACGGCGGTATCGAGCACGGTGTTCGCATCGGACACATTCACGCTCGAACCCGGCATGCGGAATTCGAATTTGTTGCCCGTGAAGGCGAAGGGGCTCGTGCGGTTGCGGTCGGTCGTATCGCGCTCGAGGTTCGGCAGCACGTCAACGCCGAAGTCGAGCTGCTCGCGCAGCGTGTGCGCGGCAGTTTCGCCCGAAGTGAGCGCGTCGATGATGCTCGAAAGCTCGTCGCCCAGGAAGATCGAAATAATGGCCGGCGGCGCCTCGTGCGCACCCAAGCGGTGGTCGTTTCCGCAGCTCGCAACGCTCATGCGCAGCAGGTCTTGATAATTGTCGACCGCTTCGATGACGCAGGTGAGGAATACGATGAACTGCAGGTTCGCCTCGGGCGTATCGCCCGGGTCGAGCAGGTTCTCGGCTTCGGTGCCGAAACTCCAGTTGTTATGCTTGCCCGAGCCGTTAATGCCCTCAAACGGCTTTTCGTGCTGCAAGCACACGAGGCCATGGTGGCTCGCGAGCAGCTTCATCATTTCCATGGTGAGCAGGTTCTCGTCAACCGCGCGGTTCGCGTTGCAGAACACCGGGGCGAGCTCATGCTGGCAAGGCGCGACTTCGTTATGCTTGGTTTTCGCGGCAACCGCGAAGCCCCACAACTCATCATCGAGCTCTTTCATGAACGAATTCACCGTGGGGCGAATGGCGCCGAAGTAATGTTCGTCGAGCTCCTGACCCTTGCACGGCGGTGCGCCGAACAGCGTGCGGCCGCACACGATGAGGTCTTGGCGGCGCTCGTAATCTTTTTCAGAAATAAGGAAGTATTCTTGCTCGGTGCCCACATTGACCGTGACGTGAGCAGGGTTTTTGCCGAACAGCGCAAGCACGCGCTTCGTCTGTTTGTCCAGCGTTGCCATGGAGCGCAGAAGCGGCGTCTTCTTGTCGAGCGCCTCGCCCGAATACGAGCAAAACGCCGTGGGCACGCACAGCACTTCGTCTTTGATGAACGCCGGACTCGTGGGGTCCCATGCGGAATAGCCGCGCGCCTCAAACGTTGCGCGCAGGCCGCCATTGGGGAAGCTCGATGCATCGGGCTCGCCCTGAACGAGCTCTTTGCCCGAGAATTTCACGATTGCCGTGCCATCGCCCACCGGATCGAGGAAAGCGTCGTGCTTTTCCGACGTGATGCCCGTAAGGGGCTGGAACCAATGCGCGAAATGCGTGGCGCCGTGCTTGAGGGCCCATTCCTTCATGCCATGGGCAACAGCGTTCGCCACATCAAGGTCGAGCGGCTTGCCCTCCTTCACGGTTTCAGAAAGCTTCTTGTACACGTCAGAGGGCAAGTACTCCTTCATGACGTGATCGGAGAAGACCATGGTTCCATAACGACTCGTGAGGTCGGCGTTCATGCGGGCTCCTAATCGATTGTTCGTTCAGCGAAAACGAGGCTGTGGCGTGCCTTCATAAAAGTTTCCACCATGTTTCGAAAGCCATTCTAACGGTATGCGTGCGCTTTCGCCGCCTAAAGTGCGCAAGCGGCAAAAACTATACGAATCGATGCAGGACGGTCGCGACGCAACGAGAAATCAAACGCCCCCATAAGCAAGACGCCCCGCTCCATTCCGAAGCGGGGCGTCTTCATATTCCTTTACGAAAGGCGCAGCGACGTGTTGAGCCAGTCGCTGTCGGGCCGGCAAATGAGCCTCGCATTGTTGTAGGCCATCTTCATGGTGAGAATCGTTTGCCCAATGTAGGCCCCCGATTCCATAAGCTCAACGACGAGCGCGACGTCGGGCTGTTCATTTTCGGTAAGGTCGAGCGGAAGAAGCAGGCTCATTGTGTTCTTCGTGGGATAGAACGCCGGAACCGCCGTTTTGAAATTCCACTCAACGCGCTTTTGGGCAAGCTCGATGGCGTCGTCGAGCCTATTGATAAGCCTGCGCTTGACTTTCACGTTGTCCTCGACGGCTTCGCGAAGCTCATCGTATGCGGCGCGCCTCGACGTGTCGTCTTCGGCGTGCATCGTTTTGTCGAGCGCCTCGATCGCATCGTCTGCGCCACGGAGCTCTTCGGCAAGAAACGCCTTCGGCAACCGATCGATGTTGTCGAGAAGAATGTGGTCGACATCGCGTTGGAGCGTTCGGTTTCTGTCGAAAAGCAAGTCGTCCTTCTTCTCAAAATACGACGCTCTTTGCGGCAGAGGCTCAAACGAAGCCACAAGCTTCTTCCCCCACATTCTCGAACCCGCTTTGCAGAACGCCTCGAAGCGCCACGGCTGCTCCATATTCGACGGGGAGAAGCACGCGTAAATCGCCTCGTACGTCGCATCGACGAGCCCCGTATTGAATGCGGCGATTCCCCTTTCGCGGTTTTCAAGCACTTTGCCCTCAGATTGCAACCTATAGAAGGTGTACGTGAGATAGCTCTTGAGAATCGAGTTCGACTTCGGCTCGTCGTCGGCTTCGAAGCCCCATTTTTCAGCGAGCGCCATTTCGGCGAGGTCTTCAATCACATCATCGAAATTGCCCAAGTAGGCCCAATCGAAAAGCGCACGCCCGGCACGCACCTTTTGCCGCGCGAAGTTGTCCACGAAGCAGACATGCCACGGCAGCGCGCCCGGTCTTTCCGCCCCGCGATCGCGCTTGATAGAAACTTCGACGAGCGTCTCGCCATCGTCGCGCACGATGCTCACGGGG
Organism: uncultured Slackia sp.; assembly: GCA_934661005.1. Lineage (GTDB taxonomy): Bacteria > Actinomycetota > Coriobacteriia > Coriobacteriales > Eggerthellaceae > Slackia. The sequence continues at coordinate 50,558 of CAKUIK010000001.1, forward strand.
AAAATGACCTTGCCCTCGTAATAACGAAGCACGCGATGGGACAGCGCATAGTCCCAATCTCGGTTCAGCAATTCCAGCACGTCGATATTGCGCTGCTCGTATTCGGCGATTTGCTCGTTGCGACGCTGCGACACCCACACGAACGAAGAAAACTCGGCATCCATCGAGTCGAGCTCATTCAAAACGGCGAGGGGAACAGGGTTCACAAGGTAGTCTTCAGATTCTTGCATGCCCGCAAAGCCATCTTCCATAAGCGCAGGAAGCGGCTCTTTGGGAAGGCGGGGCTTTTCGGCCTCGGCCTGTGCCTCGGCAATGCAATCACGGCGCAGCTTCATATGCTCGACGATGGGAACGTACGACAGAAACCACGCGGATCCGCCCTCCTGCGCATTCTCGGATATAGAAACCTCGACGGCCTCACCGTTCGCCATCTCGATATGCGTCGGGAAGCTGATGGTTCGCTCGTTATGCATGCGCAAAGCGCCCTGGGAAAACGCTTCGCGCCAGTCGGCGCCAATAAGACTCATGAAGTCGAGGCCGGGTCCATACAAACTCGAAAGCTTTGACCTCGACGCATACGGGATGAAAGCAAGGCTTTGCAAGTCGTCCGACAGCTCGTCGAGAAGCTCTGCGGGTACGGGAGTTTCGACATATTTCTGCGAGCGTGCCGCGCTTGCAATAAGCTCGCGATCGGCATCGCTCAATAGGCCATCATTCGTCTGCTGCTCGTCCATAGAAGTCTCCTTGACCCTTGATCGATACCATCGCAACCCATTGGGCTTCGCGCTTGCCCTCGCTCGAGGCTATTCTGCCAGAAAATCGATAGCGTATTGCGCGGCGAGGGCCGCACCGTTCTTCAAAACGCTCTCGTCTACCGTATAGTACCCGCTGTGCTGAGGGTAAACTGCATCAACATCGGGGTTGCGGCAGCCAAGGAAAACGAACACGCCAGGAACAATATCGAGGTATTCGCTGAAGTCTTCGCCTGCAAGGGTGCCCTCGTAATTGCTCACCGCCTCTTCGCCAAACAGCTTCACGACAGATTTGCGGCAGCGCTCGGCGCACTCGGGATCGTTCGACAAGCCGGCATTGCCCTCTTGGTACGTGAGTTTCGCCTTCGCATTGAATGCCTTGGCCGAGCGCTGGATAAGATGCTCCAGGCGCTCGGGCATAGCTTTGCGCGTTTTATCGCTCCATGTACGAATCGTGCCCGTAAGATAGGCCGAACCAGCCATGATGTTGCGGGCCTCGCCGCCGTGAATTTCGCCCACGGTAACGACGAGGGGTTCGAATGGGGAAATGTCGCGACTCACGAGAACCTGCAGGGCCACCACGATTTCGGCCGCAACCACCACGGCGTCGACGCCCTTGTGAGGCATGGAGCCGTGGGCGCTCACGCCCTTGATATCGACACGGAACCAGTCGGTGTTGGCCATACGCTGGCCAGGTGCGCATGAAATGGTTCCCGCATCGACTTCGCTCCAGATATGCGTGCCGAAAATCGTGTCGACGTTATCGAGCGCCCCCGCTTTGATCATCATGCGAGAGCCAACGGAGCATTCCTCCGCGGGCTGGAACAGCAAACGCACTTCCCCATGGATTTCATCGGTCATGCCCAACAGAATGCGCGCCGCGCCGAGCAGCATGGACATATGGCAGTCGTGGCCGCACGCATGCATGACGCCCTCGTTTTTCGACGCATACGGAGCGCCCGTCAGTTCGGTTACGGGCAGCGCGTCAATATCGCTTCGCAGCGCGATGCGACGACGCGGGTTCCCCTCTGCATCATAGGCGTCGGGCGCCGTGCCCTTAATGGTCGCAATAATGCCGTTTCCGGGAACGCGGGTGTATTCAATGCCCATGGAAGCAAGGCGCCAGCAAAGGGCATTCGCCGTCTCTGTCTCTTTCAGCGACAGCTCGGGATGCTTATGGAAATAGCGGCGTTCTGCAATGAGCTCCTTCTCCATGCCCGCCGCGCGTTGCTTGATTTCCTCGCTGACTTCCAAAGCCGCAAGATTTCGCTGCTTCTTTTTGGCCTTTCCAGCGCTCGCCATGTCGCGTACCTTCTCTCGCCCTTACCGGCTTCTTACGTATTCGTTGCCCAACCCTAACACAAGCGCGCAGCAGCAAGGGGCACATGGACGCCGACCTGCTCCATCATTCGTATCTTTGCCACAGTTTTCGTCCGATTCGCGATACGAGACGCCACCAAGCCAACTCGGCGACAGGCGCCATGTGCCTCAAACGCAAAAAATGCCGCCCCGGTTTCCCGGAGCGGCATTCAATGTCGTTTATGCGACTTGCACGTTACTCTTCGTCTTCGTCAGACTCAGCTTCGTGCTTCTCGCTCGTTTCACCGAAGCCCAAGTCGCCCAGGCCGCCCAGCAGGGCGTCGAGCTCGCTCAGGTCGCGATGGTAGCTGCGCGGGGGCAAAGCCTCGCCCAGCATTTCCTCGCCTTCGGTGCTGAACGTCGCCGGCGAATCGCCGCCGATGAGCACCGTGTCGTCGGGGCTGAAGACCATGTCGAGCAGCTGGCTCATATCGTCGTTGGACGCAGCCAGGTCGTCCTCGATGAGATAGCTCAGGCTATGCTCAGAAAGGCCGGTCTTGAGCTCCTCGATGGCCTTGGCGCCAATGCCTTCAATGCGCAGGAGCTCATCTTCGGTGTAGCCGACCAAGTCGCCAACGGTCTCGATGCCCGCTTCGCTGAACTTGTTAGCCCAACGCTGCGAAACGCCCAGGTCGTCGTAGAGGTACAGACGCGCGTCCTCGTCGGAGAGCTGGTTGGCGCGGCCACCGCGGAAGCTGCCGCCACCGAAGTAGTTGCCGTAGCCGCCCATGTAATTCTCGTCGAGCGACCAATCCTGCGGCTGAGGCAGCAAGTCTTCGATCTCGCGAAGCTCACGCGGCGCGTAATCGGGCAGCTGCTCCTCGCCCTCGGGCTGCACGGGGGCACCCTTGTAGGTGAGGCCGACCTTGTGGTAGCGAGGAAGGCCCGTACCAGCAGGAATCGGCTTGCCGATGATGACGTTCTCCTTCAGGCCGGCGAGCACGTCGGTCTTGCCCTCGATCGCGGCGTCGGTGAGAACCTTGGTGGTCTCCTGGAACGACGCGGCCGACAGGAACGAATCGGTGGCCAGCGAAGCCTTGGTGATGCCGAGCAGCAGAGGCTGGCCCACGGGAGGCTGCTTGCCTTCGGCGATAAGCTCGTTGGCAACGCGCTCGAACTCGTGGCGGTTCACCTGGCGGCCGGGCAGAAGCTCGGAATCGCCGGCTTCCATAACCACGACCTTGCGCAGCATCTGGCGAGCGATGACCTCGATGTGCTTGTCGTTGATGTCTACGCCCTGGGACACGTACACGTCCTGGACCTGGGCAACGATGTAGCGCAGCGTGGTGTTCGGGTCGGTCAAACGCAGCAAGTCATGCGGGTTCACAGAACCCTTGGTGAGCTGCTGGCCAACCTTCACAGCGCAGCCGTTGATGATGCCGGGCAGCATCTGCGCGCGAGCCGAAACGACGTACTCGCGGAAGTTGCCCTCGGTGTCATGCACGGTGAGCGTCTTGGTGGTCTTGTCGCCGGTAATCTGCAGGGTACCTGCGATTTCGGCGAGCACAGCCTGGCCCTTAGGCTTGCGAGCCTCGAAAAGCTCAGTAACACGAGGCAGACCGTGCGTAATGTCGTCGCCAGCAACGCCGCCGGCGTGGAACGTACGCATGGTGAGCTGCGTGCCAGGCTCGCCAATGGACTGAGCGGCGATAATGCCGACCGCAGTACCAATGTTCACCGGACGGCCCGTGGCCAAGTCCCAACCGTAGCACTTCTGGCACACGCCATGCTCAGCGTGGCAGGTCATGACCGTGCGAATGACGATCGTGTCAATGCCGGCAGCCTCGAACGCCTTGAGCTGATCCATGCTGGTGATGTACTCGCCAGCGAGCAGATCGCCCGTATCCTCGAGCAGGCAGCGACCGATGAGGTTCTCGTCGATCTCGCCCTTGTCGTTGTGCAGCGGGTAAGGAACACCCTCGGGCGTGCCGCAGTCGATCTCGCGAACGATAACGTCCTGCGCGACGTCGACCAGACGACGGGTCAGGTAACCCGAGTCAGCCGTACGCAGAGCGGTGTCGGTCATGCCCTTACGAGTGCCGTGCGTGGAGATGAAGTACTCCAAAACCGAAAGGCCCTCGCGGAAGTTCGACTTAACCGGGCGGTCGATGGTGCCACCCTTGGTGTTGCCCATGAGGCCGCGCATACCAGCCAGCTGGCGAATCTGCTTGATGTTACCACGAGCGCCAGAGTCGGCCATCATGTAGATGGGGTTGTACTGGTCGAAGTTGGCGGCCATAGCCTCGCCGATTTCCTCGGTGGTGTCGTTCCAAATGTCAACGACCTGCTTATGGCGCTCTTCGGGGCTCATGAGGCCCATCTCGTAGTCTTCATCAATCGCGTCGACCTTGGCGTCGGCGGCGGCAAGCAGCTCAGCCTTGTTCGGCGGCATGGTGGCGTCGAACACGGACACCGTAATGCCGGCCTTAGTGGCGTAGTGGTAGCCAGCGTTCTTCAAACCGTCCAAAATGCCCGGCATATCGGAAACGTCGTAGCGATTCGAGCACTCTTCGATGAGGCGGCCGATTTCCTTCTTGTTCACAACGTAGTTGACGAACTGGTGGTCCTCAGGCAGCACGTTGTTGAAGATGATGCGGCCAATGCTCGTCTCGAAACGCTCGCCAGCCTTCACGGTCTCGAAATCGCTGAACGACTTCGCGATCTGCATGTCGCGCGTAGCGCGCACCGAAATGCGAGCCTGAATATCAACGCCCGTACCAGCCTCGAACTCGTCGAACGCGTCCTTGACGCTCGCGAAAACGCGGCCCTCACCCGGGAAGCCATCGCGAACCGTGGTGAGGAAGTACATACCGATGATCATGTCCTGGGTAGGAATGGTCAGCGGACGGCCATGAGCCGGCGACTTGATGTTGTTGGCGGACAGCATGAGCACGCGAGCCTCAGCCTGGGCTTCATTGCCCAGCGGCACGTGCACAGCCATCTGGTCGCCGTCGAAGTCGGCGTTGAACGCGGTGCAGACCAGCGGATGCAGCTTGATGGCCTTGCCCTCAACGAGCACGGGCTCGAAGGCCTGAATGCCCAGGCGGTGCAGGGTAGGTGCGCGGTTCAACAGCACGGGGTGGTCGACAATGACCTCTTCGAGGACATCCCACACGTAGCTTGCACCACGGTCGACGGCGCGCTTGGCAGCCTTGATGTTAGCGGCATACTCGAGCTCGACCAGGCGCTTCATAACGAAGGGCTTGAACAGCTCCAGAGCCATCTGCTGCGGCAGGCCGCACTGGTGAATCTTCAACTGAGGGCCAACGACGATAACCGAACGGCCAGAGTAGTCGACACGCTTGCCGAGCAGGTTCTGGCGGAAGCGGCCCTGCTTGCCCTTGAGCATGTCGGAGAGCGACTTCAGCGGACGGTTGCCCGGACCCGTGACGGGACGGCCGCGACGGCCGTTGTCAAACAGCGAGTCGACAGCTTCCTGAAGCATGCGCTTCTCGTTGTTCACGATGATCTCGGGAGCGCCAAGGTCGAGCAGGCGCTTCAAGCGGTTGTTACGGTTGATCACGCGACGATACAGGTCGTTGAGGTCGCTCGTTGCGAAGCGGCCACCGTCGAGCTGCACCATGGGGCGCAAATCGGGCGGGATAACCGGAATGACGTCAAGAATCATGTCGGAAGGCTTGTTGTCGCTCTTCATGAAAGCGTCAACAACCTTCAGGCGCTTGATAGCCTTGGCGCGCTTCTGGCCCTTGCCATTCTCGATGGTGTCTTTGAGCTCTTCGGCAACAGCTTCCAGGTCCATGTCGTCGAGCAGGTCGCGCACGGCCTCGGCGCCCATTCCACCATGGAAGTAGTCGCTGTAGTTCATGCGCATCTCGCGATACAGGGCCTCATCGGGCACGAGCTGCTTCGGCACAATCTTCAAGAATGCGTCGAACGCCTCGGTGCGCAGAGCCTTGCGCTCGTTGTATTCGTCATAGATGTCGGCGATTTCAGCCTCGACCTCTTCGGGCTCCATGCGCTCGTCGTCGTCGATCTCGTCGGCGAACTCGTCGTCTTCCGGAACGTATTCCGTGGACAGACGACGGGTGGCCTCGATCAGGCGATCGCGCTCGGCATCGAGCTCTTCAAGGTCGGCGGCGAGTTCGTCGCGCAGTTCCTCGACGTCTTCATCGCGAGCCTCGGTGTCGACCCAGGTCACGATGGAGCTGGCGAAGTACAGAACCTTCTCGAGTTCTTTCGGGGCAATGTCGAGCAGGTAGCCCAAGCGGCTCGGGGAGCCCTTGAAGTACCAGATGTGGCTCACGGGAGCCGCGAGCTCGATATGACCCATGCGCTCGCGGCGAACCTTGCTGCGGGTAACTTCAACGCCGCAGCGCTCGCACACGATGCCCTTGAAGCGAACGCGCTTGTACTTGCCGCAGGCGCATTCCCAGTCTTTGGTGGGACCAAAAATTTTCTCGCAGAACAAGCCGTCCTTTTCGGGCTTGAGCGTGCGGTAGTTGATGGTTTCGGCCTTCTTGACCTCACCATGCGACCAGCTGCGAATATCCTCGGCGCTCGCGAGAGAGATGCGCAGGGCGCTGAAGTTGCTCACGTCGTAATCGCTCATTTACTCTTCCTCTCCTTCGCCGAAGGTGGACTTCGGCTCATCGGAGCCAATCAGGCTCTCGACATCGGGGTTCGCGTCGGTCACGTCGTTCATCATGCTCTGAAGGTCGGCAGCGATGTCGCTCAGGGCATCGGCCTGCTCCTTCTCGGTCTTGGAAGCATCGTTCATCATGTTCGAGAGCATGTCGTCGTCGCCCTCGTTGTGATGACGGCTCGCCATGGCCGCCTTGGCCTCGAGCTCGGCTGCGTCGAAGTCGATAGCCTTGTGGTCTTCGCCGATCATCTCGACGTTGAGGCCCAGGGACTTGATTTCCTTCAACAGAACCTTGAACGACTCGGGAACCTCCGCGGGCGGGATGTTCTCGCCCTTGACGATGGCCTCGTATGCCTTCACGCGGCCCGACGTGTCGTCGGACTTGATGGTCAAAATCTCCTGCAGCACGTTGGATGCGCCGTACGCGTACAGCGCCCAAACTTCCATCTCGCCGAAGCGCTGGCCGCCGAACTGGGCCTTGCCGCCGAGAGGCTGCTGGGTGATGAGGCTGTAAGGGCCAGTCGAACGGGCGTGGATCTTGTCGTCGACCATGTGGCCCAACTTCAAGATGTACGGGAAGCCGACCGTGATGGGCTCACGGAAGCGCTCGCCGGTACGGCCGTCATAGAGCCACGTCTTGCCGAACTCGTTGAGCTGCGGCACGAACTCGTCACGAGCCATGTCGCCATACTTCGCATGGTTCAGGTTGATGAGGTTGCGGTTCGCCTTGCCAATGACGTCGACGATTTCTTCCTCGGTAGCGCCGTCGAACACGGGGGTCGCGACGTACTTCGGGCCCTCGACGGCCTCGGTGGTTTCGGCCTCGTCGGACCAACCCCACTTAGCAGCCCAGCCGAGGTGGCATTCGAGCAGCTGGCCGACGTTCATACGAGAAGGAACGCCCAGCGGGTTCAGCATAACGTCAATCGGCGTGCCGTCGGCGAGATAAGGCATATCTTCAACAGGCAGAACGCGAGAGATAACGCCCTTGTTGCCGTGGCGGCCGGACAACTTGTCGCCCTGCTGCACCTTACGCTTCTGAGCGATGTACACGCGCACGAGCTCGTTGACGCCCGGGGCCATGTCGTCGCCGTTTTCGCGGCTGAAGCGATAGATGCCCACAACGCGTCCGCCAGCACCATGAGGCACCTTGAGGGACGTGTCGCGAACCTCGCGAGCCTTGTCGCCGAAGATGGCGCGCAGCAGGCGCTCCTCAGCGGTGAGCTCGGTTTCGCCCTTCGGGGTGACCTTGCCGACCAGAACGTCGCCAGGGAACACCTCGGCGCCAACGCGAATGATGCCGTCGGCATCGAGGTCGGCGATCATGTCGTCGGAGATATTCGGAATCTCGCGAGTGATTTCTTCGGGGCCGAGCTTCGTGTCGCGAGCGTCGACTTCGTATTCAGAAATATGGATAGACGTGAGCAGGTCTTCAGCAACAACGCGCTCGGACACGATGATAGCGTCCTCGTAGTTGTAGCCTTCCCAGGTCATGTAAGCGACCATGAGGTTCTGACCAAGCGCCAGCTCTGCGTGATCGCAGCTGGGGCCGTCGGCCAAAACGTCGCCCGCATGAACTTCGTCGCCCTTGCGCACGATAGGCTTGTTGTTGATGCAGCCGCTCTGGTTGGAGCGCTGGAACTTCGGAACCAGGTACTCGTCGAACTCGCCTTCATCATTCTTGATGATGATGGTGGAGCCGTCGACGTAGTCGACCACGCCGGGGTTCTGAGCAACGAGCACTTCGCCCGAGTCAACCGCGATGCGGTGCTCGATGCCGGTGCCAACGTAGGGCGCGTGGGGCTGCAGCAAAGGCACAGCCTGACGCTGCATGTTCGAACCCATGAGGGCGCGGTTTGCGTCGTCGTGCTCCAAGAACGGAATGAGCGAGGTAGCGACAGAAGTCATCTGACGAGGAGACACGTCCATGTAGCCAACGCGCTCGGGAGCGACTTCCTCAGGCTCGCCGAAGACGCCGTCGGCGTCACGGGTGCGGCAGAGAATCTTTTCAGACGGCACGAACACGCCATCGACGGTCTCGCCGAACACGCGCGTCTCGGGGTCGAACTTCTCCATGGCCTGAGCGATGGCATAGTTCTCTTCCTCGTCGGCGGTGAGGTAGTCGACCTCGTCGGTCACCTTGCCGTCGATAACGCGACGGTACGGGGTCTCGATGAAGCCGTAGCTGTTCACGCGAGCGAAGGTCGCCAGCGAGCCGATAAGGCCGATGTTCGGACCTTCAGGCGTCTCGATGGGGCACATGCGGCCGTAGTGCGAATTGTGAACGTCGCGAACCTCGAAGCCTGCGCGCTCGCGGGACAGACCGCCGGGGCCCAGAGCAGACAGACGACGCTTGTGCGTGATGCCTGCGGCAGGGTTTGCCTGGTCCATGAACTGCGACAGCTGCGAAGAGCCGAAGAATTCCTTGATGGCGGCCACGATGGGGCGAATATTCACGAGGCTCTGCGGAGTGATTTCGTCAGGCTCCTGCATGCTCATGCGCTCGCGCACGACGCGCTCCATGCGCGAAAGGCCGATGCGGAACTGGTTCTGGATGAGCTCGCCAACCGTGCGAATGCGGCGGTTGCCGAAGTGGTCGATGTCGTCGACCTGGTAGCCCTCTTCGCCCTCGTGAAGGGCAACGATGTAGCGCATGGTTGCGACGATGTCTTCAATGGTGAGCGTGGAAGCGTCGAATTCGGGGTCGAAGCCGAGTTTCTTGTTCGCCTTGTAGCGACCAACCTTGGCGAGGTCGTAGCGCTGCGGGTTGAAGAACAGGCCGTCGAGCAGCGTGCGCGCAGAATCGATCGTAGGCGGCTCGCCCGGACGGAAGCGCTTGTACAGCTCGATGAGCGCCTCTTCCTTGGTGGTCGCGGGGTCGCGGTCGAGCGTGCGCAGCACCATCTCGGAGCTGCCGAGGATATCGATGATTTCTTCGCGGGTGTCGGCGATGCCGAGGGCGCGCAGAAGCAGCGTGGCCGGCTGCTTACGCTTGCGGTCGATGCGAACCGACAGAATGTCGCGCTTGTCGGTCTCGAACTCGAGCCATGCGCCGCGAGAAGGAATAACCTTCGCGCCGTAGATGGTCTTGTCGGACGTCTTGTCGCGCTCGGCGCTGAAATAGATGCCGGGCGAGCGAACGAGCTGGGAAACCACGACGCGCTCGGTGCCGTTGATGATGAACGTGCCACGAGGAGTCATGAGCGGGAAATCGCCCATGAACAGGTCGTTCTGATCTTTGATTTCGCCGGTCTCACGGTTGATGAAACGAATCTTGGCATAGAGGGGCGCCTGGTACGAGACGTCTTTCTCTTTGCACTCGTCGACGGTGTACTTCGGCTCGCCGAAGTGATGCTCGCCGAGCTCGACGCACATATCTTTGGTCGAGTTCTCGATGGGGCACACGTCGTTGAAGGCTTCAGTGATGCCTTCCTCCATGAACCACTTGAAACTGTCGGTCTGGATGGCGATGAGGTTGGGGACATCGACGATGCCAGGGATCTTCGCGAACGAATGACGCTCCCTGTATACGCCGGCGCCGGTCTTTTCTGCCTTGGCCACAGGTCTTCCTTCCTTTGGGGTAAAAAGACGATATTCTTACCGCTTCTGCAGCCCTTTGGGCATACTTCCACGGCTAATTACGCAAACGAAAAATTTAAACACATTGAGAAATTAAGTCAAGACTTTTTTTCACGAACTGTGTTGAGTTTCTGGTTTTAGAGTTTTTCAACAAGGGCCGGAACAGGCAAAACGGAATGCGACAAACTTTTTGCGTCTTGGTTTCTTTTTGATAGTACTGCCTTGAACCTGTTAAACACTACGAGCATTTAACAGGTGGCGAACTCGAAAAGACAGCACCCACGGGAACAAAAATGGGCATGAAAAAGCCGCCCTTTCGAGCGGCTTTTGAGAAACATTCGCGACCTTGGGAGGCGTGCTTTGGGGAAGTTCGCAACCTCCAGAGAGAGAAGACCGTGCGAATGTTTACAGCGAATGATTCATGCTTGTGCGAGTTTGTGCCACCTCGAAAGCAGGATCGAAGGCGGGAAGCTCTTCGGCCTGCTCTTCTTCTGCCCGGGAATCGAGCAGCGTAGCGGCAACGGTGCAGCCAACGATGAGCGCGGCGCCCAGAATGCCCATGGCCGAGAGCACTTCGCCAAGCACGAAGAAGGAAATGACAGCCGTGACAACGGGTTCGGAGCACAGGATGACCGAAACGGTTGCCGCGGGAATGTGCTCGAGAGCCTTATTCTGCAGCCAAAACGCCACGCACGTGCCAGCGATGGCGAGGAAGGCCACGGCAGCCCACGTACCCATCGAAACAGTGCCGAAAACCGGCGCGGGCTCAGTCGCAACGGCGCCGCCGAGCGAGAACAGGAACGCGCCGCCAGTTTGCACGGCCGACATAGCCGCAGGGCCGATTTCGGAAAGGCCACGCTCGGAAAGCACGATGCCCAGCGCGAACAGGGCCGAAGAGCCCAGGCCTACAAACTCGCCCACGCCGAACGACAGCGCGCCACCATTGCAGCACAGAAGGTAGAGGCCAGCAAGAACCGCAATTTGCAGAACCAACGTGCTCAGGCGGTACGTGCGGCGCATAAGCGCGAGCGCGATCACCGGCGTGAACAGCATCGGAAGCGAAATGAAGAAGCCTGCGTTGGTGGCGCTCGTCATATCGACGGCAAGCGAGCTCGCGACGAACGCGACCGCATACACAATGCCAACAGGAAGCCACGCGCTTACGCGAGAACCGCGCAGGCCAGAGACGATCTGCTTGCCAAACAGCAGCATGAACAACGCAAAGGCCAGCCCAAAACGCAGAGTCTGGCACCACAGCGGAGAAATCTCGCCATAAGCAACCTTCATGACGACGTTGTCCGCGCCGTAGAAAATCGCCTGCAGCACAACAAATGCCGCGAATACCATGTTCTTACCCTGTGTCACTTTGAGCCGTCCTCTTTCTTCAATAAGCGCAAGAAGCTTCAAGGCCTTATCGAAAAGCCTTGAAACCGCTTGCTTGTTTTGGGTGTTTACGGGAACTTTTGACATCGTTTCAGCGGTCGCCATTGCCTACTTCGATCTCCCGATGATGCGTATACTACGAGGTTATTGAAATAAAGTAAAACTAGAGTATTTTGTAATAGGTAAAGAGTTTCTTATACCCCGTTGATTTCACTCGTAAAGTAGGGAATCGCAGGAGAAACGGCAGGTTTTCATGACTTCGAAGTATGAAGCCTTTGTGTTGGCGGCCGAGACAGGCAGCTTCAAAAGCACCGCGGAACAGCTTGGCTACACCCAGGCGGGCATCAGCTACATGATGAGCTCGCTCGAGTCGGAAATGGGCACGGCGCTCTTCGCGCGCGACCATTCGGGCGTTCGCCTCACCGAAGACGGCCGCAACCTTTTGCCTTGGATTCAAGACGTGTGCACAAGCGAGAGAGCACTCCAAGCGCGCCTCGGTGAGGTGAGGCATTTGGAAAGCGGCACGGTGCGCGTCGCGGCATTCGCATCGACCGCCATTCGTTGGCTGCCGGGCATCGTAGACGAGTTCACGCACGCCCATCCGAAAGTGGAGCTCGAATTCGCTTGCTTCGAAGACCAGAGGTCCATTGAGGACGGCGTACTACATGGCGACTTCGACTGCGGATTCGTGGTTTTGCCGCCTCAAGAGAAGTTTTTCACGATACCCCTCGTGCAAGACCCGATTTACGTTGCCCTCTCGCCGCACCACCCGCTCGCGCAGGAGGAATATTTCTCGCGCGAGTCGCTGGCAAGCGAGCCGTATATCAAAATCCGCAACCCCGGCTACACCGAATTCGACGCGGTGTTCGACCGCCACGAAGTCGTGCCGAAAACGAGGTTCGTCATGGACAACGACTTTGCCGTTATGGGCATGGTGAACAAAGGCTTGGGCTACAGCCTGTTCCCAAAGCTCATTCTGCGCAAGGCGCCCTTCCAGCTCGCCCGCATCGAACTGGAAATTCCCACGCACCGCGAGCTTGGAATCGTCATGCGTTCGTGGGACCGCGCCTCCATGGCGGCGAAGGCGTTCGTCGAAACCGTTCGCACATGGGTCGCCGCCTGGGATGAGCGCGTGGAATTCGACGAGCGTTGGGATAACCTGGGGTAAGGCCAGGTTGGTTTGCACCGAAAAAACTTCCCTATACGCAATGCGGCCGAGGCACAATGCCCCGGCCGCGTTTTCATAGGTTTCGCCTCACCAAAGACGCCTAAGCATTATTCGGCGATGCCGCATTCTTCAACGCCCCGCATTGACGGAAACGCATCTATCCCTTGTAGTCCTTGCCGACAATGACCAAATAGGACCCTTCGTAGGTATAGCTGCCGTCATTCACGGTAGGCGTGCCGCAACCGAGCAAATTGGCAATGCTCTTAGCGACGCTTTCATCGGTTCCCTTGTCATAAATCACAAGCGTCTTGCTGTAATTGTACGAATCGGCATCGAGCGTGTTCGTCACATCGTAGCCTTTGTTCGTAAGCGCGCTCGCCGCCGTGGCAGCAACGCCCGATACACCGCTTCCGTTTTGCACTTCGACCTGCTCACCGTGGCCATAATCGGAAAGACTCGACTCCTCGCCGCTCAAAACGGCTTGGGCAACCGCTTCTCCGCCGATGCTGCCGTCGGTCACACCGCCGTTATTCATTGAAGCCGACTCGTCGGGCGTAGGCGAAAGACCCTGGTCGATACGCTTCATCATGGCCGCCCACGCCTCGTTGTTGCTGTATTCGTACCAACCGCCATCTTCATACGAAGACGTAGTCGGGTTCATTGTCGAGTAGATATCGGTAGACGGGTCCATGCCGCGCATCGAATTAGCAACGGCGGCGATGTCGCTTACCGACATATCGGTGGTAACGTAATCGCAAAGTGCAGTAATGGTGCTCGCCATGGTTGCGGGATCGCTAGCCAGCAGCTTTTTCGCAATCGCGCCCAGCACCATGCGCTGGTTCGCCGCGCGATAGTAGTCGCCACCGCCGTAACCGGCGTCTTCGTATGCATGGCGGCTGCGACACAGAATAAGCGCTTGGTCGCCATTGATTGTCTGCTCTCCCGCAGACAAGCTGCCACCCGCTTCTGGGTCATCGATATCGATAGACACGTTCACATCGACGCCGCCGAGCGCGTCAACAACAGCCTTGAAGCCATCGAAATTGATTTCCGCATAATGCGAGATTGGCACGCCCGCGAATTCCGAAACCGTTTTCACCGCAAGCGACGGGCCGCCAAGCGCATACGCGGCATTGATTTTATTGATGCCGTAACCGTCAATATCGACCAGCGTATCGCGCTCGATGGAAACGAGCGTCACCTTCTTTTGCTGGGGGTCGATGCGCGCAAGCATCATAGAGTCACTGCGATATGTATCGCCGAATTCGCCGCTCGCATCGCGATCTTCCGACTTGTCGGTACCCATGAGAAGCATGTAGAACGGCTCGGAAAGGGACTTGTCGACAAGCGCGCCGCGCGTTTCGTCGTCAATGCCAAAATTCAGCTTGCCGTTGAGAATTCCCATATACGCAAGCGCCGCACCGCCGCCCACAAGCAGCACCGCGACCAGCGCGCCCACAACTCCGCCAATGATTTTCCGGCGCTTCTTCCTTGCTCGAATGCGCGCGTATTCCGCCTGCGTAGAGTCGCGCGAAAACGACGCGGCACGCTGGCGCGTACCCGTGTCGCCGTACGCGGCGCGCGAATAGGAACGGGCGGCTGAAGCCTGGGGGCGTGACGCATCGTCATTGCGGCGCGGAGTGTTTGACCGGCGAGGCGATTCGCCTGCCGAAAAAGAATCGAAAGAGCTACGGTGCCGAGGGGCCATGGGTTTGCTCCTTGCTATCGAACGTCTAAAAGCGGCGCGCCCAACGAACGCGCAAAACGAATAATTATGCTATCAGGCAAGATAAGCGCTGCGCGGACAATTCTACAAAAGCCCATAGCACTGAAAACCTCCTGAAAGGTTCCCCATGAAAAAAGGCGGCCAAAGCCGCCTTTGATCTTTGTCGTTAATATGCGCTGCCAGCTGAACTCGATGCGCCGTCATATGCGCTCGCTCCACCGCCCGATGCGCCGTCGCCCCCATACGCCGAACCGGCGCCTGAGGCATCGTAGCCATAGCCGTAATCGGAAGAGCCCGATGCCGCATAACCCGAACCGGACCCAGCACTTTCGTAACCATAGCTCGTGCCGGAACCGTAGCCAGAACCCGCGCTCGAATCGTAGCCGCCATAACTCGATCCGCCCGATGAAGAGCTCGACCCCGAAAGCAGGCCGCCTGTTTCCTGAACACCGGTCACGGTTCCATCAAGGGTTCCACCAGTATTGGAGTTGCGCTCCTCATCTTCATACGGCGGCAAACCGGCATCAACGCGTTCCATCATTTTGCGCCAGGCATTGTTGTCGCTGTATTCGTACCAAATATTGTTTTCGTACGACGAATATGTGGGGTTCATCGCCGACCAAATATCGTTGTCGACATCGATTCCGCGCATATCGGTAGCAACGGAAATAATGTCAGACACTTCCATGTCGGTCGTGATGTATTCAGCCATGGCGGAAAGCGTGTTAGTCATGGTAACAACGTCGGCGGACATAAGCTTTTTCGCGATTGCACCGAGCACCATACGCTGATTGGCCATGCGGTAATAGTCGCCCGAACCATAATCGTCGTATGCGTGGCGGCTGCGGCATAGAATAAGCGCCTGGTCGCCATTGAGCGTTTGCTGGCCCGCTTCAACGCGGCCGCCTGCTTCGTCATCGTCAATAGTCATGGGAACGTCAACATCAATGCCGCCCAACCCGTCGACCGCGGCCTTGAAACCGTCGAAGTCAACGGATACGTAGTGCGAAATTGGCACGCCGGCAAACTTGGAAATCGTGCTCACGACGAGCGGAGCGCCGCCATACGATGCAGCGGCATTAAGCTTGTTCGGACCATAGCCTTCGATGTTCACATAGGTATCGCGCTCGATTGACACGAGCGCAACGGTTTTCTGGGTGGGATCGATACGGGCCAAAATCATTGAGTCGCTGCGGAACGTATCACCCGCGAACTCGGCGCTCTGCTCGCGTTCCTCAGATTTATCAACGCCCATAATAAGGCAATAGAACGGCTCGCCCGGCTGCACCGTTTCGCTCGAAAGGGAAGCTTTCAATTCGTCCGACACATCTGCATGAAGCTTGTCGCCAATGGAATTCATGTAGACGACGCCGGCAAATGCCGCGCCGCCCACAAGAAGGGTCAAGGCCAGCACCACGATAAGTGCGATAATGGGGCCTCGGCTGTGTTTTTTGGGCGGTTGATAGAAATCGCGCGAGTAAGCCTGCGCACCATAGCCTGCTCCCGCAGGGGCACCCATGGAAGCGTACGTGTTTGCGCCGCGAGCATTGCGGCGTACGGAGACAGGACGCATCCCTTGGGGAGCGGCGCCCTGGTTTTGGGGTGTGTTTTTGCGTTTATTCATGCAGCGTATTATCGCCCCTTTCGAGGTCAACAACCAAAAGCACATGCAAGTGTTCGAAACCTTAACATAACCTCACAACAAAGCTGAATACCGAAAATTGCGCTCGATGTCCCAAACTCTTTTGAAGAAAGCAAGCCGTTACCTTTCTGGCCGCTCGACGCGCTACACTGAAGGTGCCACAAACGCCGAATATAAGCCGCCTATTACCCGAGGAGCGAGAGTGTCGCACCATAACGACTTTCCCGATAACCACGATATGCAACGCACGCGCACGCATGCTCGCCCTCGCCCGGCCCAAAAATCAATCGCGTCGCAAGCGAAAAGCCAAGCACCCGCAAACCGCGCCGACGCGCAGTCTCCCTCCAACGCGCGCCCTCGCCCGAACGAGCCGCGCATGCCACGCAAGCAGCCCCCTGCCGAGCCGGGCACGACGCGCAAGCAACCTCCCGCTGAACTGGGCATGCCCTGCAACCAGGCTTCCACCGGCTCGCGCACGCCCCACGAACAAACTGCCGCCGATTCGCGCACGTCCCGCAACCAGAAGCCCGCCGCCCGAACAATGGATCCAAGCAAGCCCCCGAAAGCGGCAATCGCCATCGTTGGCACCTGCCTCGTGCTTGCGCTCGTCGCTTTCGGCATCGTGCATTGGCAAAGCACCAAACCTATCGACATCATAGTGAACGGACAAGCACTGCAGCTGCCGCGCGCCGCAACCGTGAACGACGCATTCGAGGCAGCGGGGTCGCCTGCAACGGCGGGCAATATGCTCGATATTGACGGCGAGCTGTTGCAAGAAGGCGGCGGCACGGCCTATTCAGCAACGCTCGACGGACAGGCGCTCGACCCCATCACCGCCGCCGCCACACCACTCGACGGGCATGCAAGCCTCGACTTCTCAAATGGGGCCGACGTCGAAGAGCCGTCTCACGTCGCCGAAAACCAGCCCCTCGCGCATGGCGTTCAAGATATTGGCCACGGGCCGCTGCACATCATCGCCCAGCAAGGCCAAAATGGCTCAGGCACGATCAAAACGGGTGAAGTCTCCGGAAAACAGCAGGTCATCGAAGTGGCAAGTGAACCCGTCGATACCGTTATGAAACGCTGCTACCCCGACACGGGGGGCGAGAAGGTCGTGGCGCTCACCTTTGATGACGGTCCATGGGACGACACCAACGAGTTGCTCGACGTGCTGCGCGACAATGGAGCGAAAGCAACGTTCTTCACCGTTGGCAATCGAATTTCGGGCAGCGGAGTCGATATCGTGAAACGCGAAGTTGCAGAAGGCCACCAAGTCGCGACCCACACATGGGACCACGCTGCCGGCGAGGGCCAAAGCGTGAATCTCTCTTATATGAGCGCCGAACAACAGCGCGAAGAGGTCACGAAGGGCTTTCAAGCGATTGAAGACGCCACCGGGCAAAAGCCAAGCTTCGTGATGCGCGCGCCCGGAGGCAACTTCCCCACTGAGGTATGGAGCAACGTTGAAGACCTCATTGTGGCCGACATCGGATGGGACGTTGACACCACCGACTGGAAGCGACCAGAGGCAAGCCGCATCGCGGCGGCGCTTTCCCGGGTTACGCCTGGCGATATCGTGCTCATGCATGATGGCGGAGGAAATCGAGAGAACACCATCAAGGGCCTGCGCATCGCTCTGCCGAAACTTGTACACGACGGCTGGAAGTTCGTCACAATCGACGAGCTCATGAAATACCCCACGAAGGACAGTTAAGCGGACTTACGCTTAGCGCCTATAATTGCCTGCGCCCATAAACACAAATGGCGGCCTCGAAGCACGAGGCCGCCATTTGTTTTACTCGATTTCAATCGAGGTTTTCACCTTGATGCCAACTTCAGCCATGCGCTTGCGAAGCGCGGCATACGGCACGCCCAAATGTTCCGCCGCCAAAAGCAAATCGCCATCGGCCCCTCGAATCGCCTTGACGATGCGTGCGCGATCGGCCTCTGCCGGATCGTCATCTTGAGGAAATGCGCTCGAGGTTCCGGCAGGGAACCCCGCGCTTGAGGCAGCAGAAAAAGCAGCATCCTGGTCTTGCCCCGAATACGATTCCCCCGATTGCCAACCCGCCGAAATCTCACTCGCCCCATCGGCCGCGCGCAATCCAAAACCGGCCATCGCATCGAAGCCGCCGCCGTACGGAGCCGCACCGCCGAAGGGCGACGTCTCAGAAGCAGCCTCGCCAAAAGGAGCCGACGCCTGGTAGCCATATCCTACCGCCGACGGCCTATCGTACGCTCCCGCCCCAGCGCGCTCGAACGCCGTCGAAGGCGAATACATACCCGTTGGCAAGCCCGCGCCCGCGGACGGCATACGTCCAGACTGCCCAGCGACCGCCGCCATCGAGAGCGCCGGGCCCTCAAACGACATGCCCACCGATACGGCGTTCGCGACATGAACGGGCAAATCTTCGAGGGTCACCTTGGCACCCTCTCCCGCCATAATAAGGCTGCGCTCGACAACGTTGCGCAGCTCTCGCACATTGCCGGGCCAGGTGTAATTCGCAAGCGCTTTCATAACGTCTTCGGGCAGAGGAGTGCACGGCAGACGAAGCGAGTCCGACAAATCGCGATTGAAGTGCTCAACCAGCAAGGCCACGTCGCCCTCGCGCTCGCGCAAAGGCGGCAGGGAGATTTCCACCATACTCAGGCGATAATACAAATCGGCACGGAAACGGCGCTCGTTAATAAGGCTTCGAACGTTCTGATTCGTGGCAGCAAGAAAACGCACGTCAAGCTGATGCGGCTCGGTCGACCCAAGGCGCGTGACGCTTTGTTCCTGAATGACGCGCAGCAAGCCCACCTGTAAATCGAGGGGCATTTCGCCAATCTCGTCCAAAAACAGCGTTCCGCCTTCGGCCGCTTCAATCTTTCCGATTGAACCGCCTTCTTTAGCTCCCGTAAACGCGCCAGCCTCGTAACCAAACAGCTCAGCCGCGAAGAGGTCACGGGGAATCGCCCCGCAATTGATTGCGACAAACGGCCCCTTGCGTCCAGACATACGATGCAGCGCTCGCGCCACGACCTCTTTGCCCGCACCCGTCTCGCCCAAAAGCAAGACATTGGTCTTAATGGGCGCCACCTTGCGAACGAGCTTATCGACCTTGCCCCATGCGGGCGATTCGCCAATATAGTCGACAACGTCTTTCGCCGAAGCGCGGCCAAGCGACTTGCGGCTCCCCTCTGCGCGAGTTCCTCCCCCGTTCGATGCCTGGCCCTTTCCCGACTTTGAAGAAGAGTCAACCCCAACGGACGGCACATCGAACACGCACACAACGAACGAGAGCCCATTGCCGACGTCGACCGCCGACCGATTCAAAAGCGCCAATTCGCGCTCTTCTTTCTTTCGCCCCTCCTTGAATACCACGGGCAAGGGCTCGCCTTCTTTCACGGGCGACTCGAGCACGTATTTCACGCCCGTCTTCTTCGAGAGGTAAGCGGAAAGCGATTGGGACCCATAGGAAAACGTCTCATAACGAGGAATATAAGAATGCATCGCCTCGTTCGCAATAAGCACGTTGCCACGCCTATCGAGGACGAGCACCGGCTGGGACATAAGGCGGACGAGCGGCTTGAAAAACTCCGCCGTCGATAGCTTCGCCCACATGCCACGACCGGCAAGGAAGAGTTCATTGGCCAAATCGACCGCTGTCGCGCACATATCAAGGGCGCATTCGGGAAGCATGCCAAACGGATTATTGAGATTCATGGCGCCGAAATACACTCCTCGATTATCGAGGAAGGGGGCGCTCACGCCAGAATAGGTTTGAGAAATGGCCCTATACTGCTCGAAGCCATCGGCGCGTACGGGCTTCTTCTCGTAAGGAACAATGGTCGCGTTTCCCGTTCCCACGACTTCCTCAAGCACGTAGGTGCCAAAGGTGCGCGGGTAGTAGCTCAAAGGGGACTGGAAACCGAACACGAAGCTTTCCTGATCCATGAGCGAGACGTTGCAATTCAGCAAAGCCACCAACATGCGCATAACCGGCATGTTTGCCGCCAGGGAATGCGCGTAAGCCCGCTGCTTTTCGGCAAGTAGCTTCTCATCCATAGAGGGAAAGTCGCTCGACCAAGGATTCACGCCCGCCGCTCGGCAGCGCTTCCATGAACGCGCGATTTCGGGGCGAACAACGTTCTCGTCGATTTCGCCCGTCGCGATAAATCTGCGCCATGCCTCAACCTGGCTTTTCTGATCGTACATCGACACCCCTTCTTCTCCATTACCCCTATGCGGGCTCCCCCAATTGGCTCATCGTCCCGCAACGTCGCGCGCGTCCGCTACGAATCGCACGACCATCGACGACGCGACTGCGCTTCAATGCCGAGAGACTCTCGATACTTCGCAACCGTGCGACGCTTTATCCCAATACCCTTCTCATTCAGCGCGGCGCATATCTTCGCATCGCTCAATGGATGGCTCTTGTCCTCTGCAGCGATAAGCTCTTTGATTATCTGCTTGATTTCAAACGACGAAACAGCACCCGTTGTCGCCTGCGCGCCAAGGCCCATGCCCGACGACACCCGCGGCATAGCGCGAGTAAAGAACATTTTCAGCGGGAACGTTCCCCATGGGGTCTGGATATATTTCCCCTGCACAGCTCGACTCACCGTAGATACATGAATGTCAAGGGCATCGGCGGCCTGCTGCATAGTAAGTGGAGCAAGCGCCGATCCGCCCGTAAGGAAAAACTTGAACTGTCGCTCCACCAAAAAGGCCCCAAAGCGCTGCAACGTCTGACGGCGTTGTTCGAGATTGCGCAAGAATGAATCGGCCTCCTCGCGCTTCTCGCGCAAATACGCCGCCGCCTCGCCCGCAAGGCCATCCTCTTCCATCATCGCAACATACTCGGCATTCAGCGCCAGGCAGTTTTGGGAGGCGCCCACTACTTCGACGGTGAAATCAGACCCTTTACGGCGCACAATGATATCGGGGGTGACGTAGCGCGAATCGGGGCGCTGATAGAACGCCGAGCCCGGACGGGGGTTCATGCCGCGAACCACGCGTTTCATGCGGGCCAATTCATCAACGGACACGCCAAGCTCGCGAGCGATTGCGGGCAGCCTGCCTTGAGCGAGGTCGTCAAGGTAGCCCTCTATGAGCTCCGACATAACTTCAGGATGCGGCTCATCATCGGGAATTTGCAGCTTCAGGCACTCACGCACATCGTGGGCACCGACGCCTCGCGGCTGAAGGCGTTGCAGGGCTTCGAGCAATTCTTCGGCGCGAGCATATTCAACGTCGCATTCAAACGCCACCATGCCAACGTCGCCAACGAAATACCCATCATCGGTCACGTTTTCGATAAGCGCGTCCATAACCCCAAGGTCACAAGCGCTCAGATGCAAATCGGTCACCTGAAGGTGCAGAAATTCATGCAGCGTTTCGGTCTCTATGCACTCGTCTTGGATGCGAGAAAAGTCCCACTCAGTTGCGCCCGCGATTCCAAGCGTATGGCGAGGCGCCGACCAACCCGTAACATCGTACGCCTTCGCTTCGGCGCGCTCCTTCGCCTCTTCGAACGCCGACTCGCTCGGAAGGGCGTCGTAGCTGAACAAATCGTCTTCGTAATTGATTTCAAGCAGGGGGTTCGACTCGGCCATAGAGGCAATGCGATCAGGAAGCGAGGTAACCGGCAACGCAAGCACTTCAAGACCCTGCATCGAAACGGGCGCAAGACGCGTTTTCGTCTTCGTAGACGCTCTCGGCGTTAAACCCGTCGTAAAGTACCAGAAGCCACGAACGCCCCCTTCGCTTTGGTTCAGACCCACCTATTCCGACCCGGTTTCACGCACGCGCGTCCGAGGACGCACGGGTCGTTAAGCCGTTTACATTGCACTATGCAATTCCGCATCTGATATTCTATCTATTTAAGGTGGCATATAAAGGCGAAAAGCATCGAATTTGACTATGAATTTCTGAAGAGTCGAACAAATATGACATTCTGGCACAAAATATGCTTGACATATAACCGCTAGCATATGCCAGAAATGCCGTTTAATTCTTTCTGGGGGACAAACATGAACACATCAGGAGACGGCATCGTACAGACACACGAAACGGACGCGTTGGATTTGAGTACCCTGACGAAGCACGAAATGCCTTACGGAATTGATGCCATAGCTGAAATACGCATGTCGACCCCAGCGGATTACCCCGCCATTATTCGCATGGGCGAGGCGGCCGACATGGGCACGCTCGACGGTTTCGAGGACACGCTTGTCGCGACGCATCTCTCTGGCGGCATCGCGGCATTTTGCCGCCTCCGCATCTACGACGGCATCGCACACGTCAACCCAATCGTCGTCGACGAATCGCTGCGCGGCCATGGCGTGGGCGCAGCGCTCATGAAGGCTGCGCGGGAACGCTACGGCGAACTCCGCTTCGTCGCTCGCGGCTATGCAGTGGGGTTCTACAAGTTCATCGGATGCACCCCCGTCGAATGGGATGAAATCGCCCCCGAAGTCGCCGCCGATTGCGACGATTGCGACAAGCGGGACGAATGCAATCCTCTTCCGATGAAATATTCCATCGAGGAATAGCCGCGCAACCAGTCCACGGCCGAATTTTCGCCGTAAACAAAAAATCGCGCAGCAACGCCGCGCGACACATTCCATAATTCTTTTGCGTTGCTCGGTTGGGCTTATTCGATACCCACCAAAAAAGCTCTGCCAGCATCGGTGACAGAAAGCGCATTCGCCAAACGACCGCCGTCGTCGCGATATCGCGCTTCGCTGTTTACGAGGCCAGACCCGACAAGTCGGCGAATGGCCGCATGCACGCGATATTCGCTCACGCCGACAACTTTCGCCATCTCTCGACGAGAAAGCGAAGCAGGCTCGCCGTTTTGCTTTTCGTAACGCGCGACAAGACGCAGAATCGACACCGTGACCACGGCAACGTCATCCCAGCTCGTACGGCCATGACCTGCCATGGAACCGCCTCCTTCACCAAAGACGCGTCCGCCCCGTCGTCCTCCAAGCAAAACGCAACTCTTATTGACATATTCGCATTGACAAATCCCTAACAGGCGTCAATGCAAGCCCGAAGGGATGAGCCGTATGATAGGAGACCCCTCCCCCATCGTCAATTAAAAACTGTGTCACACTCACCATCGTTGCGCGAGCGGCGTCTACGCGCCCCCAAACGTAGAAGTGCCCCGACAACTGCGGGGCACTTCTGCACAAGCTTGGTAAGCGCAAGGCAACTAACGGCGTTCTGGCTTCACGCCGCCTACGATTCGCATCGCGCATACAATACAGCCCTAAGGAGTTGGCTGCGGCGAGGCCCCCTGTCTGGCCGGGGCCTCGCCGCAGCCAGGTCTTGCGACCTGGCCTTGGAGCGAAGAGGGTGATTAGCGCTGGTTCTTTGCCTCGGGAGCGGGATCCGCGGGGCCGGCGTACGTCTGAACGATAGAGGCATACGTGCGAGCTTCATCGCCCACAACCTCAAGATCGGTATCCATCCAATTACGACGACGAATAGCCACAAGCGCCCAATCGCGAGCAGTGCCCTTGATGTAATTCGGGCTTGCGGGGTCGCCCTTCGCCCACACCTCACCCGAGGGCAAGGTGAGCTCAAGGTACATCGGAACCTCGGGGTCGAAAGTAAGGCCATTCACGTTGTACATGTTCGGACGACCCTGCCACGAGAGGAACAGCGTGGAGGCAATGCGATCTTTAACAACGGGCTCAATACCGAGGGCGTCGTAAATGTCGACGCTGTGAGCCCAAAGCTCCATAAGGCGCGCGGAAGCGAGCGAACGATTCGACATGGGGGGAATACCGGCCGCCCAAGGAACACGGCTCTTCGGGCCACCTGCAATAAACGCCTCATTCATGATGGTACGCTGCTCGCGCCACCAGGAAAGAATTTCGGCGCCGGTCATGTCCTGACACTTCAAAACATGGTAATGCTCGTCCTGGTCGCTGAACGCATCGGCAACGGCGTTCACGCTCTCGCCACGGCCGTTAAGCAGCTCTGCGGCGCAATAATCGAAAAACGCGATATGGGCAATGACGTCTTTCAGCTTCCACGTCGTGCAATACGCCGCCATTTTGTTCCAGTCTTCCTCAGAGAAATCCTGGACAAGCACGTCAACCTGCGCCTGCTCGGCAAGCAAGTCACCCATCGGATCAAAGAATTCAGCCATGTCGTTCCCCTTTCTTCCGATTCCACCGCACGTTGCACGCGGAACCGCATTGTTACACGGAAGCCCGGAAGCATTCAGCCCCTCGGTTTTTACTCGCATATCGAAGCGCGCGAACCCTCTTGGCGTGCCTCATGCGCCAGGCTTCCCTTCATGGGCTTTTCACGCGAGCGACACACGCCCGCGATTCAAATTAGTCCTGATAGAGCTTCTGAATAGCACGACCCGCAATATGGATCATGATTTCGTCGGTGCCAGCGCCAATGCGGTAGACGCGCTGGTCGCGCCACAGACGAGAAATACGGCAGTCCTTGGTGTAGCCGATGCCGCCCATGACCTGCAACGCGGTGTCGCACACTTCGAACGCCGCGCGGCCGCAATACAGCTTCGCCACCGCGGAATCGATTTGCACCGATTCGCCGTTGTCGATCTTCCAAGCGGTCTTGTACACCCAGTTGCGCATGTTCTCGATTTTCATGTACATCTCGGTGATGTGCTCTTGGATGAGCTGGTTCTTGCCAATGGGCTTGCCAAACTGCACGCGCTGGGTTGCGTAATGCGTCGCATCCTCAAAGGCGCACTCGGCGGCGCCGAGGCTCTGGGCGCATGCGATAAGGCGCTCGACCTCGAAGTTCACCATTGCTTGCATGAAGCCGTTGCCCTCAACGCCCACGAGGTCCTTCTCTTCGAGGACGACGTCTTCCATGTGAAGCTCGCAGGTGTTGCCCATGTTCCAGCCGATTTTCTCGAGCGGCTCAATGGAAATGCCCGGCGTGAGGTTGCCCTCGTCGTCGCGCAGGGGTACCCACCACATGCTGAACTTAGAGCGGTTCTCGCGCAGATTCGGATCGTCGGCCGCATTGCGTGCAACGCAAAGCATGTACTTCGAATTCACGGCATTGGTCATGAACGACTTGTTGCCATTGAGGTACACTTTGCCGTCACGGCGCTCATAGGTAGAAGCGAGCGAGCTCGAATCGGAGCCTGCACCCGGCTCGGTGAAGCCAAGCACGAAGCCCGGTCGACCAGCCATAACTTCAGCGAAACACTGCTCCTGCTGCTCGGGAGAACCATATTCGGTCATATCCTTGAGCGCACACAGGTTGCCATACACATAGATGGGGGCGCCATTTTTGCAAATGCGCTCGGAAACCAGCATAAGCGTCGTCACGTCAACGGGCGTACCGCCGAACTTCTCATCGACGCCGAGCATCTGGAAGCCGTTTTCAAGCAGCGCGTCGGTAAATTCCGTCGGCCACTCATGCTTCTCGTCGCACTCCTTGAAATACTGCTCGGTGCCATAGCGCTCCATAAGCTCGTCGACGCTCTCGAGCAGCAACTCTTGTTCTTCGGTAAGGGCGAAATCCATGGTTTTCCTTTCCTCTGTTTCCCGCATCCTTGCTTAACGTTCACGGCATCGCATAACTGCGCTGCGAATCTGAAAATCAATTAGCAAGAAGCGTGCCAAAATAAAGAGACGCTGCCCAAAAGAACAGCGTCTCTTAAATAATTTAATTCGGCATTCAGGAAGAACGGCTACTTCTCGATGTGGGCGTCAAAATAGGCAACGACGTTCTTCATTCGAATCTTTCCTGCATCGTCACGACCCAAATCATCGACGAACAAGACATAGCGAGGCTTTTTGTAGCTCGCGATATACGCCTTGCAAGCCTCTTGGACATCTTCCGCCGTAAGAACCTTCCCCTTCACTGGCTGCACGACGGCGGCAACGGCTTCACCCATCACAGGGTCGCTCGTGCCAAACACCACGCAGTCGGCAACATCGGGATTTCTCAAAATGGCGGTTTGGACTTCATTGATGAAAACGTTCTCGCCGCCCGATTTGATCATGTCCTTTTTTCTGGCGCACAGGTAATAATAGCCGTTGCTATCAACGCGCATGATATCACCCGTATGCAGCCAGCCATCAGGCGTAATGGTCTCTGCCGTAATCTCGGGCTGGCCGTAATAGCCGCTCATGACCGCAGGAGATTTAACCAAAGCCTCGCCAGGCTCGCCGGGTGCCACATCGTCGCCTTCGTCGTCGACAATGCGAATGTCCATTTCGTCCATCGGCTTGCCAAGCGCATCGAGCAAAGGCGAGTTCTCTTCCAGCATCTCGCGCGTCAAACGCATCGTAATGCCGGATCCGCTTTCACTTTGCCCCCAACCATAGTTGATTTCGGCATTGGGAAACGCGCCGTATATCGCTTGCACGATTTCAGGCGTCATCGCGCCCGCCGCACTTTGCACGATACGAACGGTCGATAAATCGTGCGACGACACCCCGCCATCGCGAACAAGGCGAACATACGTCGTCGGCGGCAACAGAATCATATGCGTCACCCCATGCTCGTCGATCTGGTCGAGCACGGCGCGCGCATCGAACTTTCCGCAAATGACAATCGTCGCGCCAGCCGAAAGGGCGCACATGAACCAACTATGGCCACCATGGTGCTCAAGCGGACACTGGATAAGAACCACTGGATGGTCCATTTCGAGCATGGCGTTCGAGCGCAAGATAACCCGAATCTCCGCCAAATCCTGCCCATGGGTACGGCATGCGCCTTTCGGAAGACCGGTTGAGCCACCCGTAAATTGCACGCGCGAAAGGGCGCCTTCATCGCGGAAGAGCTCAAGATCGGGCTCGACGGTCTCGGAAAGATCGTACAAGCGCGGAGCAAATGGCGTCGAGGCGCCCACGGCAAGAAGGTCGAGCTCCGGATTGAAATCGCGGCGGCTTTCAACGACTTTCTCTTCGAATTTCTTCGCAAACACAAGGAGCTTCGCGTCAACCGCATTGGTGAGATAGGCGATCTCTCGAGGAATGAGTCGGTAATTCAAAGGCACGGCAACAGCCCCGATGCGCTGAATTGCCAGGTACACGGCAATAAGTTCGACGCTGTTTTCCATAAGGTACGCGACTTTGTCGCCCGAACTCACGCCCCGATTGCGAAACGCACGAGCGATCTTGCAGGCCAAAGTATCAAGCTGCTCATACGTTTGAGAGATGTCGCCGCAAACGCACGCAACACGCTGCGGATGCTTCTCGACATTTTCAAGAAACGGCTCGATTATGTTGCCATATGTTGTTGCCCCAGACACCTTGGCCCCCTCTTTCGGCCACGCAGATTCATCATGCGCCCTCCAATAGCAAAAGCGCAATGGGCGGCCAGCCAGCACCGGCAAAGCCGGCCGCCCCAAACGCCCTAGCGGGCGAACTTCTCCATAGTTTTGGCGTAGGCCTTCGTCGTAGTGCAGAACGGGGAACCCGTCTGCTCAAGCGCAAGCGAAGCCTGGAGATTGGTATCGCTCAAAGAATTCAGCATCCCCTTCGCCACCTGGATAGACGCATCGGGCATTTCAGCCAAACGGCGCGCAAGCTCCATCGTCGTTTCCTCGAGGGATTCCGACGGAACAACGCGGTTCGCAATGCCGAGCTCGCCCAACCGCACGCCAGAAATGCGATCGCCCAGGAACAGGATTTCCTTGGCACGCTGCATACCGACCAATTCGGGCAAGAATTTCACGACGCCCATTTCAGGCGCGATGCCAATTTGGCAGAACGCAGGAATCACCGTTGCCGTTTCGCTCACGCACACCAAATCGCTCGCGAGCATAAGCGCGAAACCGCCGCCCACGGCATAGCCGTCGACCATGGCCACAATCGGCTTGGCGATGGTGCGCATCGCCGTGACGGTTCGGCAGTATTTGCGATACGTTTTGCGCGCGTTCTCGGGAGTATTTTCCTCAGGCGAGCTTTGGCTCAAATCGCCGCCGCTCGTGAAGCAATTGCCCGAACCACGAAGAACGATTGCACGAACTTCCGGGTCCTCGTCCGCCTCATGGAAGCAATCCGTCAGCAAATCCATCATGGTGGCGTTAATGGCGTTTTTCTTTTTCGGTTGGTTTAGATACACAACCGCAACGCCGTCTTCGCCTTTCTCCATGTAAACCATGTCGGTGTTTTCGCTCATAATTGGCGCTCCTTAAATGGCGCAGGCCGCAACATAGCCAGCCTTGGTCGCGTCAGCAATACGATGAGGCTCGTCGGCATCGCCAACCAGATACACTTCGTCGCAAATGCCCTTCAGGGAATCGGCCAGGGCATGGTTCGGCTTGAAGCCCAAGGTAATAGCAACGGTTTTCGCAGGAACGAAAATTTCGGTCTGGTTGCCTTCCTTGTCGGTCTGAACAGCCTTAACGCCCTTATCGGTAATTTCGGTCACCTTGGTGAGCGCATGCATTTCGATGTTCTCGGCCTTTTTGAAGCCGTTGATCAAACCGAAGCGATCGGAGCCGCCCACGTCGTAGCCAATCTTTTTCTTCTCTTCGATAATGGTGGCCTGGCGCCCGGTCTCCATGCACAGGTGGCCCAGCTCGCAACCCGGCAAGCCGCCGCCGATGATGGCGACCTCTCGACTCACAGGCCAATTCATGGCCGTGGTTGCCCAACGAGCAAAGCTCGGGGTGTAGTGCATCTTCACCACGTTGGTCGCGCCCCACCACATGAAGTTGTTGAACGCGCTCTTGGTGTGGGGCGTATTGCCGTTAAGCATTTCAAGCAAGTCATGGGACTGAAGCACATTGGCATTGTCCACGCCGGGCACATCAAGCGTCATAACGTCGCCGCCGATTGCGACAATAACGGCATCGGGCTTAGCCGCCTTGACCACGGAAGCGTCGACCGGAGTTTTCAGGTGGACCTTGATTTCAGGATGCGATTTCACCAGGTTGTTCATGTAGTCGAGATAGCGCTCGTGATAGGGGCTGAAAATCGAAGACATCTTCACGCAGCCGCCCAGACGGGGACCCGCCTCGTAAAGATCGACCTCGTGGCCACGCTCGACGGCGCACACGGCGGCATTAATGCCGGCCGGGCCGGAGCCCACAACCATCACGCGCTTTTTCTTCTCGGCTTTCGGGTACATCTCATGGTCGAGCTCTGCGCCCAAATGGGGGTTCACGCCGCAGTAGTTCATCGGTTTGCCCTGGCTCACCACGTCATCGAGGCAGCGGCAGCATACGATGCATTTGCGCATATCGCAGGTGCGATCTTCCATGACCTTTCGGGGAAGATCGGGGTCGGCGATGCTGTAGCGAAGGCCCGCGATCACATCGACCTTGCCAGCCTGGAGGGCTTGCTCCATAGCGGTAGGATCGGTGTTGCGGTAGCCCTGAGCCACGGGCTTTTTAGCGACAGACTTGATTTTTTGAGAGATCCACGTCCAGTGGCAATCCTCGATGACCTTCGTGGTCAGAGGCTCGCTCGTCTCATGCCAACCCACGGCCAAATCGTGCAAGTCGGCGCCAGCCTCTTCAAGCATCGGCGCAATCTGCAGCGCTTCTTCCATGGAAAGGCCCTCGCCAGCCGAGCTCTTAATGAAGTCGACCGGGCTCCAGCGCACAACAATGGGGAAGTCGGGGCCCAAGGCCTCGCGCACGCCTGCGATAACCTCGCATGCGAAACGGGCGCGATTCTCGACGCTTCCGCCATATTCGTCGGTACGGTTATTCGTCGCCTTCGCCATGAAGCGGCTCATGATGCCGCCAACGCCCGCCATAACCTCGATGGCATCGAAGCCGGCTTCCTTGATGACGCGAGCGCCATTGATGTATTGCTTCTGGAAGTCATGGATTTGCTCAATAGTCATGGCCTTGAAGCCGCTCATGAATTTCAGAATGGCGATGTCGGAGGGGCCATACGCACTTTCGGGGAGCTCATCGGAGGGCTTCCAGTCATGCACGCAATACAGCTGGGCGCAAATAAGGCCATCGTGCTTATGCACGGGATCGACCATATATTTCTTCAAATCGGGGATACACGTCTCGTCGTAGCACGAAGGCAGGGCGTGAATCATGGGATTGCTCGCTTCGAGCTCATTGCGCTTCCAGGGAACAATGGTCTGAATAATCATGGCCGTTTGACCAGCAGCGCGCTCCTCAAGATAGTTCGCGAGGCGCTGGGTGGGACGATTATCCGGCGTGACATAGCCCAAACCAGGAGACATCGACGTGGTAATCATGCGGTTCTTCAGCGTAACGCCATTGACCTTCAGCGGGGAGCCGAGGATTGGGTACTCTTTGCTCATGCGCGAAACCCCTCTTTCTCATGTTTCATATATGCAACCACCTTGATACATAGGCACTGAGCAAAAAGCGTGCCAAATGATTCGTGCCCAGCATGGAGCGCTCGGTTGAAAAGCTGCAAAAGGAGCCTGGCGACGCCCTGTCCGTGAGCGTCGCACAGATAAGACAGCCGGCACGCGCCCCGTATCGCGAACGCGAGCCAGCTCGCATTGAGCAAACATCGTGCCGAAGATTCGATTCTTCTTTCCAAAGCGCGCTTAGATTCAGGCATGGTTTTTGCTGCATCAGGGCTAATGGAGAAATGATGTGCGCACGGAAGCATATCCGAAGCCAAACGATTCACGAGAGGGTGTGGCCTTCCATGGCAAAGAAGACCGTCGATATCAGCATCGGGAAAAGCAAGTTCTCGCGAAACCAAACTACGGGAGGGTCGACGAGCGTTCAGCTCGATTGCGAAAACGGAAAACTCCCCTTCGATATCGCCATTGAACTCCCCGACGGCCGCGCACACGCCGTAGTGAGGCGAGGTCGCTCGCTGCCAATTCACCAAGAAGAGCTCTTCTCGACAGCTTCGTCATACCAAACGGCGATGGAGTTCCACGTCGTTTACGGAAATCGGCCCCTCGCAAAAGACTGCGAAAGCGTTGCTCGCATTCGGCTGCGAAACATCCGCTGGTCGGCGGCGGGGGTGCCGAAAGTCACGGTCAACTTCGACGTAGATAAAACGGGGCTGCTGACCATTGGGGTCAACAACCTCGATCGAAAAGACGAAGCCGTCGTTGAAACGAACGAAATCCCCGAAGGGTTCAAAGAAACCGCGCAAGCGGCACAAAGCGGCAATGCCGAGTCGGACGCCGCCGAGCGTGCGCGCATTCACGAACTCGACGAGGCCCGCGATTTGCTGCGACGCCTCGATGACGAATACCACGTCTCTAAACGCGCCATGAAGTGGGGAGAGAAACGCGAATATAAACGCGTAAGAAAGAGCATCGCGAATATCGTGGCGAAGCCGCTCGCAAAAACAAGCGAAGCCGACATGGTGGAGCTTCGATGCGCCATGCAGGAGATGCGCGGTCAGAAGCGCGTGCTCGACCAGCGAAAAGCCCAGGTCGAAGGATGGTACGACTAGCACCCACCAATCGCCCCTCATTCTCACGAGCAAATAACAGGTTGCCTAAATTATCGCACGACCCAAGCGCGGGCACCGCCAAGCGCTAAAATGGGCAAGACACCCTGACCAAGAGAGAGGATGAGGGGATTATGGCAGAAATGAAAGACGCGGCATTCCTTGCCGAAGCCGACAGCTGGATCGACGCCCACTGGGAAGAGATCGTCGAGGAAATCGGAAAGCTCGTCGCCGTGCCGAGCGTGGTCGATTTCGACGTCGCCACGCCCGAACACCCCAGCGGCCCCGATGCGCATGCCGGCATGACGGCGGCGCTCGATTTGGCTTCCCGCCTGGGCTTTCCCACGACTGACGAAGCCGGAGAAATCGGCTGGGCCGACCTTGAGGGCGAAAGCGAAACCCAGCTTGGCATGATTTGCCACGCCGACGTCGTTGTGCCGGGCGTCGGCTGGACGAGCGACCCGTGGACCATGCAGCGCCGCGACGGCTTCCTTATCGGCCGCGGCGTGCTCGACGACAAAGGCCCGCTTGTCGTTTCGCTGTATGCCATGAAGTTCTTCGCCGAGCGCTGCGAGGCCGAAGGCAAGAAGCTCCCCTACACCATTCGCATGCTTGTGGGCACCAACGAGGAAACCGGAACCATGAAAGACGTGGGCTATTACCTCGCCCACCACAAGGCTCCCGCGTTCCTGTTCACGTCCGACGCCGAATTCTCGGTGTGCTACGGCGAAAAGGGCGGCTTCGACGGCCTCATTACGTCGAAAAAGCTCGAAGGCGGCAATATCGTCGACTTCACCACGGGCGACGCGGCCACCAACGCCGTTCCCAGCCAGGCGACCCTCGTCGTGAAGGCGAACGCCGCCGAGCTGCCCGCGCCCGCCGGCTTCGAAGTGACCGACGCTGGCGATGGATGCGCCAAGATCGTCGCCACGGGCAAGGGCGGCCATGCATCGCTGCCCGAGGGCACGATCAACGCCATCGGCATGCTCGCACGCTACGCGCTTGAGCATGACCTCTGCAACGAAGACGAGGCCGAATTCCTGCGCCTCGCCGTGAAGATCATGGACTCCACCGACGGCAGCTCCATCGGCATCGACACGGCCGACGCCTACTTCGATCCGCTGACCTGCATCGCGGGCACCATCCATATGGTCGATGCCCACCTGGAGCTCACCATCGACATTCGCTACCCCACATCCACCACGAACGACGAACTCCAGGCAAAGATTGCCGTTATTGCTGCCGACTACCACGCGACCTGCGAGAACACGCTCACCTTGGTCCCGTTCCTCGTCGACCCGCAAAGCCCCGCAATTCAAATGCTCGCTTCTTCGTACCACGACGCCACCGGCCTTGACGGCGACCCGTTCACCATCGGCGGCGGCACCTACGCGCGCGAATTCCCATGCGCCGCGAGCTTCGGCCCCGAAGACCCGCACGACGAATACCCCGAGTGGGTCGGCCCCATGCATGGCGCCGATGAGGGCATTTCCGAAGAAACGCTGCGCCGCGCCATGCGCACCTACATCCTGGCGATTAAGCGCCTGATGGAAATCGACCTGGAGTCTTTGGCCAAATAAGCTTCGCGCAGGACGAGAGGCCCCTAAGGGCTCTCTTGCCGCACGCAAACCCGCCCCGACGTCTCCCGCAGGCGCCGGGGCGATTTTTTGCGGCAGATTCCGCGCCATCCCTCGCCTACCAAAGTCTGCACACGTCGCAAGACTGCGTTACAATAGATGCACTTTGTACCCCCTCTTGCATTTTAGGAGGCTCCGTGAAAAACGGGTTCACCCATAACCAAGCATGCAGCACCAGCTCACGCATAGCAAAGCTGGCCATCGTGTTTCTGCTTCTCACCTGCAGTGCCGCCCTTTTGAGTTCATGCGGCCATGAACCCGAAAAAGCCACGCCGCCCGAGCAAACCGAAACGCAAAGCTCCACCAAAGCCTCGACCGACGCGAGCAAAGAAGCCGACTCGAAGAACGAAGAAGACTCCGAAAAAGCCTCAGAGGACAAAGCCGACCAGGATGACTCCTCGAAAGAAGCCAAGCATCAGGGTGCATACGCCATCGCCATTCGCAACGGCGGCGGCGCCGACGGCCTGGCAGGCGCGGCTCAAACGAAGCTTGTGGCTGCTGGCCTCACCGAAGAAAACCACACCTACGCGCTTGATTCATACGCAATCGCAGGAGGCCTCGCTCCGTCAACCGTCGTATATGTGAAAGGCACAGGCGATGACGCCGCCGACGTAAAGGCGGAAGCGGAAAAGGTCGTCTCCGCACTGGGACTCGGAAGCGTGCAAACCTTCGACGAAGCCACCGCGGGCGAGTCGATGGACAGCTTCGATATCTTCGTCATCGTCGGCAAAGACGCACTGGGCACGCTGTAGCAAGCGAAATATCAGCCGATGCAAAAGGGAGGCGCCGCAATAGGCACCTCCCTTTTTGGTTTTAACGATTTTCATTCGACGGCCCCAACAAGGCCGCTTCCGTTTTAGCTGCGAATTTCTATCGCGACGTTGCCGCAGGCGCCTCTGGAGCACCCTTTTCGGCATCGCAGAATTCCGCACATGCTTCGCTTTCTTCCTGGGCTTCCTTTTGATGCTCGGCCATGCCCTCTGCCTCGGCGCCATCGACCGAGATTTCTTTCGGCAGCACGAGATTCGCGACAACCGCAACCAAGAACACCACGGCCACGCAATTATCGGCGAACACGTTCTGCAGCATTTCGGGCAGCAGGACGAAAATCTCAGACACCTGGGTGAAGCCAATGCCAATGGAAAGCGACAAGGCCGCAATAAGAATATTGCGCTGCGTAAAGCCGGCGCGCGCGATCATCTGAAAGCCGCTCACGATAATGTTGCCGAACATCATGATGGTACAGCCGCCAAGCACAGCATCGGGCAGCGAGGAAAACACGACGCTGATGACCGGCAAAAACGCCGCCAGAATCATGATTACGGCACCCGTGGCAATCGCGCGGCGATTCACGACCTTCGTCATGGCGACCAGGCCCACGTTTTGCGAGAAGCTCGTGATAGGCAGGCAGCCGAAGCACGCGGAAAGCGAGCTCACGAAGCCGTCGCACGCGATGGAACCCGAAAGCTCTTTCTCTCGCACGTCGCGCCCCAAGCCGACCATGGCAAGTGCCGAGGTGTCACCAATGGTCTCGGTCGCGGAAACCAAGAAGATGAGCGTAACCGCCAGAATGGCCGAGGGGTGGAATTCGGGAGCAAACGGCATGAACTCGGGAATGGAAACGGGCTTTGCTGAAGCGAACCCCGAAAAATCGACCATACCCATGAAAAGTGCTGCAACATAACCGATGACCAGACCAAACAGCACCGAAAGCTGCTTGGTTTTGCCCTTCGCCATAATCTGGAATACCAAGCACGAGATGAGAGCGATGCTGCCGAGCGCAATATTTTGCGGCGATCCAAAATCGGGCGAGCTCGAGCCGCCACCAAACGATGCGGCACCAACCGAAAGCAGCGAAAAACCGATGGACGTGACTACCACAGCCGCCACGATGGGCGAAATGAGCCAACGCCAATACTTCGCGAACAAGCCCAGCACGCCTTCGATAATGCCGCCCACCATAATGGCGCCAATCGCCGCATTGAAGCCATAGGTCGCCGCAACGCCACACAGCACCGTGACGAAAGTAAAGCTAATGCCCATAACAATAGGCAACCCCGAGCCAATGCGGCCTGCGATGGGGAACAGCTGCACAAGCGTGCCAATGCCCGCAATGAGCATGGCGCTTTGCACAAGCGAACCCGTTGTCGTGGAATCAAGGCCGGCAGCACCCGCAACAATAAGAATAGGCGCGAGGTTGGCAACGAACATGGCCAAGATGTGCTGCACGCCATAAGGAATTGCGCGCAACCAGGGAATCTTGCCGTCAAGACGGTAAAGATCGGTGTGATTGAAACCCTGAGCTGCGGTTTCTATTTTCGACATGGGGGCGTCCTTTATTCGCGTTTGGTTTTCCAACAAACAAAAAAGGCTCGCTGCCGCATGCGGCAGCGAGCCCCTCTCTTCAAAATGTTTTATGCTTCGCAGGTTTCCACGGTCAGCTCGTGGCTCGGCGCAGGTTCGCCGGCCTGGCGGAACGTAATCTGGCCCGTGGTGGGATCCATTGCGTCGACAATAGCGAGCGACTCCAAGTGGTAGCCGCGCTCGCGCAGGCTCGCGCCGCCGGGCTGGAAGCCTTTCTCAACCGCAATGCCAATGCCCTCGACCGTAGCGCCAGCCGCTTCGACAATCTCGAGCAGGCCATTGAGCGCGCAGCCGTTCGCCAAAAAGTCGTCAATGATGAGCACGTGGTCTTCGGGGCCAATGAACTTCTTGGACACAATAACGTCAAACACCTTGCCATGCGTAAAGCTCTGGATGCGCGTGCGATACATCTCGCCATCAAGGTTAATAGATTGGGCCTTTTTCGCAAATACCACAGGGGCGTTGTCGAAATGACGAGCAGCCATGCAGGCAATTCCGATACCGGAAGCCTCAATGGTAAGAATTTTATTGATAGGGGCATCGGCGAACAGACGCTTGAATTCGGCGCCCATGGCATCAAGCAGCTCGATATCGATGCGGTGGTTCAAAAAACCGTCAACCTTCAAAACGCCTTCGGCTTTCACCACGCCGTCACGTTGGATGCGATCTTCGAGAAGCTTCACGCCCTACCCTTTCTCTTGCGACGGGCGGCACGCCACCCACCGATTTGGCCATTACACGGTAGTGTAACAGCTAACCAGCAAAGAGTGATAAGCGAATCGCAGAAGCCAAAAAACAGCGCACACCCCCAGGCGGCAGCATTTTGCGCCCTCAACGCCAATACGTTCGCAAAAAAATGCACGATGTGCGTACCCTCTTTCTCCCGCGTACATTGCAATCTATCGAGATCGTCGCAAAAGGCCTGGTCAAGTTGTTAGGCTCTTTTGCTATATACCACCATGTCCGAATAGGCTACGCACTTCGTGACATTTTTTGCATCTTAACGCGCGTCCTTGCTTGCCAGACGGCCAAAGAAGCGGGCGAGCAGGTTGAATGCCAATATGCACACCATGAGCACCGCAGCGGCGCCACTTGAAACCGCATCCAAATCGGGCACCACGCCCTCGCTGTTGATCTTCCAAATATGCACCGCGAGCGTCTCGGCCGGACGGAACACATTCCACGGGCACGACGCACTCGAAAAGTCGAGGCTCGTGAAGTCAAGCATGGGCGCCGACTGGCCCGCTGTGTAAATAAGCGCCGCGGCCTCGCCGAACACGCGCCCCGCCGACAAAATGATGCCCGTGATAATGGCCGGCAACGCCGCAGGCAGCAGCACGTGGATGGTGGTCTCCCAACGGCTCGCGCCAAGCGCCAAACCGCCCTCGCGCTGATCGTTGGGAATCGCCTCGAGCGCCTGCTGAATCACGCGCACCAAAATAGGCAAGTTGAACATCGTGAGCGCCAAAGCACCCGACAAAATGCTGAAGCCCCAACCCATCTGCAGAACGAAGAACAAGAATCCGAACAAGCCAACAACGATGGAGGGCAACGACGAAAGCGCCTCGATGGCTGTTTTCACGAAATGCGTCAAACGATTTTTCGGCGCGTACTCGGTAAGATAAATCGCGCCGCCAAGCGCAATAGGCACCGAAATAAGCAGCGTGAGCACCAGCAGATAGAACGAGTTGAACAGCTCCGGACCAATGCCGCCGCCTTCTTTGAACTGCTCAGGTTTGCCCGTGAGGAAGCTCACGTCGAACAGCTTGCCCGCACCGCTCACCAAAATGTAGGCGATAAGCGAGAACAGCAGCACGCAAATAGCCGCCACAATGACGAACAGCACGCCCGTGGCGAATTTGTCTTGCAAGGCAATGCGACTCGCAAGCGCGTTTTCCGCCTTCGTGCCCTCCGTGCGCTTTGGCGAGCCTTGAGGAGCGCAAGCCCCGGCGGCACCCTGATCGGCAACCGCTTCAACCGTATTAGCGACCATTGGCGCTCAGGCCTCCTTTATGCTCGATGAAATGAATGACGGAGATGAACACGAACGACATCGCCAAAAGCAGCAAGGCGAGCGACCACAGCACATCGGAATACACCGTGCCCATCATCTCGTTGCCAATGCCCATGGTCAGCACGCTCGTGAGGGTTGACGCGGGAGTGAACAGGCCATCGGGCACCTGGGCGGCGTTGCCGATAACCATTTGCACGGCGAGCGCCTCGCCGAACGCGCGCGTCATGCCCAACACAACGGCGGTGCACAACGAGGGCATGGCGGCGCGCAACACCACATGCCAAATGGTTTGCCAACGACTCGCGCCCACGCCATAAGCGCCTTCGCGATACGCCTTCGGAACAGCGGTAAGCGCGTCGATGGAAAGCGACGTGATGGTGGGAAGAATCATTACGGCAAGCACGATCGAACCCGAGAAAATGCCAAAGCCCGTGGTATTCGACCAACTGCGGCACCACGCAACAACAATCGTGAGGCCAATGAGGCCGTACACGACCGACGGAATGCCCACAAGCAGCTCAACTACCGGCTGAAACACGCTGCGACCGAACTTCGGCGATATTTCAACCACGAAAATGGCCGATCCGATTGCGAATGGCAGGGCAAGCAGCGTAGAGAGCAACGTGACCGAAAACGACCCGACGACCATGGGCAGAGCACCCACCGTAGGCGCGCCCGACGCATCGGTTTGGTGCGGGTTCCACGTGGTTCCCGTGAAAAACGCGGCGGGCGAAATGCCGTCAACAAAGAATGTGGCCAAACCATGCTGGGCGACCATAAACACCAGCGTTGCCACCAAGAGCACAATGAGCGTCACGCATGCGCCCGAGAGCGCACGGCCCACGTTGTCGAGTCGCTTTTTCGACAGAGATGCCACTGCTTTAAAACCTGCCTTTCAAATCTATGCGGGTCCAAGCCGAACCGAACAGGCGCCGATTCGGCATCACGCCCTTAAACTTGCGCCGAATGCGCAAAAAGCCCGACCGCGCCACGTGCGGCCGGGCTGAGTTTTCGCCGCTTAGAGCTTGGTCACGTTGCCATCGGCGTCGCGGGAAACCTTCATGCCAGAAACGGAGATGTAGCCGTTTTCGGAAACCAGGCTGCCCTGTACCTCGTCGCTCATCATGAAGTCGATGAACGCCTGGGTGGCCTCATCGGCCTCTTTG
The DNA here is from genome assembly GCA_934661005.1 of uncultured Slackia sp. GTDB lineage: Bacteria > Actinomycetota > Coriobacteriia > Coriobacteriales > Eggerthellaceae > Slackia. The sequence continues at coordinate 89,314 of CAKUIK010000001.1, forward strand.
GCGGTGTACATGTGCTCGTAAGCCCAAATCTTCCAATCGTTGGTCTCGACGGTAGAGGCCCCAGGCTTCACGCCATCGACAGAAAGCGCCTTGATGCTGCTGTCGTAGTAAGAAAACGCCAGGTAGGAAATCGCGCCCGGAGTGTCTTTGACCATCTTGGCAGCGGTGCCCGAAGAATCCTGTTCCTGGGGCTTGAAGCTGTCGGGCACCTTGGTGCCGTTGAGCACGGCCTTCTCGAACACCGCGCGCGTGCCGGAGCCAGAAGCGCGATTGATGACGGTGATGGCGAGATCTTGGCCGCCAACTTCTTTCCAGTTGGTGATTTCGCCCGTGAAAATCTTCTTCAAATCGTCCATCGCAATGTCGTCGATGGAGACTTCGCTGTTCACAACGGGACCCATGCCCACAACGCACACCTTGTTGTCGGTGAGCTTTTCCGCGTCGGACTTGTTGTCGAGCTTCTCTTCGGCGAACACGTCGGAGTTGCCGATTTGCACGGCGCCCTGCACGATTTGCGTAATGCCCTGGCCAGAGCCACCGCCCTGAACGGTGATGGTGACGCCAGAATTTTTGGCCTGGAACTTTTCGGCCGCTGCCTCGACGAGCGGCTGCAGCGCGGTAGAGCCGACGGCGGTGATGGAGCCCGTGAGCGCCTTGGCCTCGGTCGTCGCGGCGGCATTATCGCTCGAGCCAGAATTGGAATTGCTCGAGCATCCAACCAAGTCGCCCAAACCGGCAAGAATAACGGTGCTGCCCGCAACGGTGAGGAAGCGGCGGCGGCTCATGGAGTAGTTTTGCATGATGTGCGTTCCTTTCGGATGATGGTTCCCTTCCATAGGCTCACATCTTGAAGGGCGCGCGTCATGCGCACGTCAGGGCAACGTCAAAGACGGGTAAAGCATCCCGAACCAATCGGCCGCCTCCCCAAATAGCAAAAACCCGTTAAACGCTGCGGGCGCTTAACGGGTTTTCAAGACTGATAGGCTATTTCGCCGGAAAGTGCACTTCGATTATCGTGCCTTGAGGATCATTTCCCATCACGGTGATTCTCGCTCCGTGCACTTGAGCGGCATGCTTGACAATGGCAAGCCCCAATCCACTCCCGCCCGTTTCCTTCGAGCGACTTTCGTCAACGCGGAAGAAACGCTCGAATACGCGTTCACGAAGCTCGGGCGGAATGCCGATGCCCGTATCGCTCATGCGCACAACGGCCGACCCATCGGCCGCACCGATAATCGAGACCCGCGCACGGCCTCCCTCGACGTTGTAGCGAATCGCGTTCTCGACCAGGTTGCGTACCATCTCACTCAAGATTTGCGTATTGCCGCGCACAATCACGGGCTCATTGCCGCTGCGTTCGACCTCGCACGAGAGAGACACCGCATGGTCCTCGGCATAGGGACGCAGGCGCTCGCATGCGTCATTGGCAAGAGATTCGAGCGAGACCGCCTGATTCATGTCGACGCCCAAATCATCGCCCGACGTTCCGTCTTTCCCCATGTCGTCAAGTTTCGAGAGCGAAATAATATCATCGACCATGCTGCGCATGCGTTGCGATTCGCTGTGGATGGTATGCGCGAACGATTTCACGTCTTCGTCTTTCGCAATGCCAGCGGCGATGATTTCCGCATAGCCCGAAATAACCGTGAGGGGCGTCTTGAGCTCGTGCGACACGTTCGCCGTATATTGACGCCGCTCGCTCGCCTGAGCTTCGAGGCGCTTATGCTGAGCGTCGAGGCGCGTGAGCAAGGGGGTGAGCTCGACTGGAGCTTCCGATTCGAGGGGTCGGTCCAAATCGATTCGCATAAGATCAGCCGAAATCACCTGCGCCAAAAACCGCGACCCCACGGCGGCGGAAACAAGCGCGAGCGCCACAACGATGGCGCACGGCCCCAGCATATGGAGCATCATGCCCCACACGCTCGATTGGGTCGTGGCGAAGCGAAGCACGTCGTCGTTGTAGAGGCGAATCGAATGATAGAGCGTGACTTCTTGCAAGGTTTCAGAATAACGGCCCGCGCTGCTTTCGCCGTTGATTTCCGCCTGGACGAATTCAGGGCGCCCAGCATGGCTCTCGAGTGTCGACACATCGGCCACATCGTTGTCGAACAGCACCGTGCCATCGCTCGATATAAGCGTAATGCGCATATCTCCGCCCATAAGCGTCGCCTGCTCATCGAGGAAGTCGACCAAATCGTCGCCATTGAGCTGGGCTTCGTCGATATACGAGGCGAAGCGATGGGATTCGTCGGTAATTCCGTCGGAAGCACGAGAATCAAGCACGGCATACGACGCGGCCGCGAAGGCGGCAACGCACACGAGCGCCACCGCCGTGGTTGCCACCATAATGGCGGCCGCCGCGTTATGGGCGAGCGAGCGATGCGCGAAAGGGCGCAGGCGCCTCGTGCGCTTCTTGTTTTCGGGAGATGGTTTTTCCTCGTCGGAAACCGCGGTTACCACCATAGATGGCCTACGCCTTCAGGCGATAGCCCACGCCACGCACCGTTTCGATATATGCGGACGCTTCGGGGCACGCCTCGGAAAGCTTCTTGCGAAGCGTTTGCACATGGGCGTCGACCGTACGGGTTTCGCCAGCGATGCTGTAGCCCCATACGCGATCGAGCAGCAAATCGCGCGACACCACGATGCCGCGATTCTCCATGAGATAGCGCAGCATCTCGAATTCCTTATGCGTGAGCTGCACCTCCACACCACCTGCAGCTACCTGATAGCGCGCAACGTTCAAGTGAATGGGACCGGCCTCGAGCGCGTCTTCGTCGCCGACAGCGCCCGTCTCGCGCTGACCCGCCTTAACATCGCGCTCATGGCGGCGCAGCAACGCATTCACACGCGAGATGAGCTCCATCATTCCGAAGGGCTTCGCCAGATAGTCATCGGCGCCCGCATCAAGACCGCAAACCGTATCGAACTCGGTCGACTTCGCGGTAAGCATCATGATGGGAACGTTGGCAGTGCGCGAATCGGCGCGCAGGCGCTTAAGCACGGAAATGCCGTCTTCGTCGGGGAGCATTACGTCGAGAAGGAACAAATCGGGCACCTCGCCCGCAAGCGCGACGTCCATCTCGGACGCGCGCGAGAACCCGCGCGTCGCATGGCCCGTTTGCTCGAGCGTATAGAGCGCCAGGTTTCGAATTTGTTCATCATCCTCGAGGTAATAGATCATCCGAGAACCTCTCCTTTATAACGGCCAGTTAGTGCGTATTCTACCCATTCGGCGATGTTTTGGGCATGGTCGCCCACTCGTTCAAGATATTTTGCGAGCATGAGCGCCTCAACGAGGTTCGACGCGACGCCGCCCTCGCCCTGAATGCCCCGCACCACATCGGCTTTCACGCTTTCAAAAAGGGCGTCGATTCGCGCGTCTTCGCCAATGGTCGCACGAGCTCGCTCGGCGTCGCGCTCCACGAACGCCTCGGTGGCGTCGTGCAGAATCATGCAAGCTCGATCGCCCATCTCGCGCAGGTGCGCCGAAAGCTCGCTGCCGAGTTTGCCCTGCAAGGTAAGCGCGATTTCGGCGACATCGGTCGCCTGGTCGCCAATGCGCTCCAAGTCGCCCGCGATTTTAAGGGCGGCCGACACGCGATGCAAATCGGTCGCGACAGGCTGCTGCGTGAGCAAAAGCTTCACGCACAATCCCTCAACCTCGCGCTCCTGGTGGTCGATGTCGTCGTCTCCATCGATTACCGCATTCGCCGCTTCGACGTCGCGAGCGGCAAGCGCGGCAATGCTTGCACGCAGCGCGTCTTCCGTCGACGATGCCATAACCAACAGCTGGGCATCGAGCAGTTGCAGTTGAGAATCCAATACCGTGCGTGCCATGGCTTAGCCGAACCTTCCCGTGATGTAGTCTTCCGTGCGTTTGTCGCTGGGGCAGTCGAAAAGGGTCTTGGTGTCGTCGAACTCAACCAGGTCACCAAGCAGGAAAAACGCGCATTTGTCGCTCACGCGCGCAGCTTGCTGCATGTTGTGGGTCACCATGACGACCGTATAATCCCGCTTGAGTTCGATAGCGAGCTCCTCGATACGCCCCGTGGAAATAGGGTCGAGGGCACTCGTCGCCTCGTCCATGAGCAGCACCTCCGGCTCAACCGCAAGCGCGCGAGCGATGCACAAGCGCTGCTGCTGGCCGCCTGAAAGCGCGAGGGCGCTTTTCTTCAGACGATCTTTCACTTCGTCGAAAATCGCAGCCTTGCGAAGTGCGGTTTCGACAATTTCATCGAGTTCGGCTTTGCCCTTGATGCCATGGGTTCGCGGGCCGAATGCCACATTGTCGTACACGCTCATAGGGAACGGGTTCGCCTTCTGGAACACCATGCCAACGCGCTTGCGAAGCAGGTTGACGTCGGTTTCCTTGCTGTAGAGCTCTTCCCCATCGAGCTTAATCGAGCCCTCGACCCGGCAACCTTCAATGGTGTCGTTCATGCGATTCAAACAACGCAGGAAGGTCGATTTTCCGCAGCCCGACGGGCCGATGAATGCGGTTATTTGATTGCGCGGCATGTCCATTGTTATGTCGTGAAGCGCATGGAACGCGCCATAGTACAAATCGAGGTCTGAAACCGCGATTTTCGTCTCATTTGAAGCCTCGGCCACGAGCGCCCTTTCTTCCCGAATTAAAACCGAGAAGAGACTTTACGGGTGGGCGGCATGCTCGACGTTAGGCGTTTGCAAAGTTTGCGTAAAGAAGGGAGATGAGCGACCGTAATGCGCCCCGCATCGGGAACCGTCCGCCATGAATGCCCGCTCGGCTACCGGCCGCTTCGCGGCCTATGCGCCTCGCTCCGGTTTCCCGTCTTAATAAAATTTGAGAAACCGAGCATTCATCGCGGACGGTTCCCGATGCGGCGCGCAAACATTCACTGCGTTCATCTTGAATCGCTAGCAAAACAGCGAGCATTTAACATGTTTAGCAGGTTTTTTCGGCAGCTTCGACCACATGCTTCATGAGCATGCTCGTGGTTACGCCGCCGATGCCGCGCGGAACAGGCGTGATAGCATCGACTATCGGCTCAATCGCGTCGAAATCGGCGTCGCCGCACAGGTTGCCCGCCTCATCAACGTTAATGCCCACGTCGAGCACCACCTGGCCAGGATGGAAGAAATCACGGCCATACGCTTTTGCGCGGCCCGTGGCAAGAATCACAACATCGCCCTTGCGCACAATGGCAGGAAGGTTGCTCGTACGCGAGTGGCACGTGGTTACCGTCGCGTGGCGATCGAGCAAAAGCACGCTCACCGGCTTGCCAACGACCAAACTGCGGCCAACGACAACCACGCGCTTGCCCGCAATGGGAATATCGTACGCGTCGAGCATCTCGATACACGCCGCCGCCGTGCACGGAGCGTAACCCGGGCCCCGGCCCGTGAATACCGCAGCCATGGACCCGCGACCAATGCCGTCAACGTCTTTCGCGGGATCGAGCGCATCGCAAATAGCCTCTTCATCGAACTGCTCGGGCAGCGGGCGGAACATAAGGCAGCCGTGAATCGACGGGTCGGCGTTCACCCAGGCGATAACATCCATGAGCTCTTCTTGGGATGCGTTTTCTGGAAGCGTGATGGTACGCGCACGAATACCCAGGCCAGCGGCTCGCTTGAGCGCCGTGCGCTCATAGGCCAAGTCGTCGGGGCGCGCGCCTACGCGAACAATCGCAAGACCGGGCTTCACGCCACGCTCTTCAAGCGCGGCGATGCGACCCTTCAATTCTTCTCGCAGACTATCGATAACGGGCTTTCCCAAAAGCAATTTCGCCATGGTAATTCTTTCTTCTTTCACGATGCATATAACGCGGAAACCGAGTTGGCGAAGCGGCGAGGCGTCCAAACACCGCAATCCAAGACTTCGCCAAAAAAATACCCGTCATTATTCGCGACGGGCATTCTGAAATCATACGCTATCCGCGGTTATTTAATGGCAGCAGCTACTTTATCGTAAATCGCCTGAGCCGCATCGCACGGCAGCGTTAAAAGTTGCGCACATTCCTCATTGAACGCGGCAGCCTGGGCCGCATCGTCCATGAGATTCGTGTTGATATGCACGTTGAGCGCCGCCGCCTGCAGGGCCCCTTTCGCCAAGATAGCCGAAGCACCCACATCGGAAAGCACGAGCTTGCTCGCATTGTTTGCGAGGAATTCATCCGCCTCGATCACGCTCGCGCACACACGCATGATGCGCAGCGGAACCTCGCACGCGCCCACAAGTGCCGCTTGCTCGGCAGCGTGGCGCGCGGCCTTTTCTTCCTCGGTCGCACGCGGAAGCTTCCATGTGGCCGCAAGCTGGGAAAACGCTTCGGCGTCTTCGTCGATGAGCTCGAACAAACGAGCTCGCGCCGCGTCAAGACTGGCGACCGACGCGCGCATGTCGTCGGCAATATCGGCGAACTTCGGCTTTCCCGCCGTAATGTTTCCCACCATGGCACCAAGGGCCGCGGCGAGCGCGCCCGCATACGCCGCGCCACCGCCGCCGCCAGGCACGGGACTGGCAGAAGCCAATTCATCAACAAATTCAGTGTTCACCATGAAGCATCCTCAATGGGCCGAAAGGCCATCCCCGCGGCCCATTTTCAAACGAGTTCCAAATAACAAGGAACGGGCCAAAGGAGCAGCCCCTTTGACCCATTAAAAACCCAGGTCGAGCAAAAGCCGGCGAGCACGGGTTTGCCAAGCGCGATTCGGGCGAAAGCAAGGCAATACGCAACTTCGATACGCGAGCCACAGCCTGAGCCCGAAGAGCGCCGACGGAACCCAGCGCGGCATCGGCATAGGGGCCCACTTGTTAGAACAGGCCAGTAATTTTGCCGGTCTCGTCAACGTCGATATTCTCGGCGGCAGGATGCTTCGGCAAGCCAGGCATCGTCATGATGTTGCCCGTGAGCGCGACCACGAAGCCAGCGCCGGCCGACACCTTCACCTCGCGCACAGTAATGCGGAAGCCACGCGGCGCACCCAACAGGGTTTGGTCGTCGCTGAAGCTGTACTGGGTCTTCGCCATGCAAACCGGGAACTCGCCAAAGCCCATGGACTCCAGGTGCTTGATCTGCTTCTTTGCCGCAGGCGTGAAGTCGACGCCGTCGGCGCGGTAAACCTTCGTGGCAACTGCTTCGATTTTCTCGGCGATACCGCCCTCGTCGCCATAGGCGAACTCGAACGTCTCGGCGCTACGGCCCTCGGCGTCGCCGTTTTCGCACAAACGCACAACCTCGCGGGCAAGCTCTTCGCCGCCTTCGCCGCCCTTGGCCCACACTTCGGAAAGGGCCACGTTCACGCCGAGTTCCTTGCACTTGGCCTCGACCAGGTCGAGTTCCGCCTTCGTGTCGGTCGGGAACGCGTTAATGGCAACCACGCAGGGAAGCTTATAAACCTTGGTGATGTTCTCGACATGCTGCAGCAGGTTCGGAAGGCCCGCCTCGAGCGCCTCGAGATTCTCTTCATTCAGCTCGGCCTTCGGCACGCCGCCATGGTTCTTGAGCGCGCGAACGGTCGCAACGACCACAACCGCATCGGGCTTCAAATTCGCCAGACGGCACTTGATGTCGAGGAACTTTTCGGCGCCCAGATCGGCACCGAAACCGGCTTCCGTGATGGTGTAATCGCCCAGCGCCATAGCCATGCGCGTAGCAATGATGGAGTTGCAGCCGTGGGCGATGTTCGCGAAGGGGCCGCCGTGAATGAACGCCGGGGTGCCTTCGAGCGTTTGCACGAGATTCGGCTTCAGCGCGTCTTTCAGAAGCGCGCACATAGCGCCCTGGGCGTTCAGCTGGCCAGCGGTAATGGGCTCATCGGCGCGCGTGTAGCCAACGACGATACGGGCCAGACGCTCTTTGAGGTCGGTGATGCTCGTGGCCAGGCAGAAAATCGCCATGATCTCGGAGGCAACGGTAATGTCGAAGCCGTCTTCGCGGGGCACGCCCGAAGCTTTACCGCCCATGCCGCACACGATATGGCGCAGCTGGCGGTCGTTCATGTCGACCACGCGTTTCCAGGTAATGCGACGCACGTCGAAGCCGAGCGCGTTGCCCTGATGAATATGGTTGTCAACCATAGCTGCGAGCAGGTTATTCGCAGCGCCAATGGCATGGAAGTCGCCCGTGAAGTGCAGGTTGATGTCTTCCATAGGAACGACCTGGGCGTATCCACCGCCAGCAGCGCCACCCTTAATGCCAAACACGGGGCCAAGCGACGGCTCACGCAGCGCGACCAGGGTATTTTTGCCAATGCGGCGCATGGCATCGGCCAAACCAACCGTAGTGGTCGTTTTGCCCTCACCCGCAGGCGTGGGGTTAATGGCGGTCACCAGCACAAGCTTGCCGGGGGTGTGGTCCTCGTCGGTAAGCAGGTTGTAGTCGACCTTCGCCTTATAGTTGCCGTATTGCTCGAGATATTTCTCGGGCACGCCGGCACGCTCGGCGATCACGGTGATTTTCTCGGGGGTTGCAGCTTGGGCAATTTCAATGTCAGTCAGCACGTCGGGCCCTTTCTTCCTGCGGCTTTCTCTTATCGCAACGAAGCCCATTGTAACGACGGCCGCGCACGCCAAGCCCCGCGCCTCAAACTCGGTGCAGATTCGCAGGGAAACGGCACAAGGCCGCTGCGAGCGAGCCGAAAGCTCGGGCGAAAGGAACGAGCGGAAGCGCGAAGCCCAGGAGAAGTGCGACTTTCGCGCGACACGAATGCCCCTGCTTTCGCCACGAAGTCACGCAACACATGCGCTCGAAGTATTTATCGTGCCGCACAAGGAGCCCAAGGCCGATGCGGCGCAGACGGCAACAGGAATACGAAGTCGAACGCGCCGCGACGCACAGCCTTGACCGCCGCTATGCGAGCAACGAAATCAACTGTCGTGAAACGCCAATCTTACAGAGCGTCAACCGAATGGTGAACGAGCATGTCAGGGCATGCGGCGTGCTATGATTCGAATAGCTGAACGGACGCGAGCGCGCCCACGAACAACCCCAGCACGAAAGGAGCGGCACCCATGACCGAAGAAGCCGCCTCGATCCTCGTCGTCGACGACGAGCAGTCCATCACCGATTTCGTTTCCTATTCCCTGATGAAAGAGGGATTCAAGGTCGACGTCGCCAACAATGGCGAAGATGCACTCGAGCAGGCAGCGCGCAAGCGCTACGACCTGTTCGTGCTTGACATTATGCTGCCCGGCATGGACGGCTACGAGCTGTGCCGCCGCTTGCGCAGTCGCACCACGGCCCCCGTGCTCTTCCTTTCGGCGCGCGACACCGAGCTCGACAAAGTCGTCGGCCTCGAAATTGGCGGCGACGACTACCTGGCCAAGCCCTTCGGCGTGCGCGAGCTTATCGCACGCGTGCGCGCGCTGCTTCGTCGAGGCACCCTGGAAGCGCCCGACAACGGCGCGCTCGTGGCCGCGGGAATCACCCTCGACGAAGACCGTCACACCGCCGTTGGCCCCAATGGACCCATCGACCTTACCCCGCGCGAGTTCGAGCTGCTCGCCGCCCTTATGAAAGACGCCGGCAAGGTCGTAACGCGCGAAGACTTGCTGCGCGAGGCCTGGGGCTGGGAATACATCACCGAAACGAAGACGGTCGATACCCACATCAAGCGCTTGCGCGACAAAATCTCGCAAGCCGGCTTCGATCCAAGCATCATCGAGACCGTGCGTGGCTACGGCTACCGTCTGAAGGCATAGGCGCCGTTTCGCCATGTACGACACACCGCACACAGCATTGCCGACGAAAGGCGTTTCGTTATGAGGCGCCTTCAATCGTTCTATGCCGTTTTGGCCACCATCTTCGCCGTAGCGGCCTCCATACTCACGTTCTTCGTGGTATGCATTTTCGGCATCCCCGACATTGGGCTTTTGATTTGGCTCCTGTTCGCAGGCGCAGCCTTTGCCTTCACGTTGAGCTTGGTCATTGGGCACTACCTGGCTGAACCCCTCACCGATTTGCACGTGCGCGCGCAAGCGATTCTTCACGGAGACACGCGCGTCGACATAAAACCCGAAGGCAAGCTCTATGAGGCTGACAAGCTCGCCGAAGATTTCGTCGCCCTGAGCGCGAAAACGAAAGCGCAGATGAGCGACCTTTCTGTGCAGGAAAACCGCCAAACGCGCTTCATTAGCGACGTGGCCCACGAGTTGCGCACGCCGCTCACGGCCATTCGCGGCAACGCCGAAACCCTTATGGACCCCGACATGCCGCCCGCGCTGCGCGAACGCTTCTGCCAAACCATCATCAACGAGTCGGAACGACTCACGCGCCTTTCGAACGATTTGCTCACCCTTCAGCATATTGAAGAAGGCACCGATCAAATCATTATGAAGCGCGTGAATTTGCACGATGTGGCCGAACGCGTGGCCGATGCGATGAACCCGATTTTCGAGGAAAACGGGGCCGAACTGAAAATCGAAGGCGAAGCGCCCGACGTGCTGGGCAACCCCGACCGTCTTCAGCAGGTTATTTACAATCTCGTCGCCAACGCGAGCCGTTTCGTGGGCAAAGGCGGGCATGTGACCATTCGACTCGCCGGCCTCGCGGACAAATCGATCATCAGCGTCGTCGACGACGGACCTGGTTTTGGCGATATCGACCCAAAGCTTTTGTTCACGCGCTTCTATCGCGGCGATAACTCCCGCGCGCGCAATACAGGCGGCACAGGGCTGGGCCTTTCCATCGTGAAAGGAATCGTCGAAGGTCACGACGGCACCATCGAAGCGTTCAATGCAGCCGGCGGCGGAGCCTGCTTCGTCGTCTCGCTTCCCAGCGTCCACGAGCATATTCATTAGCGCAACCAAGCGTCGAAGAGCAGCGCAACCGCAGCCTCATAAACGAACGTGGCCCCATCAGCGAAAAAGCCGATGGGGCCACATGTATATGCTTCGGAAGGCTCAGCATGCGTGCGCCCAAGACCGTCGGTGTTCACTTACGCTCTTTATCGCGAGTGAAACACCGCCAAGGCGGCGCATAGCGAGCGAAGCGAGCGGTAGCCGACTGTGGTCTTGGGCGCACGCATGCCGAGCCTTCCGAAACCAAAGACGATTGGATTCGCCCCTCTACACGCGCCTCCAGCGCGTCAAACGCCGTTCCGCCATGTCGAACAACTCATACAGAATCACGCCGAGCAGCGCCATAGCGATAATGCCGGCAAACATTTTCGGATACGCGAGCAGCGCCCAGGCATTCACGATGAAATAGCCCAAACCCGTCGAGCCCGCGATGCCTTCGGCGAAAAACAGAATCGCGACCGCGGTGCCGCTCGAAATGCGCAACGCCGTGAACAGCTCGGGCAGCGTTGCGGGCACAATGGCGTGACGATAGATATCGAGCCTGCTCGCTCCGAGCGAACGCATAGACAAGATGCTCTGCTCAGGCACGCTTTTCGATGCATCGCGCACCGTTACGAGCACCTGGAAGAACACAGTGATCGCAATAAGCACGATCTTCGGCGCGTCCGCCAAACCCAGCAGCACGATGAGCACCGGCAGCAGCACGACTTTCGGCAGCGGATAGAGGAAGTACAGAATAGGCGCGAATACCGCATCGGCACGCGGCGAGCGGCCACACGCAAGACCCAGCGGAATAGCGAGCACCGTACCAATGAGCATGGCGATAACCACGCGATAGAGGCTCACGAGAAACGCCGGCCACAATTCCCCGAAGTATTGCACCACCATGGGAAAAGCGTCGAAGGGGCCCGGCAGCACCGGGTTATGCACGGCCATAGCGGTCAGCTGCCAGCCAGCAAGAATGAACACAATGGCAAATGCGTAGCCCGCAATGCGACCCACGACGGGATGCTTACGCATGGGCTACCTCCTCTTTCGCGGCAATGCCGCGCAGCATTTCACGCAACGCTCGGCAGCGCTCGAAGAACATATCGGCATCGCGCCAGCTCTCCTGCTGCATCTCGGAATTTTCCAACACATGCACCACGCGGCCTGGGCGCGGCGACATAACCACGATGCGCTGGCCCAAATACACGGCCTCTTCGATGGAATGTGTCACGAGCACCTGCGCATAGCCCTGCTCGCGCCAGCATCGCTTCAGCATATCCTGCATTTCCTCACGCAAAAGCGCGTCGAGCGCCGAAAGCGGTTCGTCCATCAGCAGCAAATCGGCTTCGCACGTAAGAGCACGGGCCATAGCCAAGCGCTGGCGCATGCCGCCCGAAAGCTCTGCGGGAAACGCATCGGCGAAATCGGCCAAGCCCACCTGCTCGAGTGCTCGCGCAACCCGCTCGGCCCGCTCGCGCTTCGGCATTTTGCGAATCTGCAAACCGAGGCCTGCGTTTTCCGCAACGGTTTTCCAAGGAAGAAGGCCGAAATCTTGCAGAATGAGCGCCGTATTCAAACGCGGCCCCGCAACGCGCTCGCCATCGACGAACGCGGCACCCTGCGTAGGCATGCGCAAGCCCGCCGCAATAAGCAGGCTCGTCGATTTTCCGCAGCCAGAAGGCCCCAGAATCGCCACGGCCTCACCTGGGGCCACGTCAATATCCATATTCTGAAGGGCACACGTTCCGCCGCGCGCACCTTCATACACCTGCGAAATCCCCTGCAGGCGAAGCTTCGGCTCCCCCATGAATATCCCCTATTCCTGCACCTGGGCGATTTGCTGGTCTGTGCCAGGCTGTGCCGCCGACTTCGATTCGGCGATGCGCTTGTTCAAACGATGCAGCTCAACGAGCACGAACGCGCCCACGGTGAAAATCGCCAAGAAGTCGGAGCACGGCACGGCCATATATACCGCGTCGAGGCCATCGAACATCGGAAGAATGCTCGGCAGCGTCTCGGGCAGAATGAGCGTGAGCGGCACGAGGAACAGAATCTGGCGAGTCATGGACAAAACAATGCTCTTCGTGGGCTGGCCTGTAGCCTGGAAGTAATTCGAGCCCACAATCTGGAAGCCGATGATAGGCAAGAAAATGAGGTTTACGCGAAGCGCGAACGCCGACAGGTCAACAAGCGCCGCGTCGGTAATGCCGAAGAAGCCAATGATTTGAGCGGCAAATACCATGATGAGCACCCACAGCACCGTGCCGATAATCGTAGCGCCCAGCATGCCTACGGCCAGCGTTTTCTTCACGCGATGCCACAGCTTCGCACCGTAGTTGAAGCCCAAAAGCGGCTGAACCGCGATAGACATGCCGATGAGCGGCAGAATGGTGAACATCGCAACACGACCGACCACGCCAACGGCGGCAAGCGCATTGTCGGCGCCAATGGGGCTCATCGCGCCGTATTTCACGAGGGCGTAGTTCGTAACGACCTGCGACACGGCGGCGCCAATCTGCAGCACGAACGAGGCCGTGCCCAGCGCGAGAATCTTGCGCACAAGCGCGCCGCTCAACGCGAGGTGCTTGCCACGCAAACGCAGCGGCACGCCAGGGGTCTTCGTGAAGTACCACACCACCGTAATGCAGCTGATGCACTGGCCGCACACGGTAGCCCATGCGCTGCCGGCCACGCCCAAGCCCATGCCCATAACGAAAATCGCGTTGAAAATGGTGCAGCCCACCGCGCCAATGAGCATGGTGAGAAACGCCCTGTTCGGAGCGCCGCACGTACGAATGAAGTTATTGATGCCCATGCCGACGATTTGGAATACGCAGCCCAGGCTGATGATTTGGATGAACTCGCGAGCATACGGGCGCACCGAATCGGTGGCCGAGGAGAGCGAGAGCAGCGGCTCGATGCATGCGGGAATATGAGCGAGCACCGCAAGCAGAATGGACACCAGCACGCCAAGCGTGAACGTATTGCCCAAAACATGTTCGGCCTCGCCGTGCTTGCCCTCACCCAAGCGCAGCGCGCACAAAGCATTGCCGCCCGCGCCGATGAGCATGGAGATCGCCATGAAAACCGTCATGATCGGCGTCGCCACGCTTACGGCCGAAAGGCCGATTTCGCCAGCGCCGTGACCAAGGAACACCGAGTCAATAATATTGTACGCGCCGTTCACGAGCATGCCCAGAATCGCGGGCACCGCAAATTCCACCACCAGGGCCGGAATATTGCCCGACCCCATGCGCGTAACGCGCTCGCTTTCCTTCTTGTCGCCCATTTGAGGCTTTTCCTCGCGCGCCTCGCTCATCGCTTTATTTTCAGTCATACACGCCCTTCTTGCGATTCTTTATTCGTAGTTTCTTAGATATGTTCGCACTCAATAGCAGAAAGTTCCAGGTCAATGGCGCCGAGCAAGCCTTGCATCACAGTGTCAAGGTATTGCACGCGCAAAAGGGGATTCGAGAGCGCATTTGCGAACGGCAAGGAACGCGACTCCGCCGTGCCCAAATCGCACAAATACGCGGCAACGTTGCGGCCGTCAGTCACGATAGGCTCCTTCGGGTGGAATACGTTCACGCCAACGCCGAGCACCACTTTGCCGTCTTTCGCATCAAGCGACATGCCGCACAGCTTGCCCGCCTCGCACATCACGTCGTTGGCGGGTTTAACCCATACCTCATTTTCGGTCACGCCCGCGATGCTGCGCACGATGCGCGCCACGGCCTCGGCAAGGCGGGGGCTCATCGAGGGAAATTCCCCTTCGGGAATGCGGGGCTCAAGCAGCACCGAGAAATACAGCCCCCCTTCAGGACTTACCCACGGACGCGTTTTCCACTGGCCGCGCCCCGATTCCTGGCGCAGCGCGCGAACGACAACGCCCGGGTTCGCGCCGTGGTTGGCAAGCTCCCACACGTCATCGTTGGTCGAGCCGGTCACGTCTTTATAGATAATATCGAAGTTCATGGAGTTCCTTACATTTTCGAACGCGCCACGCACTCCCCTTCAAGAGAGGCAAATCGCACGTCATGCGACAAAAAGAGTCTTAGAAGCGTATCAGGCGAACATGGGATTCGCGTGAATCCCATGTCGAAGAATTATCGTGAGGGAAATGCCGATGAATACGCGCCGCGTTCGAGTCGCGCGCTTATAGCTTGGTCGCTTTTCCGTATATCGCGCCTTCGGCGACAACGGGCGTGCCGTCGGCCAGCACATGATGCGGCAAAAGCTCGAGCAGCGGCTTCACGACGAAATCGCGCTCGCACACACGCGGATGCGGAAGCGTGAGTTCATCGGTTTGGCCCACGTACATTTGGTAATCGACGATGTCCAAATCGAGCGTGCGCGGACCATTCTCAATTTCGCGCGTACGGCCCAAGCTGTTTTCAATCGCATGCAAATACCTCAGAAGCTCTTTCGGCGGAACGCCCGTGCGAACGAGCACCACGGCATTCACGAACGTGTCCTGGTCCTCATAGTACGCAGGCTCGCTTTCGTAGTAGCTCGAAATATCGATGATCTGCGTGTCGGGAATGGAGCACAGACCCGTAATCGCCTGCTGCAGATTGGCGATTTTACCTTCGGTTTCCTCGCCAGGGTTGGCCACGAGCGCCACATTGGAGCCCAGGCCCAAAAGCACGTAAGGGCGCAGGTTTTCGAGCGCCTTCATGGTTTCGGGAACGTTATGAGCGCGCACTATCGAAGCGCCCAGCTCGCAGGCCATAAGGGCCTCTTGCGCCGACGCCTCGTCGCGCTGGGCAGGGTCGCTTATGCCATATGCGGAGCCGATGTAGCTCTTGCGAGAAACGGCGACCATCGTGGGGTATCCCAGGCGATTGAACTCGTGGAAGTTGCGCATGAGCTCCATGGTTTGGCTTGCGGTTTTGCCGAAGCCCGGGCCGGGGTCGACACAAATGCGTTCGCGCGCCACGCCGGCCGCCTCAAGCATGGCGGCCTGGGCACCCAAATATTCTTTAACCTCGGCAACGACGTCGTTGTACTGCGGGTTTTCCTGCATAGTGGCAGGCTCGCCGAGCATATGCATAACAACCAGGCCCGCGTCGCAGTTCTTGGCAACCTCGACCATGGCGGGATCGCGGAAGCCCGTTACGTCGTTAATGATTGCCGCACCGGCCTCAACGCACGCGCGAGCCACTTCGGCGTGGCGCGTATCGATGCTCACGCACAGCCCCAAATCGGCCAGCTGGCGCACCACATCGAGCACACGCGAAAGCTCCTCTTCGACAGAGACTTCCGCCGAACCCGGGCGCGTTGACTCGCCACCCACATCGATAATCTGGGCGCCATCTTCGACCATCTGGCGGGCATACGCCACCGCTTCAGCAAAACCGTTATGCTGGCCGCCGTCAGAGAACGAATCAGGCGTCACATTCAGGATGCCCATAACGACGGGGCGCGTGGAATCGAATTCGAACTTCGCGCATTTCCACATCATGCTCGGTTTCTTCCTTTCTTCTATACGCACAAACGCGTCCCCTCGCCCGAAAGCGAGGGGACGCGCCCCTTGGTTGTGTACTATGCCGCCACTTTCCCCTTGCGGCCCAAGCCTACTGTTGCGAAGAATCGCCTTGCGGCTCAGACGCCTGCTGCGGCGCGGCCGGCTGCGGCTCTTCCTGCCTGCCAACAGGCTCAACGAGCGTGAATCCTTCGTCGGCGGGAATCTCGCCAGCGGCTTCTTTCTTCGCGAACTCGGCCCACGTGTTGTTGAGCAACGCCTCGCATGCCGCACCGTCGACCGTTTCGCGATCGAGCAGCACTTCGGCCATCGTGTGCATTTGGTCGGCTCGCTGCGAGAGAATCTCGTAGGCGGTATCGTGCGCCTGCTTCATGAGGCGCGCAACTTCCTCGTCGATTCGCTGAGCGGTTTCGGGCGAGTAGTCTTGGGTGTTGCCATAATCGCGACCCAAGAAAACCTCGTGGTTCGGCTGGCCGAACGTCTGCTGGCCAAGCGCATCGGACATGCCATAATTCACGACCATCTGACGAGCCATTTTCGTGGCGCGCTCCAGGTCGTTGCTGGCACCGGTCGTGATGTCGCCGCAGAAGATTTCTTCAGCAACGCGACCACCCAAGAACACGGCGAGCTCGTCGTACATCTCGTTGCGGCTCACGAGGAACTTGTCCTCGTCGGGAATTGACATGGTGTAGCCCAACGCGCGGCCGCGCGGCACGATGGTGATCTTATGCACCGGATCGGCATTCGGCAGCAAGTGGCCAACCAACGCATGGCCCGACTCATGGAATGCGATGGTGCGACGAGTTTTCTCGTTCATCACGCGATTCTTGCGCTCGGGACCAGCCATCAGGCGTTCCATGGATTCGTTGACCTCGGCCATGGAGATGTGCGACTTGTTGCGGCGAGCGGTGAGCAGAGCGGCCTCGTTCATGAGGTTCATGAGGTCGGCACCGGTCATGCCGCTCGTAAGCTTCGCGATGCGCGGCAGGTCGACGTCGGGGCCAATGGGCTTGTTCTTCGCATGCACCTCGAGAATCTTCTCGCGGCCGCGAACGTCGGGCGCATCAACCACGATTTGGCGGTCGAAACGGCCCGGGCGAAGCAGCGCCGGGTCCAAAACGTCAACGCGGTTGGTTGCGGCGATAAGCACCACGGCATCGTTTTTCTCGAAGCCGTCCATCTCGACGAGCAGCTGGTTCAGCGTTTGCTCGCGCTCGTCGTGGCCGCCGCCCAAGCCAGCGCCACGCTGGCGGCCGACAGCGTCGATCTCGTCGATAAAGATGATCGACGGAGCCGATTCCTTGGCATGCTTGAACAAGTCACGCACGCGGCTCGCGCCAACGCCCACGAACATTTCGACGAATTCAGAACCCGAAATGCTGAAGAACGGCACCTGGGCCTCGCCCGCAACGGCACGTGCGAGCAGCGTTTTGCCCGTGCCCGGAGGGCCTACGAGCAAGCAGCCACGCGGGATTTTCGCGCCGAGGTCTTGGTACTTCTTCGGGTTCACGAGGAAGTCTTTGATTTCCTGAAGCTCCTCGACCGCCTCGTCTTCGCCGGCGACGTCGTCGAAGCGCACATCGGGGTGCTCCTGGGTGTATTCCTTCGCCTTCGCCTTGCCAAACGACATTTGCGAATTGTTCGCCTTGTTCATTTGGGCGAAGAAGAAAACCATGAGGCCGATGAGGAGCAGCGTGGGCAGCAGGCTCATAAGGAAGTCGCCCATGCCGTCGGGCAGTTTCACCTGATACTCAACGTCGGGGTGGCTCTTCAGAAGCTGCATGAGCGAATCTTGGCCCACGTAGGTGGAAGTGTACTTGCGCGGGGTGCCTACGCTTTTCGCGTCGAGGTTGGTGGTTTCAACCGTGGGCGCATCGGTGCCGAGCACGCCTTGGACCTGCGCATTCAGCGCGCCAATGGCGTTGTTGTACGCGTCAGACGCCGTGGAGCCAGCGGTTGCCGCCGGGTAATAGGTGCCCGTGACGGTGTAGCTGCCAGCATCGTAGACCACGTTCTGCACGCGATCCTGCTCAACGGCCTGCACGAATTCCGAAGTGATGAGCGTGTCGGTTTCTGCGCCATTCATCATCGTCATCATTTGGCTGCCGATGAACATCGCCACAACAAAGAACAAAATGGCCGAAATGATGCTCACGCGCTGCGGCGGACGAGACATCATCTGCTTGGCATCTTTAGGGTCGATGTTGAACATCGAGGAGCCGCGCTGACCCTGGAACTGTTGGCCCTGAGGGCCTTGCCCCTGCTGGGGAGCCTGACCATACGGGTTTTGAGGCTGACCCTGCTGCGGCATATTCCCATAGGGGTTTTGCTGCGGCTGCTGGCCCTGCTGCGGAGCCTGGCCGTAAGGGCTTTGAGGCTGGCCCTGCGGCTGTTGCGGCTGTTGCGGCTGTTGCGGCTGTTGCGGCTGCGGCTGGCTTTCGGGAGCCGAAGGCGCAGGCTGCTGCGTTTGGTTGTCGTTTTGCTGGTGTGTTTCGCTCATTATTTTCCTTGGTACACTTCCGGCTTCAGAATGCCGATGTAGGGCAGGTTGCGATAACGCTCGGCATAGTCGAGGCCGTATCCAACGATGAAGGCGTCGGGGCATTCAAAGCCCACGTACTTGCAGTCGATGTCGGCCTGCTCGGGGTTTTGCTTCTTCAAAAGCGCCGCGACGGTAATCGATGCGGGATTGCGCGATTCGAGCACGCGAAGCAAATACTTCAGCGTAAGGCCCGAGTCGAGAATGTCTTCCGCAATAATGACGTGGCGGCCTTCAATATTCGACGTGAGATCTTTCAGAATGCGCACGACGCCAGAGCTTTTCGTGCCCGTTCCGTAGGACGACACTGCCATGTAGTCCATCTCGAAAGGAAGATTGATCTGACGCGCGAGGTCGGACATGTAAATGGCGGCGCCACGAAGCACGCTCACCATAAGAATCGCGGGATCGCCGTGCGGCGTTTCCGCGAAAGCCACATCGCGGTAATCTTCGGTGATTTGCTGGCCGATTTGCGCCACTCGCTCGTGAATCGCTTGTTCGCTATAGAGAATTTCCTCGACATCGGCGTCACCAAACGTGACGCTTGAGCATGCAGCGGTTGAAGCCATTTCGGCCATGACACCCTCTCTTTCGGTTGAGACCTGAAAGTGCAGTTTAGCATCCATAAACAAAGCGCCAGCAACGATAGCGTAACGGCGCATCGAAAAACACGATATCACAACGTCGCAAGCACCAAAAAGGCCCGCCGCGTCGAGCGGCAGGCCTTTGGGCGCTCTTTGCAAAGCATGCGCCAAATAATGGCTAGTAGTACGAGTAGTACGAAGGTCCGTAGGTCAACGCCGAGCATGCAGCCACGCCAAACAAGACGAAGAACAGCACCCAGATGACGAACGTTGCCAAAAATCCGATGAGCGAGAATTTAACTGCTTCGGATTTCGCCTGGGGGAAATTGCTCTGGTTCGTGAGCCATGCGAGCAAAATGGCGATGGGGCCCAGGAAGAAGCCGCACACGGCCCAACCGAATTTCATGCCGCCTGTGAGGTAGAGCAGAGGCATGCCGGGCATGTTCTGAGGAACGCCCTGGGGCTGCTGGGGCTGCTGCGCAGGGGCGCCATAGAACGGAGCCTGGCCCGATGGCTGCTGCGGCTGCGAAGCATTCGCGTACGGGTTGCCAGCAGGGGGAACCTGACCCGCAGATTGCGGCGGGGTCGGCATGCCCTGCAGCGGCGGAACCGTCGCGGGCTGAGCGGGGGCGGCGGGCTTTTCGGCAGCGGCGTCTTCCGCGCGCTTGGTGTTCTCGAATTCGGTCATGGCATCCTCAATCCGTAAGAAGCTTTCGTTGACTCCATTATACGCACGAACTCAAATGGCGCGGCGCAAACAAACGACCGAAACGGACTCTTGGCCATGCGGTTACGGAACCGTTGAATACATGAACCGTTATGCCATTTCCGCTTCGTAGCCCGCATCCACCACGGCATCGACGAGCTGGGCATCGGCAACATCTTCAGCGAGCTGAACGGTCGCCTTCTTGCCATCGAGGTCGACGTCGGCGCTCATAACGCCCGCAACGCCCTCGAGCGCCTTTTTCACGTGGGCAACGCAGTGCTGGCACATCATGCCTTCGACATGCAGGGTCTTTTCCATGGTGGGTTCCTTTCTTTCGGGGGTATTCTGAATGCCTTCAGGCAGTTCATACGCAATTTCGCGAACGGTCACTTCGTCTTCAGGAAGAGCGCGTCGCGACGCTTCTTCTTGCGCGCGTTCCGAAAAACGAGGCTTCCACGTGCGCAGACGCAAGGCATTGCTCACTACGCACAGCGAGCTTAAGCTCATGGCTGCCGCGGCAATCATGGGATTGAGCGTAAGGCCCGCCCATGAAAACGCGCCCGCTGCAACGGGAATGCAAATCGCATTGTAGATAAGCGCCCAGAACAGGTTCTGTTTGATAGTGCGCATGGTTGCCCGCGAGAGCTGAATGGCCGCTGGCACATCGAGCAGGTCGCTTCTCATGAGCACCATATCGGCCGACTCGATGGCAATATCGGTACCCGCGCCAATGGCAATGCCCACATTCGCTCGAGCGAGCGCCGGCGCGTCGTTGATGCCATCGCCGACCATCGCCACGGCGCCCTCGCCAGACAGGCGCGCGACTTCGCGCTCTTTGCCTTCGGGCAAAACGCCGGCGACGACCTCGTCCACGCCGCACACACGCTGGATGGCGTGCGCGGTGCGCTCATTATCGCCCGTAAGCATAACCGTGCGCACGCCCATATCGCGAAGCTCCGATACAGCGGCCGCGCTCGTAGGCTTCACGGTATCGGCCACGGCAATAACGCCCAGCACGCCAGCGCCCACTGCCAAAAACAGAGGGGTTTTGCCTTCGTCGGCCAGACGTTCGGCCTCATGCTCGAATTCGCCCAAACACACGCCGTGCTGCTGCATGAGCTGGGCGTTTCCCATTACGCATACCGTGCCGCCGCACACGCCCGCAACGCCACCGCCGGGAATTTGCCGAAAATCGCTCGCCTCTTCAATACGAAGCCCCAGGCGCTGCGCGCACGAAACGACCGCGCGACCGAGCGGATGCTCCGATTTCTTTTCCACCGACACCGCGACGCGCAACAACTCATGCGCCTCTATTCCGGTAGCGCACAAAACGTCGGTAACCTCGGGCTCGCCTTTGGTGATGGTGCCCGTTTTGTCGAGCACGACGGTTTTCACGTCATGGGCGGTTTGCAGCGCCTCGGCCGTTTTCGCCAAAATGCCGGCGCGCGCGCCGCGGCCCGTGCCCACCATAATGGCGCACGGCGTTGCCAGGCCGAGCGCGCACGGACAGCTAATCACGAGCACCGAAACCGCATGGGTAAGCGAGGTGGACACATCGCCCGATGCAAACATCCACACGACAAACGTCACAAGGGCAATACCGATAACCGCGGGCACGAAAATGCCGCTGATTTTGTCGGCGAGCTTCTCGATGGGAGCTTTGGTCGAAGTCGCTTCGTCGACCATGCGAATGATGCCCGCGAGCGCCGTGTCGTCGCCCACGCGGTTGACGCGCATGGCGAACCAGCCCGTTTTCGAGATGGTCGCGCCAATCACGCCATCGCCTGGCTGCTTTTCCACGGGAACGCTTTCGCCCGTAAGCGCCGATTCGTCAACGGCGGCCGAGCCTTCGATGATCGTGCCGTCGAGCGGCACGGCTTGGCCCGCACGCACCACGAGCACGTCGCCAACCCGCACCTGCTCAAGCGGTACCTCGACCTCGGCCGTGCCCTCACGCCGCGTTGCGACTTTGGGCGAAAGGTCGAGCAGCGAAGAAATGGCGTCGGTCGTTTTGCCCTTCGCACGCGCTTCGAAATATTTGCCCAGCGTGATGAGCGTCAAAATCATGCCGGCCGATTCGAAGTACAAATCCATCACGGCCATATGCGCCGCATCGATATCACCCGCACCCATCCCAATGCCAATGCGGTAAATGGCGGCGATGCCATACGCGGTCGACGCCGTAGCGCCGAGCGCGATAAGCGAATCCATATTGGGGGAGCCGTGCATAAGGCTTTTGAACCCGCCGCTGAAGTATTTGAAGTTCACCGCGATAACGGGAATGAGCAGCAAGAACTGCGTAAAGGCGAACGTAATCATGTTCTCGTGCCCCAAGAAGAACGCAGGCAGCGGCCACGAGAACATGTGCCCCATGGACAGATAGAACAGAGGAATCGTGAACACGAACGACACAATGAGGCGACGGCGCATGACTGCTTCGGCCTCGGCGGTCTTCTTGTTGGCCGCCTCGCGCGCGGCTTTGGCAGCGGAAACGCCGCCCTGCGCCGCCGATTGCGCGCCCTCGCCCGCTGCGGCGCGCGGCTCAGCGCCGTAGCCCGCCTTGTCGATAGCAGCGCAAAGAGCTGCGTTCACCTGCGCAATTGCAGCTGGCGATTCATCGACGTAAGCAACCTCCATGCTGTTTTTCAGCAGGTTCACCGCAACTTCGGCGACGCCATCGACACCCGCTGCGGCCTTCTCGACGCGCGCCTTGCAGGCCGCGCATGTCATTCCCGTTATATCGAACGTCTGCTTCATATTTGCTCCCAGTCAGCACGCCCTCGCGGGCATCTTGCCTTTCAGAACCTGCCCACCCTCAGTCACGGCCACAAGGCCGCTCCTCTCGGGCAGGCGGATCCTTCAAGGCAATCTGCACCACGAGGCCGCGCTTAATTTCATCGGTTGGCTCTTTGCCCTACATGAACTTCTTGATGAGTCGCATGGCCTCGTCCACCACCTCAACGTTGCCGGCACGCACCTGCTCGACCACGCATGTTTCCATGTGGTCTTGCAAGACGATCTCGGCGATGCGATGCACGGCCGATTCCGCTGCAGCGAGCTGCACGAGCACATCGCCGCAGTAGCGATTATCGGCAATCATGTCTTTCACGCCGTTGAGCTGGCCAATCGCCCGATTCAAACGCTTGGTCAAATCACGCTGCATCTCATCGGCGCGCTCGGTTTCTTTATGCCGGCACGCACAGCACGGCTTCTCTTCAGTCATGGCAACTCCGCTCTTTAAAATGCGCGCACGCAAGCTCGGGGCGACAAACCCACCTCCCCGTCATGCAATGCGCAACCCGCATTATATACCCCCCTGGGGTATATGCAAGCAAAAGTTAACCTTAGCTTCAGAGCTCAATCATGTCTTGAGCAAAACCGGACCAACAGGCAAAGCCCCGCCCGAACAAAGCCGAGCGGGGCTTACATTGCTTTTGCATTCGACCTTATGGGAGGGACTGCCGCATGCAAAGCGATACGAGTTGTTTAGTCGACGATTATTTGGAACCGAGCATCTTACCCACGACGTAGCCCTGAGTATGGCAACGACCAAGGGAAAGTCCGGGCAAATCCATGGGGTAGTCGGGGCTGCCGAAGAAGTTACCGGCACAGTTGCCGATGGAGTACAGACCCTCGATAGGATTGCCGTCCTTGTCGAGCACTTGCATCTCGCCATTGACGTTCACGCCATGAACGATGGTGGACAGGCGAATGTGACGATGGATGCCGTAGAAGGGGGCCTGCTTAATGGGCTTCAGCCACTTGGCAGGCTTGCCCATATCTTCGTCAACGCCAGCTTCAACGAGCTCGTTATAGCGAGCAACCGTCTTCACGAACGCGTCCACGTCGGTAAGACCAAGCTTCTCGCCAAGCTCCTCGATGGTATCGGCCTTGAAAGTCGCAGCCAAATCGGGGTACACGCCCGTCTTCTCGCCCGGCTCTTCGGGCATGTACGCCTTAATAGCCTCGGGGTCATAGAGCTTGCCCGGCCAGTCAGCGCAGTCGGTCATATAGTTCGAGTCGAACACCTGCGTGTAATAGCCGTTGTCTTCCTCGCTCGTGAGGAAGTTACCGTTGTAGGCCATGGCGCTGCGTGCTTCATTGCAGAAGCGAGTACCGTCATTTTTCACGGTCAGGAACGGCATGTCGGCCATAGAACCCGGACCCGCATCGAAGTCGTGCTGCACCTTGGAGCCGCATACGCTCTCCATGCGGCCACCAGCCCATACCATCATCTTCTGACCGTCGCCTGTCTTATTGGTCTCTTTACGATCGAGATGCGCCATATCGGGGTTATAGTAGGCCATCATTTCATCGTCATTGGTATAGTCGCCCGTTGCGACAACGACACCGTTTTTCGCATTGAATTGCACATAGTCGCTGCCGTCTTTGCAAATGACGCCCACAACCTTATCGCCGTCTTTCACGAGCTGCTCCGCGGGGCAGGAATAGAAAATTTCCAAGCCGTCTTTGCCGTTGTAGTAATCGCACAAATCGCGCATGCCGCTACCGGTGTTGTAGGGCTTCGGGCCAAAATCGAATGCGAAATAGGAAACAGGCTGCTCGTCAATAACCGAGATGTTGCTCGTCCATTTCTTGGTGGTGTCGACGACTTGGCAGCCAGCTTCGGTCGCCTTGTCCCACAACCAATGCAGAGCTTCGCCGGAATTGTTCGCCCACAGCTCAAGCTGGTCGCGGTGCGAACGCCACGCGCACTGCTCGGTGAGCCACGACATCACAGCCGCCTTGCCAGCGGCGCTCGTGGAGGCCTCGAGCGAATCGCACGTATTGCCCTGAGAAACCGCCTGGCTCTCTTTCTGAATAAGTGCGACTTTTGCGCCTGCGTCGGCGGCGGCCAACGCGCACGGCACGCCTGCGGCGCCCGCGCCAATTACGACCACGTCGAATTCCTTGGTTTCCTTAACATCTTTAATAGCTTCGGGGGCCTGGAAGAAGCTCGGCAAGCCATCGGCATCCTTGGAAGCAGCGGCCGAAGAGCCCTTTGACGATCCGCCCGACGGGGCGCAGCCCGCGAGCATGCCCGCACCAGCTGCACCAACAGCTGCGATACCGCCGAATTTAAACAAATCGCGACGTGAAAGTTCCATGATATCCCTCCTGTTGTTTCTCGTTGGCAGCCCACCCTCGTTCGAGAAGGCCGCCGTCATTCCCCTTCGGAACACCCCGAAATCTAGGCGGAAACAGGAAGCAAAGCATCGACCGAAATCGATTTTATGGGGTTATTTTTCTATAACCCCTCTATATAACCCTCGCCCGACGTGCAAAAATAGTTCTCGAACGCACTATCGGGGAGGGATTGTGCCAAAACAAACGCCGTGCGATACGCATGAAATTGAACCTATGAAAAACGACAATCGCGATGAGCTGGATGCCAATCTGGACAAGGAGCCCAAAGGCTCGTTGCTATTCGGGTGCATTCCCAAAGTGCCGCTTGCCTTTTTAGGTCTTGGCATCTATCGCGCTTGGATTGAAATCGCCTTCGTGGGCACGTTCGTGCCTTTCCCTTTCGACATGACAACGCCGCGCGACCTTTTCGACTCGATCATGGTGCTCACCGTAGTGCTATGCGCGATTTTCGCCAAAAAAATCAAGACGCTTGTTGGCCGACGCAGCGCCCTTACGACAACGGGCGTCTTGCTCATCATGTCTACCGCGCTCTCATTTTCGGCATTCTATGCCCCGAATATCGCGGCCGAACTTGGCACGGCGTCGGGAATCATTGGCGGCATAGGCATCGCATTCATGATTGTCATATGGAGTGAAATCTACGGCAGTCTCAACCCATTTCGCGTCGCTGCCTATTATTCGCTCTCTATCGTGACGGGGGCACTCGTCATTTACATATACGAAGGGTTTAAATTCGAATGGCTTTTTGCCATGACGGCGCTTCTTCCGCTCATCTCGTTGCTCTGTGCCCATTCCGCGCTCCTCCATATTTCAAAAACAGATCGTCCCGCTCGCCGTGAAGCAGCGGATTTTTCCGTACCCTGGAAAGCCGTATTTCTCATGGCGGCATACGCATTCGCCTATGGCCTGCTAGAAATGCGCTCCTATTCGGGAGGGTTCGGACCGCACTCGTCGCCCGGGACGCTCGTCGCTGCGCTCGCGATTTTCCTTGGCGTATGCATTCGTGGGAAGCACTTCGATTTCGGGCTTATCTATCGAGGGGCGCTGCCCATCACCGTTGCGGCGTTCTTGCTGCTTCCCGCGTTCAACCTATTTAGCGAATCGGTAAGCTCCTTTTGCATTTCCGCTGGTTACACCATGCAATCAATATTGATCATGATCATTATTGCCAGCATCTGCTATCGCTATGGCGCATCGCCCATCTGGCTCTTCGGCATCGAACGCGGCGTCCGTCAGATTTTCATGCTGATCGGCCGTGACACGAGCCAAGCTTTAGGATCGATCGGCGTTGTCCCCGCGAACATTGAAGTTATCACCAGCACCCTTGCGGTCATCTCCATCGTTGCGGCTACGATGATTTTTATGTCGGAAAAGGAGCTTTCGAGCAATTGGGGCGCCGTTCCCGTCGCACCTGAGGCGCCATCAACTCCCGCAATGGAACCGCGAAAGAAAACGCCCGCTGAAAAGAAGCACGAACTCGCAACGCGCGTAGCAACGGTCGCACGCGAGTACAAGCTGTCGACGCGCGAAGAAGAAGTGCTCTTGCTGCTTGGACAGCGCAAGACCGTCGGCATCATCGAGCGCGAGCTGTTCATCGCGAACGGCACGGCGAAAGCCCACGTTCGCCACATTTATCAGAAACTCGATATCCATTCGCGCCAAGAGCTATTCGTCATGCTCGGCGTCGAAACCGACCAGGAATCAAGCGAACAGGCCTCGGCCCCATCGTAAAAAAAATGCTCCGCTCGATTTCTCGAACGGAGCATTTCTGTATGTTCCTTAGAAGCTAACGCGCTAAGCACGGCAGCGGCGCCTGCGAGCCCAGCTACCGCGCCCGCCGTCGTCGCGCTTTGGGCGCAACGCCTACGCGCAACGTCGCGCTACTCGGCAGGAACCTCGTAGGTCTGTTCGCCGGCAGCACCCTGCGGGTTTTCGACCTTGCAGGTATAACCGTCGACGATATCGGAATCGATGGTGACCTTCGAGCCTTCCATCACGCGACCAGCAACAATCTCGTTCGCCACGCGATCGACAACCTCACGCTGCACCAAACGCTTCAGCGGACGCGCGCCATACACCGGGTCGAAGCCGTCGATGGCAAGCGACTCGATAGCGGCAGGCTTCACGTCGAGCTCGATGCGGCGGTCGGCCAGGCGCGCCTGCACGTCTTTGACCTGCAGAGCAACGATGCTCTCGATGTTTTCGGACGAAAGCGGCTTGAACGTGATCACGTCGTCGATACGGTTCAGGAACTCAGGCCTGAAGGTCGCGCGCAGGTTCTCCTGCATCGCAGCCTGGAATTCCGCCATCTTCTTCGCGAAGCCAGCAGCGTCGGCCTGCATCATATCCTGCACCAAGTCGCCCATCGTTGCGCCCTGTTCCTTGGCCTCTTCCTGCGCGTCGGCCGCAAAATCGCGAATCGTCTGCGAACCAATGTTGCTCGTCATAATGATAATCGCGTTCTTGAAGCTCACCACGCGGCCCTGGCCATCGGTCAGGCGGCCATCATCGAGCACCTGCAACAAAATGTTGAATACATCAGGGTGCGCCTTCTCAATTTCGTCAAGCAGAATCACGCTATACGGGCGACGACGAACGGCCTCGGTGAGCTGGCCGCCCTCGTCATAGCCCACATATCCCGGAGGGGCACCGATCAAGCGCTGCACGCTGAACTTCTCCATGTATTCGGACATGTCGATACGCACCATGGCGCGCTCGGTGTCGAACAGGTATTCAGCAAGCGCTTTCGCGAGCTCGGTTTTGCCAACACCCGTGGGACCCAAGAACAGGAAGCTGCCAATGGGCCTGTCGGGGTCGGAAAGACCCGCGCGGTTGCGGCGAATCGCGCCGGCCACCGCCGACACGGCCTCGTCCTGGCCCACGACGCGCTTATGCAACTGGCTCTCCAGGTCGACGAGCTTGGCCATTTCGCCCTGCATCATCTTCGACACGGGAATGCCCGTCCATGCGCTCACGACCTCGGCGATTTCTTCGTCGGAAACCTCTTCCTTCAAAATGGCGCCGTCACCCTGCTTGGCGCTCACTGCCTCTTCAGCTTCGGCCAACTGGCGCTGCAACTCGGGAATTTTCGCGTAGCGAATCTCGGAAGCCTTCACCAGGTCACCCTCACGCGTGGCCTTTTCCTCATCGACATGGGCCGCATCGATATCGGCCTTCAGGGTTTGCACCTTCTCGATGACGTCTTTCTCGTTGCGCCATTCAGCTTTGCGCGCATCGAGCCATTCTTTCGACGTGGCCATTTGCTTGCGCAGCTCTTCCAGACGCTCGGCGCTCGCCGGGTCGCTTTCCTTCATGAGCGCCTGCTCTTCGATCTGCATCTGCGTGTATTTACGCTGGGCGGCATCGATTTCCTGCGGCATCGAATCAATCTCGATGCGCAGACGGCTGGCGGCCTCATCCATAAGGTCAATTGCCTTATCAGGAAGGAAGCGGTCGGAAATGTAGCGGTTCGAAAGCTCAGCCGCGGCGACGATCGCCGAGTCGGTGATGCGCACGCCGTGATGGATTTCGTACTTCTCTTTCAGGCCACGCAGAATGGCGATGGTGTCTTCCACGGTGGGCTCGCCCACGAGCACCGTTTGGAAACGACGCTCAAGCGCGGCGTCTTTCTCAATGTACTTGCGATACTCGTCGAGCGTGGTCGCACCAATGGCATGAAGCTCGCCGCGAGCCAGCGCGGGCTTGAGCATGTTGCCCGCGTCCATGGACGAATCGCCCGTGGAGCCAGCGCCAACGATGGTATGCAGCTCATCGATGAACAGAATAATGCGACCGTCGCTCTGCTTCACTTCGCGCAAAACGGCCTTCAGGCGGTCTTCGAACTCGCCGCGGTATTTCGCGCCTGCGACCATCGCGCCCAGGTCAAGCGCGATAACGTCGTGGTCCTTCAGACTCGAAGGCACGTCGCCCGCGACAATTCGCTGCGCCAAGCCTTCGACGATAGCCGTTTTGCCAACGCCCGGCTCGCCGATGAGCACGGGATTGTTCTTCGTGCGGCGCGAAAGCACCTGAATCGTGCGGCGAATCTCGTCGGAACGGCCGATGACCGGGTCGAGCTTGCCCTCGCGCGCCTGCTGGGTGAGGTTTTGGCCATACTGGTTCAGCGCGTCGAGCTCGGCTTTGCTCTGCTGATCGGTCACGCGCGTATCACCGCGAAGGTCGTCATAGGCCTCTTCGATGTTTTTGCGCGTCACGCCCGCGCCGTTGAGGATTTTGCCCGCCTGGCCCTTGTCTTCGGTAAGGGCGATAAGCAAATGCTCGCTCGTGGCGTAGGAGTCGCCCATCTTTTCGGCAGCCTTCACCGCATTGTCGATGGTGCTCATAAGGCCCTGCGACGGAAGGGGCATGCCCATCACGCCGCCAGTGACCTTCGGTCCGTTGGCGATGGCCTTGTCAACCTCGGACGAAAGCATCGCCGGGTCGGCGCCCACGCGCTTGATGATGGCCGAGATGTTGTTCTCGCCGGCATCAAGCAGGGCTTTCAGCAGGTGAACCGGCTCAACCGACGACGTGTCAGCATCGCCTGCAACACCCATGGCGGCCTGGAAGGCCTCTTGCGCGGTTACTGCAAGTTTGTCGAGTCTCATAAATCTATCTCCTTCCTAGATGGAGAGAATTGTTTTCGAATATATCGAACAGCGTTGCGACCCAAAACCCGTTAAACGCTACGAGCATTTAACGGGTACGCGAGCTAACGAACTTCGATGTTTTGCGTGCTCGCGGGAAGCATGAGGCGCGATACGCTTTCGCGCGTTTCGAGTTCATGCACACGGTCAGCCAGGCGACGCACCTTTTTATGAAGGTCGTCGATTTCCTCGTCGCGCTCGTCGAGACGGCCTTTCAAATCTAAGATTCGAATGACTCCCGCAAGGTTGATGCCCTCGCTCGTGAGCTCATTGATAAGCTCAAGTCGCTCGATGTCGGCTTGCGAATACATGCGTGTGTTACCGCTCGTGCGCTGCGGGCTCACTAAGCCTTTTTGCTCGTAAATGCGCAGCGTTTGCGGGTGCACGCCCGCCAGCTGGGCCGCGACGCCGATCATATAGAGAGGTGTGTGCCTGTCTGCCATTGCTATCTCCTACACGCCTAAATGCTCGCGAACGTTTTGGCCCGCATGCTCGCAGGCCGCCTGGAAATCAATCATGGCCTGCTCTTGCTGCTCGGTCATATGCTTGGGAATTTCCACATGGAACGTGATGCGCAACGCGCCGTTGCCCGAGCCCTTCACGTTCGGAGCACCCTTGCCGCTGATTTTCAGCTCGGTGCCGTCTTGCGAACCAGCGGGGACGCTCACGCGAATCTTCGTGCCATCGGGCGCCGGAATCACGATTTTCGCGCCAAGCGCAGCTTCGGAAACCGTGATGGGCACGGTCATGAGCACGTCGGCACCATGGCGCGAATACAGCGGATGCTCGCTGATTTTCGTGGTCACGAGCAAATCGCCAGCCGCTCCGCCATTTGCGCCCGCAGCGCCCTTTCCGCGGAAGCGCACACGGCCGCCATCGACCGCGCCGGCAGGCACTTTCACATCGAGCGTTTCAACGCCGCCCTGCGGGTTGCGCACGCTCACCTTCTTGGTGCAGCCGTTGAATGCCTCATCGAAGCTCACGTTCAGCGTCACATTCATATCGCGGCCCTTTTGAGGCTGAGGCTGGTATTGCCCGCCAAAGCCCGAGCCGCCGAAGCCGCCTCCGCCGAAAATGTCATCGACGTTGAACCCGCCGGCACCCGCCACGCCTTCACCGCGGCGAATGCTATCCAGAATGTCGGCCCAGCTGCCAAAGCCGCCGAAGCCCGAAGCCCCAGCGCCGCCGGCGCCGCCGCCCCATCCATAGGGAATGCGCTGTTCATCGGCGGTTCCGTACTGGTCGTAGAGCTTGCGCTTCTTCTTGTCGCTTAAGACCTCGTAAGCCTCATTGATTTCCTTGAACTTTTCCTCGTCGCCGCCTGCGTCGGGATGGTTCGTGCGTGCGAGCTTGCGATAGGCTTTCTTGATTTCTTCATCCGTGGCGCTGCGGGAAACCCCGAGCGTCTTGTAGTAGTCCGGCGTGGCTGCCAACTGCGCCACCTCCTTTTATCCTGACGTGCAATTTTTACAAAGAAGGCGAGCCTGTGCCCGCCTTCCAATACATACTATTCTGCGTCGTCGCTTTCGACTTCGCGCTTCGGACCGCCGGTGGAGATGGTGACCATGGCCGGGCGAATGACTTTCTTGCCCAGGCGATAGCCCTTCTGGTACACCTGCGCCACCGTTTCGTCGGGCACGTTCGTATCTTCAACCTGACCCACAGCCTGATGCTCGAGCGCGTCGAACGCCTCGCCCGCAGGATCGATGGTCTCAAGACCGTGCTTGCCGAGCGATTCGGAAAGCTTGGTCGAAATCGCCTTCACGCCGTCGAGCAGGCCGGCATCGCCGTTGGCTTCGGCATGCGCGATAGCGCGCTCGAAGTCGTCCATCACGGGAAGCAGATCGCCCATGAGCTTTTCAGCTGCGCGAACACGCATCTCGCCAGCCTCTTCGGCGGTGCGCTTGCGATAGTTGTCCCATTCCGCCTGAAGGCGAAGGTACTTATCGCGCATAGCGGCCGCTTCGGCTTCGGCCTTGGCGACGCGCTCGGCGTCGGCCACGATTTCCTCAGCCTCTTCCTCGATGGAATCAGCCTCAGAATCGACCTCGGGGGCTTCCGAAGTCTCGGCAGCTTCAGCCTCGAGGGCCGGAGCGGCCGCTTCAGCCGCCCCTTCGGTTACTTCATCTGCGCCGTCGATAGGAATCTCACGAGGCTCCTGGGCGGCTTTGTTCTTACCGTCCTTGCTCATGATTATTTCCCTTCGTTCTTGTCGTCGACGACTTCGTAGTCGGCCTCAATGGGACCGTCGTCCTGCTGGGGAGCAGCGCCCGCGGCGCCAGCAGCGGCAGCGTCCTGGTTGCTGTAAGCAACTTCGGCCAGCTTGTAGCTAGCCTGCTGCAGCTTCTCGGTGGCAGCCTTAATGGCCTCGATGTCGGTGCCCTCAAGCGCGCTCTTGGCCTCGGCGATAGCGGCCTCGACCGTGGACTTGCTGTCGGCGGGAACCTTGTCGCCCAGCTCGTTAAGCGTGGTCTCGGTGGCGTTCACGAGGGAATCGCAGTTGTTGCGAGCCTCGATTTCTTCCTTGCGCTTCGCATCCTCGTCGGCATGAGCCTCAGCGTCTTTCACCATGCGGTCGACTTCGTCATCGGACAGAGCCGTGGAGCCGGAAATGGTGATCTGCTGCTCCTTGCCGGTGCCCAGGTCTTTAGCGGAAACGTTCACGATGCCGTTGGCGTCGATATCGAACGTGACCTCAATCTGAGGCACGCCGCGGCGAGCCGCAGGAATGCCGGTGAGCTGGAAGCGGCCAAGGGTCTTGTTGTCGTTGGCCATCTGGCGCTCGCCCTGCAGAACGTGAATCTCAACGGACGTCTGGTTGTCGGCAGCCGTGGAGTAAATCTCGGTCTTGCGGGTCGGGATGGTGGTGTTGCGGTCGATCATCTTAGTCATCACGCCGCCCATGGTCTCAACGCCAAGGGAAAGCGGGGTAACGTCGAGAAGCAGAATGCCCTCAACATCGCCAGCGAGCACGCCGCCCTGAACGGCAGCGCCAATAGCAACGACCTCGTCGGGGTTCACCGACATGTTCGGCTTCTTGCCGGTCATGGTCTCGGCGAGCTGCTGAACGGCAGGCATGCGAGTGGAGCCGCCAACGAGAATGACCTCGTCGATGTCGCCCGTGCCCAGGTCGGCGTCTTTCAGCGCGCGCTCAACAGGCTGCTTGCAGCGATCGAGCAGGTCCTTCGTGATGCGCTCGAACTCAGCGCGGGTCAGCGTGTAGTCGAGGTGCTTCGGGCCGGTAGCGTCAGCCGTGATGAACGGCAGGTTGATGGAAGCCTGCGTGGTGGAGGAAAGCTCCATCTTCGCCTTCTCGGCAGCTTCCTTCAGGCGCTGCAGAGCCATCTTGTCTTTGCGCAGGTCGATGCCACCGTTTTCAGCAGCAAACTTGTCGGCCATCCAGTCGATGACGCGGTGGTCCCAGTCGTCGCCGCCCAGGTGGTTGTCGCCAGCGGTGGACAGAACCTCGAACACGCCGTCGCCGAGCTCAAGCACGGAAACGTCGAACGTGCCGCCGCCAAGGTCGAACACGAGGATCTTCTGATCTTTGTTCACCTTGTCGAGGCCGTAAGCCAAAGCGGCAGCGGTAGGCTCGTTGATAATACGCTTCACCTCGAGGCCAGCGATTTTGCCGGCGTCTTTGGTGGCCTGACGCTGAGCGTCGTTGAAGTATGCAGGAACGGTAATGACGGCCTCGGTGATCGGCTGGCCCACGCGCTTTTCGGCGTCAGCCTTCAGCTTTTGCAGAACCATGGCCGAAATTTCCTCGGGGGTATATTCCTTGCCATCGATGTCGACGACGGAACGGCCATCCTTGCCCTTCACCACGTTGTAAGCGACGGTCTTGCGCTCTTCGGGGGTCTCGTCGTAGCTGCGGCCAATGAAACGCTTCACGGACGCAACGGTGTTCTCGGGGTTGGTGACAGCCTGATTCTTAGCGGCCTTACCAACGACGCGCTCGCCGTCTTTGCGGAAGCCCTCGACCGACGGAGTGGTGCGGTCGCCTTCGGCGTTCACCAGAATGGTGGGCTCATTGCCCTCCATAATCGCCATCGCGGAGTTCGTGGTGCCCAGGTCGATACCCAGAATCTTGCCCATATCTGTTCAGCCCTTTCTCGTTGACGGGGTTGCGTCTTGCAGCCCCGCTGGCGGCATTGCCGCCGACTGTTCTTACCTTGTTGGTTTGGCTCGAAACCCGCGTCCTTTGCTCCCGCGGCCCTCGATGCCTTCTTGGTACATTTGGCAATATAAAATCTAAGTGCCTCATTGTCAACTTATCTGACAATTTATTTTACACGTTACTTAACTGTCATTTTGAATGATTATCTCAATGCTCTATATAGGGAAGATATGCGACAATCGCCTACATATTGTGGCTCTGAGCGACTTTGAGCCACCAAGCAAAGCGAAAGCCCCATTCAACGACATCTGAATGGGGCTTTCGAAATCTCAGCGATGGATTGTAAAGTCGGCGCTTTCGCCGCAAATACAAAGAAGCCGTTGCCCGCGGGGAGGGAGGGGTGCGGGCAACGGCGTAAATATGGCGAGCTTGGGGAGAAAGGAAGGGGCTCGCCCGAGTTATATAAGGAAAGGGAACAACACCTTGGGCCAAACCGGAAAGAGAGACTGGCAAAAGACCGAAGGGGCTCGAGGTCCACATTGGACCAAAGGCTCAACGATCAAGAAAATCGGAGCCGGCGACGGTTAAGCCGCCGGCATTCGAGACTTACAGGTCGCCGCCGAGCTTGCGGGCAACGTGGCGGCCCTGGGTCGAAGAACGGCCCGAAGCAACGCCAACGATGTACTCAGGGTAGTTGCCGCTGAAGAAGCTGCCGGACACGTCACCTGCAGCGTAGAAGCCTTCGATAGCGGAGCCCTTCTCATCGAGAACCTGGCACTCGGAGTTAATGCGCAGACCGTCGATGGTGGTAAGCAGCGTGCCGCCGAACCACAGGCCGTAGAACGGGGCGGTGCGAATGGCGGACAGGCGATAGGCCTCTTTGCCGTAGTCGTCGTCGGCCTGAGCGTCGAACTGCTGGTTGTAGCGCTCGACCTGCTCGAGGAAAGCCTTCTTGGACTCGCCCTCGAAGCCCAGCTTGTCAGCGAGCTCTTCGATGGTGTCGGCCTTCTTCAAGAAGCCAGCGTCGCGGGAAGTTGCGACGAACTCCTCGAGAGGCATGCCGGCAGCCATCATCTGGTTGGCGAATGCGGAGCAGCCGATGGTCGAGAAGCGAATGATGTCCTCAGGAGCATTCGCGTCGAAGACGGAGCACCACACGCCGCCGGGCTGCTGAGCGGCCTGGAAGCAGAGCGTGTCGTACGGGGTGGACTCGTTTGCAAAGCGCACGCCATTGCGGTTGACCTTCATGAACGGCTGGCTGCCGATGTTCTCCTGGAAAATGGTGCCCGGGAACGCGGCCTCGTCGCCCTTGCCGATGTAGCCGCAGTCAACACCAACTTCGACAGCGCCGCGGTCGAAGATCATCGGCGCGGGATCGGGGTCTTTGACGCCACCAGCCCACAGGCCAGCCTTCAGGCCGGTGCCGGTGTCGGCG
This sequence comes from uncultured Slackia sp., assembly GCA_934661005.1. Lineage (GTDB taxonomy): Bacteria > Actinomycetota > Coriobacteriia > Coriobacteriales > Eggerthellaceae > Slackia. Next base: position 124,748 of record CAKUIK010000001.1, read on the forward strand.
GGGTTGAAGCTCGAAGCGGTGCAGCAACCAATAGCGGCAGGCTGCAGAGCCTTCATCATGGTCGGGTTGGCCGGGTAGCCGCCCGTGGCAAGCAGGGTGTTCTTAGCGTTCACCTGAACATAGCCCTCAGAGGTGTTGAAGATAGCGCCGGAAACCTTGCCCTCTTCATGGACGAGCTTCACCAAGTCGTAGCCCCAGCGGACGCTGTCGGCAGACTTTTCCTGAACATGGGAAAGCAGAACGTCGTTGCGCATGGGAGCGGAGTACGGGGTGAGGTAGATGTGCTCCAGAACGGGCAGCATGTAGTCGGTGCCGCCAGTTGCATGCGCGGGAGGCATATCGACAACAGCCTGCTTGCCAGCGGCCTGCATCAGAGGATCAATCCAATCGAACAGCTCGGCGGATTCGTCGATCCACATCTTGATGACGTCCTGGTTGCACTTGCCGGAAGCGTAGCGGGTAAGCTCGTTGAGCAGCTTCATGCCGTCAACCTCGCCACCCTGGGCAACAGCGGCCTTGGAGTTCACGATGCCCCAATACTCACGAGTCTCGGTGACCTTGTCGTTCTTGTCGGCAAGAATGAAGTTCATGCCAAGATCGGCAGCCGTGCCAGCGGCGCACATGCCCGCGGTGCCAGCGCCAATAATAAGGAAGTCGGTTTCCTCGGTCTTCTTGATGTCGGACTCGGCAACCTCAGGCTCGGCGCCCAACCATGCGGGAACGTCGGTGTCCGCAGCGGCAGTGCCCTTCGGAGCGTCGCTCTTAGCGGAATTGCCCGCCGGAGCACAGCCAGCAAGGCCCGCGCCTGCAGCAGCAACGCCAGCCAGCGCAGCGCCCGCAAGGAAGTTGCGGCGGGAAACACCCGCGTTCGTGATTTTCTCTTCCATCATTTCGCCCTCCTCGTTTGTTTTGCGAATGTGGCTCGCAGATTACGCTCGAGGCGGCTTAATTGCGTCACCCCTTGGCCGCGAAGTTCCTAAAATCGCGTTTGAGCAGGCATTTCTTATTCTGCTCACCTTAAAATAACCTTGTAAGGGTGAGATTTTCGGCAGACGCGGTGAGCATGTTGCTATACACTTTCACGCGGGGAGGAGACAGATATGGACACCACAGAACGCATTGCCGCGCCGGCAACACTTCGCGTATGCGCCGCGCTCACGCTCGCGCTGCTTTCATCGTTCATCGTGAACTCGATGCTTTTCCCGAGCGTCGCACTCGTTATGCCGCTCGCTCGCGAAATCTCAACGTACTGCGGCGCAGCGTTTTCCATCGCCGTGGCCGTGGCCGCCTACGTGCGGCCCTCGCTCATGCGTGAAGGCGTATGGTCGGCGGCGTGTTTGGCGTCGAGCGTCGGAGCAGCGGTCCTTCTTTATATAGGCGTTCTTACCAACAACACCGCCTTGCTTCTTCTTGGCGCCCCCTTTGGCGGCCTCGGCAGCGCATGGCTCGCCGTGCTCACCGGCGTCGGCCTTGCCAATTTGGGCGCAGCGCGAGCCATGATCGCCGTTCCCGCAGGCTTTGTTTTACACTACGCACTTCGCTGCGGGCTCATGACGCTGGGCTTGCCCTCTTCTATGGGCTTGGCAACTGTCGCCTTCGTCGCCGTGCTTATCGCGAGCTATGCATTCATTCGACGCGACGCGCGCGCGATTCTCAACAGCATTCAAGATTCCATGGCTCCTACCGTGCTCAACGTTACGAGCCCGTCTTCGTACGTATCGTTCTCGAGCCTTGCGTTCGTCTCGATTCTTCTGTTCAACATCGCATGCGGCTTCGCTTTGGGCAGCACGAAAAATGAGCTCTCCGCTGCAGGCACGCTCATTTCGTTCATCCCCGTCACCATTACGCTCGTGGTCGTTATAGCGCGCGGGTCGATTTCCACCGACGGGCTGTATCGAGGAGCCACGCTGCTCGTATTCGCGGGATTCCTCACGGCGCCGCTGCTGCTGTTCGGCGGGGGCGACCCATTCAGCATGCAGGCGCACAGCACGTTTTTGAGCGCGGGATCCGATGTGTTCAACGTGCTCATGTATTGCTTCATCGCCGCCGTTGGCGCGCGAAACAAGTTGGGCGCGGTTGCCGTTTCCGCATCGATTTTGGCTACGCAGTGGCTGGGCATTGGTATTGGCGCCCCGGTCGCGCAGTTCGTCGACGGAATGTCGACAAGCAACGCGCTCGTCGCCGTATGGATTACCATGGCGATCACGTTCGCGTTTGTCGCCTACAACTATGTGGGCATGCGCAATTACAGCTTCGCCGAAACCATCGAAGGCATTAGGCCAGCCCATACGGAAAGCCTCGCGCGAAACGCCGGCGAAAGCGGCGCATCGGCCCTGCCTCCCAAAGAGGCCGAGCTTGCGGAAGAGCTCCAGCAAAAGCCCGATGACACGGCGTTTGAAACCGCATGCGCCACCGTGGCGGAGCAGCATCGCCTTACCGCGCGCGAAACCGAAGTATTCGAGCTGCTCGCCCGCGGACGCACGAGCCCCGTTATTCAGGAAAAGCTCGTGCTGTCGCACAACACGGTGAAAACGCACGTGCGCCATATTTACGCGAAGCTCGACGTGCATTCGCAGCAAGAACTCATCAGCATGGTGGAAGAAGCGACCGAGGAATAGCACCGCGCAGAAGCACGCTGAACCAAGACGGCGCCTCGGCCAGCCCAAATGGCGCGTCGAGCCAAGGCAGCGCCACGACCAGGTCAGATGGCGTGTCGACAGAACGCAACGTTTCGCTGCGAGCGCCGATGCGAAACATTGGACCAGCAGGGGCGCTGAGCCGTCGAAGCCCCGCCGCGCCCCCTACCGCACGTGAAAGCGTCCTTCCTACCTGGCCTCAAGGCCCATTTGCAGCATGTACACTTCTTCTCGCAGCTCGCGCGCGTCGGCGTTGGTCAGGCGGCCCGCTTCGCGCATAAGGCGAATTTGCTCAAGCTCCATCGAGAGGGCCTCGGCTTCAATATCGCGCGTCTTCGCCTTCACGCGACGCTTCCCCAAAAACGTGCCGCGCAGCTTGCGGCCCGTGTGCGTGTCTTCGCCCGCAAGCGCCGCCGATGCTGCCGAAGCGGCGTCGGCCACGGCATTTGCCGCGGAGCTCATCTTGGCCGCCAGGTCGGCATCGTCGGAATCGGGCGCAACAAATGGAATCGTCCCCGTTTCGGAAGGCGATTCCATCACGGCTTCCAGCTGAGCCTCACGGACCTCGGCCGCGTCAAGCACGCGCTTGCTTTCGGGCGTGACCTTCGGAATATCGATGCCCGTGATGGCTTCGAGCTTCGCCGTAGAATCGGGCACCACGGCGCACTTTTCTTCGGCGGCCTCGCGCGCCTCTTCGCGAGCTTCGGCGGCAGCTTCCACCTCCACACGGGCCACGCGCAAGCGCAATACCGTAAGGTTAGCGTTGTATTCACTCTTCAAAAGCCCCGCGGCATGGCGGCCTTCGGCATCGAGCGCGGGCTCCATGCTTTCCAAATACTGCAGAGCATGCTCTTCGGCAGCGATGATGAGCTTCGACATTTCGCGCCTGCATTCGTCGGTCATATTCGAACCGCGAACTTTGTCCATAATGAAGCGAACCGTCCATGTGAACGGGGCCTTCTTACGCAAATCGGGCCGCGCAAAAACAGCGCCGGGCGCAACGCCCGCACCCGCCACGATGGGAGCGCCCGTGCCAAGCGTCGAAGCAAACTTTGAATGCGAGCCGCGCTTGAGCACGTCGACGCTGTGGTTAAGCGTGCTCGCATAGCGCTCGCCCGCCGCTCGGCTCACCTCGCCCGATGCCATTTTCTCGCGCACGAACTCGAGCTGTTCGCTCAACACATCGATACGCATGCCGCGCAGCGTGTCGTCGGAAACCTCGCGCTCGCGTACCAAATTCATACGATCGCGGTATGCCTGCACGGTAACGTGCGTAGGCACTGCCGTTTCGGGCGTTTCTTTCTCAAGCAGCTCGTCGATAACGTTCTGCAGAATGTCAACCTCAACCTTCGAACGAGGCGAAGCGCCTTCGCTTTCTTCGGCAGGAGCAAGCAGCGGCACTACGAAATTCGCGATGAGCAGCGTAAGCACAATGACGCCCGATGCAAGGAAAATGAGCA
>CAKUIK010000002.1 GCA_934661005.1 uncultured Slackia sp.
GGCTCCCCGGGTAGGATTCGAACCTACAACCTATCGGTTAACAGCCGAGTGCTCTGCCGTTGAGCTACCGAGGAATGTATGAAATCAAAAGCCGCCCAAAGGCGGCTCGATGTTTTGAATGGCTCCCCGGGTAGGATTCGAACCTACAACCTATCGGTTAACAGCCGAGTGCTCTGCCGTTGAGCTACCGAGGAATGAAATGGTGGGCGTTATAAGATTTGAACTTATGACCTCTTCCGTGTGAAGGAAGCGCTCTCCCCCTGAGCCAAACGCCCATTTCTTTCGTGCGCCGCAGCGCGAGAATGTATATTACGCACTTTCCCCCTTCGGTGCAAGCATTATTTTCAACTTTTTTCAAACAAGCGCGGCGAATACGCCTTCTTTTCGTTATGACCTGGAAAAACAAGGATAAGATATTTTGCGCCATAGAAACATGCGACAATACGAGCAACGCATTCGCCACCGAAATAAAGGGAGAATCATGGCCAATCCGCGCAAAGACGCTTTTGCAACCACGTCGAAAACCATCATCAGAAACCTTGAGCGCGCTGGCATGGAGGGATATTTCTGCGAAACGTCCGCCGACGCACGCGAACTTGTGAAGTCCCTGGTGCCCGAGGGCTCGAACATCGCATGGGGCGGCACCGAGACGTTCAAGGAAACGGGCGTGAAGGAAATGCTCGAAGCGGGCGACTACACCATGCTCGATCGCGCGAAGGCGACAACGCCCAAGGAACAGCGCGCCATGTACCTGCAGCATTTCGATTCGGATTATTTCTTCATGAGCGCCAATGCGCTCACGCTCAAAGGCGAGCTCGTGAACATCGATGGCAACTCCAACCGCGTCGCGTGCCTCTCGTTTGGCCCGAAGCACGTCATCGTGCTCGTTGGCATGAACAAGATCGTCAAAGACGTCGAGGAGGGCCTCAAGCGCGTACGCACCCTGTCGTGCCCGCCGAACGCCGCCCGCCTGCATACCGGCACGCCCTGCGAAACCGTGGGCGTATGCGGAATGTGCCATGAACCGGGCTGCATGTGCTGCAACACCGTCATCACGCGCCATAACCGCCACGCCGGCCGCATTAAAGTCATTCTCATCGCAGAAGACTTGGGCTTCTAAACGAAAAAGCCGGGGGCATACGCTCCCGGCAATTGTCAACAAATCTGGAGCAGATTCACGCCGAGAAACATGAACGCGGCGGAATCGACCTCAACCCCCTTCGTCGACAGCCCCTTGAGCACCTCGCCAGCCCTTCGGCCATCTGGTGCGCATAGCCGGCGTCGTTCCGCGCCGCGACCACGGCTTCCCTCGCCTCGTGCGATATCTCCATAGCAGGTCCTCTCAACTCGCGCAAGCCACCCCTATAGCCGCCCGCATGTCCCCGTGAATTAGCGAGCATCGTCTTGAACGGGCAGTAGAGCGCAAACCTCAAACACTATCAGCTATGTTACCGCTGACGACATACCCCTCCTTACGCAACCAGTTCCAACAACGCTTGGGTTAGCTGCAACAGAGGTGCGTAAAAACCGTTGGGGGATTCACGTTCTACCGCTTCGCGCAAGGCCGACATCCAGGAAAGCGGGCGGGTGCGCATGAAGTCGACAGCATGCTGCGCCGCGCTCAGGGCGTTTTGCGTATTCGCATCCGCGCCTTCGCTCGCAGCAGAGGGAACACACCCTGCATCTGCGCCCCAATCCTCGCCTTCACCTGCTCGGCGGCATAATTCGCTTGCCAGCAGAAGTTCGATGCCCATATGGTCCTCGTACTGTCTACCCGCCTGCGCCAACTCCAAACCGTTGTCGCGCAAGGCCGTGCGCATCTGATGAGTCGCCTCGCCGAACCCGACGGCACAACCCTGCTGGCAGTAAAACGTCTCCCACGGGGCAACAGCCGGTTTCGGCGGCCCCACGAACAGATGCGCGAACTCCACCGATGCGCGTTGCACTCGATCATCAAAATAACTCGCGCCATCCCTGGCGTCTAAAATACTTACCCCGGTTTGCGCTTCCCGCGATGCGGCCGCCGCCTCTTCGCGCCCGTCAAGATACTTCACCAGCTTATCTGCTGCATTCGCCACCTCGGCGTCTTCGCACGCCGCAAGCTCTTCCCATAGGCAAGCATCAAATATAGCCGCACTCTGCACACCTGCCTGCAAGGGCGGCGTTAAAAGCGCGTTGCCGGCAATCGCCAGCCAAGGCGCCACCTGCGCAAACGTTTCCCTATCCACCATCAGCAATCCGCTACCTCTCACGAAAAAGGGAGCCGGTCACCGATTGCAACCGACTCCTACACGCCATAGCTATTGTTCACCACCGCATTTTGGCAGCACGCACTTCGATAGGATCATGTACGCCAGCGCACCCGCGCACACCACGCCCGCAAACACTACGACCTCCGGCAGCGTAGGCGCATACACGCCCAGCGTAGTCCACACGTCGCCGGCATCGCCTACCTGAGCGGCAGCCGTACCCAACGTAATGCCGTTGCCGCCAAAGACGTTCGGCACGGTGAAGCTGGTGAGCAACAGCCACGCACGCTTGCAGAACACACCAAGCACTATCAGCGCACTCGCCAGCACCACACACGCCGGATTTTCGCGATTCCGAGCGAACACGAGTACCAAAAACGGCACAGCCAAGCCACCGATAATCTCAAACCAGAAGAACGGCGCCGTCTTGCCGGTGGCCATGATAGCCAGCGCCTCGGCCTCGCCCGCACCCGGGTAGCCCATGGTCAGGCACTCGCAGGCGATGAAGAACGCATCCACCGCCACGAACACCGCAAGCAGCCCCGCCAACGACTTCATCAAATCGCGGTCGAACTTGAACAACTTCGCACGGTCAAGCGCCAAAAGGCAGATAAGCAGCAATGCCAGACCCGAATCGCAGGCCGATGCCACAAAAATGGGAGCCATGATCGCCGAGTACCACGCCTTGGCAATCTGCAGGCCGAAAATCCATGCCGTCACGCTGTGCACCAGGATGGCAACCGGCAGCGCCACACGAGAGAGCACTGCCACCTTGCGCTCGTCGCCGCGCACCAACCACACCAGGTCAAGCACGTTGATGACCAGGTAGCACGTGATAACGATCATGTCCCACGCAAGCGGACTGATGAAGTTCAACCCCACGAACATGCGCCACACACGCGCCACGCCGCCAAGGTCGATGAGCACGAACGCGCCAGCACAGCAGATGCATACGATGGACGTGATGACCGCCGGCACCGACACGCGCTTAAACGACTCTATGCCGAACACGTGCGCCGAGCTTGCCACAATCAGACCGCCAGCCGACAGGCCGACGAAGAACATGAACGCCATGATGTACAGGCCCCATGAGTTGGAGTTGTTCATGCCCGTGATACCCAGGCCGTACATCTGCTGGGCAACCCAACAGCCCACCGCGGCTAAAACCACCGCCGCCAACACGACAACAACCACCATAGTTCGCCCGCTGAACAGGGCTTTTCGCTTATCCATCCATCAACCCCCTAGTTCACGTAAAACATTTGCGGACGCGTGCCCTTTTCCTCGAGCAGCACATGACCGCCACGACGCCAAAGCCTCGACACTGCTGAATCCGGATCATCCAGGTCGCCGAACACGCGAGCATCACCTGGGCAGCAATGCACGCACATAGGCTCGTCGCCGCGATCGGTACGCTCCTTGCACAGGCTGCATTTCTCGGCCACGCCGCGTGGGCGAACCGGCACGCCGGCATCGCCATAGTGGAAACCTGTCGCGCGCACAGGCTCGTTCCAGTTGAACACGCGGGCGTTATACGGACAGGCGCCCATGCACATACGACAGCCGATGCAGCGGTCGTAATCAATCTCCACGCGACCCTGCTCATCTTTGTATGTGGCGCCGGTCGGGCACACCTTCATGCATGCAGGATTCTCGCAGTGCTGGCAAGCAACCGGCAGATACGTACGCGAAAGGTTGGGGTACACGCCAACAGCGTCGTCGAACATCTCCACGCCCTCGGTAAGCACGCGGTTCCACAGCATGCCATCAGGGACGTTGTTCTGCATCTTGCAAGCGATCGAGCACGTGTTGCACCCGATGCAGCGGTGCAGGTCTATTCCGATAGCCAGTTTCGTCATGGGCTATTCACCTGCCTTTTTGATCTCAATGAGCGTGTCGTTATACGGAATCATGGGACCGAACATCATGTCGTAACCGCGCGGGTTCATCGTATCGTTGGATACGCTTTGCATCAGCGTCCCCTCAAGATACTGACGGTACGTGCTTTCGGCCATAAACGCGCTTTCAGGCTGCACGGCGTTGTTCAGGCGCAGCTTCGTGCGGAACGAACCGCGATCGTTGTACACCTCAACCTCGTCGCCATCGACAAGGCCACGCGCAGCGGCATCGGACGGGTTCAGCTCGATATGCGGCTCGAACAGCTGCTGGATCCACTTCGCACCCGAATAGGCAGAATGCACGCGGAAGCGCGAACGAGCTTGGCTGAACTGCAGCGGGTATTTTTCGCGCAGCGGGTTTTCCGGGTACGCCTCGTTAGGACGCTCCCACTGCGGGAACGCCTGGCCCCACGCCAGCATGTTCTCGTAGTACGGCTCCTGCTTGGTCGAAGGCGTTGCGTAAGTCATGCCCACTTCCTCGCCGACGGTATCGTCCCAATCCAGCACCAGCTTGCATGCACCGTTTTCCCTGTTCAGTGCTTCAAGTGTGATACCTTCACACGACGGGTCGTCCGTGGTCAAGATAGCGCGAGCATATTCTTCGCCATTCTCCGGATACAAACCGCCCAGCCCCATGGCTTCGGCAATGCCCTTCTCAATGTAGAAGTCGGATTTGGAATCGAACAACGGGTCAAGCACCTTCTGGTTCTCCAGAATGTAGCCGTTGGCGTTCTTCACGCCGCCCACGCTGTCGGCGCACTCGAACTTGCTGCACACGGGAAGCACCAGGTCAACGTAGTCAGCAACCGAGCTGTGATAGATGTCTGCCAGGCACACGAAGTCAAGCGAATCCAACCAACGCTGCGTTTTTGCCCAGTTCGCCGCCTTCTGCGTGGGAATATCGCCGAAGAACATGGCCGCGTGCACGTCGTCGGTGTTCACAATATCGTAGAAGCCTTTTTTGCTAGGCGTGGGCTTTCTGTTCTCAGGCAGCTTCCAGGCGCCCAACTTGGCCTCGGACAGGACAGTGTGGTAGCAGTAGATACCACAACCGGTACCGCGCTTGCCATAGTTGCCGGTTAGCGAGGCGATAAGCGCATAGCAGTGGCCGGCGATGTCGTTGTTGGAGAACTTATCGATACCGCCCACGCCATTGCAGATGATAGACGGACCCTTTGCATACTCGCGCGCCACCTGGGCGATAGTATCGGCCGGCACACCGGTAACGCCCTCGGCCCAGTCGAGCGTGTAGTCGGCCATCTGCTGCTTGAGCAAGTCATACTCGGTGATATATTGCACACCGTCCACCGTGAAGGTGCCTTCGAGCGCAGGCTGCGCGCCCGGCGTATCATGCAGCACAGCCGCACCCGTTGCGCTGTCCCACACATACGGGACTTTCACCTGCTTCGGCTCGCCAGTTTCCTTATCCACTGTATCGTGCATCTCGCCGAACACCTCACCGGTGTTCGCGTTCACAAGGAAGGGAAACGACGTGTGCGCCAGCATGTGCTCGCGATCGCACAAGTCGTTGTCCAGCAGGTACTTCACCATTCCCAGGAAAAACGCCGGGTCGGTACCCGCGCGCAGCCCAACCCACTGGTCTGCCTTGCTTGCCGTTGCCGTGAAACGCGGGTCGAGTACGATGATCTTCGTGCCAGCAGCCTGAGCATCAAGGAAAGCGCGCGACCACATCATGCCCGTTTCCAGCACGTTGCAGTTGGCCATAAGCACCACGTTAGCCTGCTTCCACTCCCATATGGTGTTGAGCGCGAACATGCCCGACCAGCCGAACGCTTGACCCTGACCGTTGCCCTGGCCCATGTCGTAGCCGTTCAAACCGCCAGCTTGCGCGCCCAAAATGGAAGCTAGTAGCGGACTGAAGCGCTGCGAAGCCTCCGTGGAGTATTGAATCCACAACGCCTGCGAACCGTACTTGTCGATGGTGGCCTGAAATTTCTCGGCGATGATTTTAAACGCCTCGTCCCAGCTGATTACCTCGAACTGACCGCTGCCGCGTTCTCCCACGCGACGCATAGGCGATTGAATGCGCGCTTCGCCATAGATGTGCTCGATCTCGGAAATGCCCTTAAGGCACACGTTTTGGAAACGCTTGTCACTATTCGGGCGCGGTTGCACCATGACCAGGCGTCCGTCACGCACCGTGCACTGCAACATGCAGTTACACAGGCAATGCTCGTTGTGGTACGTGAACGCCGTGCGCTCTTCAGGCGCCGCTGTTGCCTGCGCAGGTGCCAGCCAGCCCTGCGTGGTGGCCATACCGCCCACAGCAGCAAGTGCGCCGCTGGCAGCACCTAGCCTGAGGAAGCTACGACGATTAAGCACCGCACGCATCCTTTTGCTACCTTCCATATCCTCTCCTTCGTTCCGCATATCCCGTTTTCCCAGGTAAAAGGGATATAATTACGATGACCGATTTATACCGGACCCGTTCTGCACCTGCATTATGAAGGGTATGGAAACCTCGTTCACTGCCCAGCTTCGCGATATGGTGCTTAGGCAACGAGCGCAAGAAATCGGGGTATAATCGACACATTTCGAACGAAGGGGGATTCGCCACACGTGCATTTTTCTGTGGCGAAACGCATAGGCGCAGCCAAGGTACGGGGGGATCATGACCGAAAGCAAAACAGATTTGCGCGTCGTGCGCACGCGCAAACTCATACGCGATGCGTTCATGGATATGGTGGGCGAAGTAGGCGTGGCGAGAATCACGGTGAAGGATTTAACCGAGCGCGCCGGCATCAACCGCAAGACGTTCTATCTGCACTTCGAATCTATCGAAGCGCTGTACGACAGCGTGATGAATGAAGTTATGAACGACTTTTTCGATAATTACGAAACCACTGCCGACCAGCCAAAAGACCTTGACGGCCATGCGCAGCGTTTCTTTTTGTTCCTTGCCGGGCAAACTCCTACCATTGAGAAGCTTATCTGTTCGCCCGGGCCCTACGACTTTGGCAACCATATCTATCGTGAGCAGATGATGCGCTATAAGTCCGCTGGGCAGGACCCTTTTGCATGGATGGACGCCGACGCCGAGGAGTTGGTGCTGAACTTTATCCGCACCACGGCGCTGGACTTTTACCGCGAATGGGTGCGTCGCGGCAAACGCGTCGACCCGCAAGAAGCGGCGCCGCTGCTCGGAGCCATCACCTGCCATGGCGCCGCCCCGCTCATGCGCTAGTGTGGGGCCTCGGGCCTAGGCCCCACACCATAGGCCGATTTTGGGCCTGAAAACAAAAAAGTCGGAAGCCAAAAATGACTTCCGACCAAGTGTTTTGTGGTGGGCCCGCCCGGATTCGAACCGAGAACCAAAGGATTATGAGTCCCCTGCTCCACCGTTGAGCTACAGGCCCTTCTGTATACGCCGCGCATGCAGCCCGCCTATTGTAGCGTAAAACGCCCTTGAGCGGAGCCGCATTCTAACGGCAGCGTCGAAAGCGTTGCGCCCGATGGCAAAACTGCATTGGACGCAACGCGATACGCAACGACTAATCTTCCAGATAGTCCTTCAATTTAGAAGAACGGCTCGGGTGGCGCAGCTTCGCAAGCGTCTTGCTCTCGATCTGGCGAATGCGCTCGCGGGTAACGCCGAATTCGCGGCCCACTTCCTCAAGCGTATGCGGGTGGCCGTCTTCCAAACCGAAGCGCAGGCTAATGACCTTGCGTTCGCGTTCGGCCAAGCCATCGAGTACCTTGGAGAGCTGCTCTTGCAGCATCGAGAAGCTCGCCGCGTCGGGAGGCACGATAGCCGCGTCGTCTTCGATGAAGTCGCCCAGCTGAGAGTCTTCCTCTTCACCGATAGGCGTCTCGAGGGAGACCGGCTCCTGGCTGATTTTCTGAATTTCACGCACGCGCTCGGCGGTCAGGCCCATTTTCTCGCCAATTTCTTCCGGCGAAGGATCACGACCGAGCTCTTGGAGCAGCTGGCGCTGGATGCGCACAAGCTTATTGATGGTTTCAACCATGTGCACAGGAATACGAATGGTACGCGCCTGATCGGCGATAGCACGCGTGATAGCCTGGCGAATCCACCACGTGGCATACGTGGAGAACTTGAAGCCCTTCGTATAGTCGAACTTCTCGACGGCGCGAATAAGGCCCAGGTTGCCTTCCTGGATAAGGTCGAGGAACAGCATGCCGCGGCCCACGTAGCGCTTCGCGATAGAAACGACGAGACGCAGGTTCGCTTCAATAAGCTGCTGCTTGGCATCGAGGCCAACCTGCTCCACGCGGGACAGGCGGCGCTTCTCGCGGCGCTCAAGCTCAACGCCCTCTTCTTCGGCCTTCTCGAGTTCGGCGGTAGCTGCAACGCCGGCCTCGATCTTCATGGCGAGGTCGATTTCTTCCGCGGCGGTGAGCAGCGGAACCTTGCCGATTTCTTTGAGGTACATACGCACGGGGTCGCCCGTAAGCATCGTGACCGACGCATCGGTCGAACGACGGCGCGCGCGTGCACGAGCGCGGGTGGAGTTCACCTTGGGCAGGGCAGCCACGGCGCTCGACTCAACGGCCTTCAGCTCTTCCTCGGGGATGCCTTCAAGCAAATCCTCGTCTTCGAGCGATTCGTCTTTTTCATCTTCGATGACATCGTCGGCAGGAAGCGCGACGTCGTCGACGGATTTCTTGGTTTTATTCTTCTCTACGGTCGCATTAGTTTTGGCAGCAGACACAGATGCTATCCTTTCGCCGTGAAAAGGGCATAGGAGCCCTAAAGATACAGCTCACTAGCTTATCACTTTTCCCTATGTTTGTGCGGGATTCACCGCATGATTTCCGCAAAATGAGACTCTTCGGGTCGCTATTCGATTCCGAACGGCTTGTGCGCGAGCTTCGCAGCGGCAAGCTCTTTTTGCATGGCCACCACGCTTTCGAACACGAGATTGTAGTCGTCGGCCGACATATCCTGCGGGCGCTTGAGTTGCGCGTTCATCTCGCGAATAAGGTCTTCCATGTCGCGAATCGCGAGCTCTTCGGAGAAAAAGCGCGCGAGTTCGCCCGGCTCGCGATCGTCGTGCGTGCTTGAACCAGAAATGACCGATGCCGCTCCAGGAATGGACTCCTCGAGCCGACGCACGATTTCCGCCGCAGGCGCCGTTGCATCTTCGGCAAGCACGTCGAGTAGTTGCATGGCGATTTGGCCATGGATGTCGCGATGCCACACCGTTTGCGCCAAAGCGCCCGCATACGCTAAGCCAATCGAAGGCTCGCTCGCACACAGCGACAGGAAATCGCGCTCGATGCGCAAGCGCTCCTTTTCACGCGGGGGCAACGCAACCTTAGGCTCACGAGGTACCGGCGCCGCAGCAGCCGTAGCAGGCGCAGAATCGAATTGGCGGGGCTCGCGCGTCGCCGCAAGCTTTTCAACCACCGCATTCACATCGAGCTGCAAACAATCGGCGATATAGCCCGCATATTCCTGCGCGAGCACCGAATGCTTGATGGGCGCCAAAAGCTCGAGCACTTCGGTAAGTGCCCTACCTTTTTCGCCGAAATCGACGAGATTGCGGCCGCGAAGCTTTCGATCAATGGCATAACGAAGGAGCGGCACCGCATTATCGATGAGCTCCTGAATCGCTTCGCCCCCGCGTTGCACCACGAAATCGGCCGGGTCGAGATTATCGGGAAGCGTAACGGCGCACAGGTCGACCTGCTTGCGGCCCGCCTCGGGGAGCATGCTTTCGTCGATGAATCGCGCCGCGCGATCGGCTGCGCGTTGACCAGCCTCGTCGCCGTCAAACAGGTATACGATTTTATGCTTGGCATGCCGCGACAGCACGCGAATATGCTGCACGGTAAGGGCGGTACCCAGCGTGGCGACCACGTTGGTCACGCCGGCCTCGTGCATCATGATGACATCGGTATAGCCTTCGCAAATGATGGCAACGCCGGTCGACGCCATAGCCGCCTTGGCCTTATCGAGGCCAAAAAGCACTTCAGATTTATGGAAGATGGGGGTTTCCTGCGAGTTGAGGTACTTCGGCTCGCCCTTGCCCACCACGCGTCCGCCGAACGCAATCACATCGCCGTCGACATCGCGAATAGGAAACATGATGCGTTCATAGAAACGATCACGAGCACCGCCGCCTCGCCCCTCGACGGCCACGTTGGCCTCGATCATTTCCTTCGGTTTGAAGCCCTTCGAGCTGAGATATGCGACGAGGGAGCCCGACCCTGGAGCAAAACCGAGCTGCCACTTCTTCGGCACCTCTCCGCCCAAATCACGCCCTGCCAAATAGGAACGAGCCTCGTCAACCTTCGGGCCACGCCCGCGCATAAGCTGGGTGTGGAAGAATTCGGCAGAGGCGTTGCATACCTCTTTCAAGCGCGCTTTCTTACCGCGATTCATGGCGGCGCCAGGCGCTTCGGTAATTTGAATGCCCGCGCGGCGCGCAAGCTCGCGCACGGCATCGACGAAACCGATATCGTCGAGCTTCATCACGAAGCTGAAAACATCTCCGCCTTCGCCACAACCGAAGCAATGCCACAACTGCGTCGACGGATCAATTTTGAACGAGGGGGATTTCTCGTTATGGAACGGACAGCAACCCCAGAAATCGCGGCCACGCTGACGCAGAACGACCCGCTCCCCCGCAATGGAGACCAGATCGCTCGCCTCGCGCACGCGGCGAATATCATCATCTGGAATTCCCGCCAAAGCATTTCCTTTCCATCTCATCGCTTGCCGCTTGCGCTCCACCGATTAGCAAGACGCACTGCCAGCACCGTTTGCGGCGCGAATTCCTTGATCCGATAGATTCCGCACGAGCCGAACAGTCTGGGGCTGGCCCGACGGAAGTGCTCGGTTTCTCAAATCTTCCAAAACGGGAAACCGGAGCGAGGCGCAAAGCGAGCCGAAGGCGAGCGGTAGCCTCGCGGGCACTTCGGTCAGGCCAGCGCCAGGCTCCCGCCCAGCAACCGCGAAAACAGGTCCAAAGGCAATCGTCCATGACGCGCGTGCGCCTAGAGGTTTTCCCTCACCCATTCAATATTGCCCTTGACGGTTGCGATGAGCTCATCGACCGAGTCGAACTTGATCATCGGACGAAGGAACTCAACCGGCTCGACTTTGATCGTATCGCCGTAAATCTTTCCGTCGAAATCGAGGATATGCGCTTCGCACGTTGCGGTCGCATCGGCGAACGTAGGCGCAACCCCCACGCTCATCGCAGACTTATAGCGCACGCCATCGACAGTGACATAAGCAGCGTACACGGCCTCGCCGAGCACCTGCATCATCGCAGGCAGCTGCAAATTCGCCGTGGCAAAGCCCATGTTGTTGCCTTGGCCGCGGCCTTGCTGCACCACACCCTCGAACGTATACGGATGGCCCAAAAGCTCAATCGCCGCCGCAACCTTGCAATCGCCCAAAAGAAGGCGAATGCGCGTGGCGGTGATGGGACGCCCATCGAAGCTCTCCAGATCGTGCGAGCAAATACGCGTTCCGCGCGAATCGCCCCACTCATGCAGCTCAGAAACGGTGCCTGCCGCTTTCGCGCCAAAACGGAAATCGGTGCCCACATGCATCGCATACGGCGCACATCCACCGAACGTCGCATCCATGAACGCCATGGGCGACTGCGCGGAAAACGCCGGGGTGAACGGCAGAACCACGACGCAGTCGACGCCCGTATCGGCAAGCGCTTTCACGCGCTGCTCGTTGGTCATGAGCTTCTTCAGGCGGTCGGCATGAAAACGCTCATCGGGGTCGATATCGAACGTGAGGGCGATCGACTTGCCGCCGCTTTCCGCAGCGGTGCGCTTCGCCTGGTCGATAAGGAACCTATGCCCCCTATGCACGCCATCGAACACGCCGAATGCGCAGGAAGCGCCAATAAACAATGTATGGTCGAATGATTCGTCGACCCTATAGACTTTTGCCACGCGTAACTCCTTGCGAGAACACACACTTAGGCGAAACCTTACCAGTTTTTTCGTCGAAAGCGTAGAGCGCCTTCAAATCGTTGCCGTACACCAGGCAGACGAGCTCCCCATCGCGAAGCGGGCTCGTCGCAGGCACAGCGCATCGCCGCGGGCCGCAATCGTCCGCGTCGAAACGATGCGGGGCCTCATACACCGCAAGCTCCGATGCGTGAAGAGGCTTGCCATTGCACACATCGGCATATGCCTCATCGCTCAAAAACGCCATGCGGCTTTCCAGCAGGAAAACCGGGTCTATCGCTGCCTCGGCGCCATAGCGTTCCAGGGCATCGAGCGACAGGCAGTCTTCCACATCGAGCACGCCAGCTCGCGTGCGACGCAGCGTTTCGACATGGGCGCACGTTTCGCATGCTGCGCCCACGTCTCGGGCGAGCGCGCGAATATATGTGCCCTTCGAAACGGAGAAGCGCACATCCCACCAAATGCTATCGGCGCGCGGATCGCGCTCCAAATCGAGCAATTCAGCCGAATAGACTTCAATGTCACGCGGCTCAAGCGCGATCACATTGCCCCTTCGCGCCGCGTCGCACGCCTTCACGCCGCCTTTTTTGACTGCGGAATATGCAGGAGGCATTTGCTTCTGCTTGCCCACAAACCCACTCAGTACCACCTGCGCGAACTCAGGATCGCACACCTGGGCGGGAACGTCGATCGTGCGAATCACTTCGCCGAGCTTGTCATCGGTATCGGTGGCGGCGCCGAACGAAATGCGCACGTCATACGTTTTGTCATGCCCAACCATGTAAGCATCGAGCCTCGTCGCAGGACCAACGCATACGACGAGCGCACCCGTCGCCAAAGGGTCGAGCGTGCCCGTGTGGCCTACGCGGCGTTCGCCGAAAATACGGCGGCAGGCATTCACCACGTCGTGCGAGCTTTTACCCTCGGGCTTGTCGACGCCCACGACGAGGCACATGCCGGAATCTCCACGCTTCATTCCTTGCCTTCACCGCCTGCAAACAAACCATTGAGCAAAGCGGGCATTTCGGCCAAGGCGTCGTCGATGCTGCCCTTATAGGTGAATCCTGCAGCCGCTTTATGGCCGCCGCCCCCTATTTCGCGCGCGAGCGCAGCCACGTCGATGCCGTCACCCTTGGCGCGAAGGCTTCCACGCACCACGTCTTCCTGCTCACGCAGCATGCAAGCGACCCGAATGCCGTCGAGCGAACGAAGCACGTCGATAAGAGGCTCGGCATCGGCCTTCACCGCACCCAGGCGCTCGAAATCGTCGAGACGCGCATACGAAAGCGCCCACTCGCCCGAAGGAGCAACCTGCATGTTCGAAAGCATGGCCCCTTCAAGGCCAAGCGAGGCGGCGCTGCGGCGTTGATAGATCTCTTGAGAGCATTCTTCAGGCCTCGCACCAGCCGACACCATTTCGCCCGCAAGCGCGAACGCTTCAGGAGTGGTGTTCTGGAACTGAAAGCGCCCCGTATCGGTCATCAGGGCCAAATAGCAGCACTGAGCCATCTCGAACGTGCGCTCAACCCCCATCTCGCCAATAAGGCGCCACGCGAGCATGCCCGTAGCCGGCGCATCGGGGTCTACGTAATTGTATTCGGCCATGCAGCTCTCAACCGCATGGTGGTCAAGCGTGAAATGCGCGCCTGCGCTTTCATGAACGCGGGCCGCATCGCCCAAACGTTCAAGATTGGGCACGTCGATCGCGATAAACGCGTCGACATCCCCTTCGAATTCGCACGCGGGAATCAATTCGCTCGCCCCGGGAAGGAAGAGGAAACTCTTATCCACGGCATCGTTGTGCGCAAGCAGGCACACCGCACGCTTGCCTTTTGCACGCAAGGCATGCGCGAGCGCAAGCTGCGAGCCCAGGCAGTCGCCATCGGGGCTCACATGCCCGCACAAGGCAAAACTCTCGAAGCGATCAAGGGCTTCGGCGAATTCCGCAAGCGTCACATTGGTTTGCGGAGTAGTTGCCATGCCGCTACTCCTCGTCTTCGAAATCGTCGTCTTCGTCGTCGCGGTGGTACACCGAATCGTCGAAGTCGGCATTTTTGCGCGCGCTTTCCTCGTTGCGCTCAGCATCGCCCGCAAGAGCCTCAGCGATACGCTGCGCCTCATCAACGCTCGCATCGAGCATAAAACGCAGCTCGGGAGTCACGCGCCAATGCAGGGCGCGGCCCATGAGCGAACGAATGCGGCCATAAGCGGCGGCAAAGCCCGCGGCGGCGTCTTCATAACGGCTCGGATCGACGGTGTAATACACGTTGCACATGCTGCGGTCGAAGCTCACCTCGCAGCCCGTGATGGTAACCATGTCGAGGCGCGGGTCGCTTACCTCGAACAACAGAATATGCGCGAGCACCTCGCGCGCTTGTTCGTTGAGCTTTCGGCTCGAAGAGTTCTGTTTCATGTGGAATCACCCTTTCTCGCGACGCGTCGGCGCCGCATAGGCGGTTCAAACGCAGGAAACGCAATGCCGAGAACTCGGCATTGCGCATTCTGGAGTTCAATTTGTTCAAGTCATAACAACATCAAAGATGCTGTCGCACGCCGGTCGGCGAGCGGCTATCCGGTGCCCCAGATTGGCCTGAAAGAGGAGCGACGCGTACTTCGGTACGCGAGCGACGATTGAAGGCCAAGATGGAGCGCCCGATAGCCGCACAGCGTCGGCGAAGTACTTTGGCCGACAGGCCAAAGTACTCATAACTACTCGGTGCGCTCGACCTCTTCGGTGCGATAGCCCTCGATAACGTCGCCGACCTTGATGTCCTGGTAGCCGTCGACGCCAATGCCGCACTCGTAGCCCTGCTTGACCGACTTGACGTCATCTTTGAAGCGGCGCAGCGAGGAAATCTTGCCCTCGTAGATGACCTTGGAGTCACGCACGACGCGCACCTTGTCATCGCGAGAGATTTCGCCCTCGGTGATGTAGCAGCCGGCGATATTGCCAACCTTCGGAACGCGGAACACGTCGCGGACCTCGGCGGAACCGGTGTCTTTGTCGACGAATTCCGGCGCCAGCATGCCGATACGAGCTGCGTTGATGTCTTCAATCGCCTGGTAGATAACGCGATACAGGCGAATGTCGACCTTCTCATGCTCGGCAGCCTTACGCGCACCTGCGGTCGGGCGCACGTTGAAGCCGATGATGATTGCGTCGGACGCGGCGGCCAGCGTTACGTCGGTCTCGGTCACGCCACCCACGGCAGAGTGGATGATTTGGATCTTGACCTCGGACTGGTCCATCTTCTCGAACGCGTCGCGCAGCGCTTCGATGGAGCCCTGAACGTCGGCCTTGACGACCAGGTTGAGCTCGGTCGTGCCCTCTTCGATGCGATTGAAGAGGTCGTCGAGGCTCATATGGCTCTTGGTCTGCTGCTCTTTCAGGCGGGCACGCATCGCACGCTCTTCAGCGAGCTTGCGGGCATCGCGCTCGTCCTCGAACACGCGGAACTCGTCACCCGCGGTAGGAACGCTCGACAGGCCCAGAATCTCAACGGGGTCGGAAGGCGTAGCCTGCTTGGCATGGTTGCCATGCGGGTCGATAAGCGCGCGAACGCGACCGTAGCTCTCGCCGGCGACAACGGAATCGCCCGGCTTGAGCGTGCCGCGCTGCACGAGCACGGTAGCCACCGGGCCGCGACCCTTGTCGAGGTTCGCTTCGATAACGAAGCCGGAGGCCAAAGCATCGGGGTTAGCCTTGAGCTCAAGAACGTCAGCCTGAAGGATGATGGTCTCGAGCAAATCGTCAATGCCGAGCTTCTGCTTCGCAGAAACGTTCACGAACATGTTGGAGCCGCCCCACTCTTCAGGGATGACGCCATGCTCGACGAGCTCTTGACGCACGCGGTCGGGCTGCGCGCCGGGCTTGTCGATCTTGTTCACGGCAACCACGATAGGCACGTTTGCGGCCTTCGCGTGGTTGATAGCCTCAATCGTCTGGGGCATAACGCCGTCGTCGGCGGCAACCACCAAGACGATGACGTCGGTCACCTGGGCGCCGCGAGCACGCATGGCGGTAAATGCCTCGTGGCCCGGCGTGTCGATGAAGGTGATCTGACGACCATTGATGTCGACGACCGAAGCACCGATGTGCTGCGTAATGCCGCCAGCTTCACCCGACGCGACGCCGGTGTGGCGGATGGCGTCGAGCAACGACGTTTTGCCATGGTCGACGTGACCCATAACGGTGACCACGGGAGGACGAGGCTTGAGGTCTTCTTCCTTGTCGTTGTACACGACGGCGAATTCCTCTTCAGGCGACACGATGCGCACCTTGCGGCCCATGTCGTCGGCGATGAGCTCGATGAGCTCGTCGCTCATGGTCTGGGTGACGGTAAGGGCCTGGCCGAGCAGGAACAGGCGCTTGATCACGTCGCCCGAGGGAACGCCGAGCAAATCGGCGAATTCACCCACGGTGGAACCCTGCATGACCTCGACGACATTCTCGTCGAGCATCAGGCTGGGATCGATGCCGCGCTCCATTGCCTCCTGGGCAATGCGCTCGCGCTGAGCGGCCTCGCGCTTTTCCTTGCGCTTCTTACGACGGCCTTCGCCTTCGTTATTCGATGCGGCGGCAACGGCGGCACGCGCTTCGGCGAGCACCTTGTCGCGCTGCATCTTCTCGGCCTGAACGGCCATCTGGGCATAACGGTCTTCGCCGTTATTGGAAAGCTCGGGAACATCGGGCTCGAAATGGTGGCCACCGCGCTTGCCAGCGCCCTTGGCATTCTTCTTGTTGCCCGCGGCGCCATTGTCATTGCGGGACGGACGAGCGGCCTTTTCGGCGGTAAGACGAGTTTTCTCGGCTTCGATCTGCGAAAGCAGCGAATCGAAGGAAGACTTGCGCGGCGCAGCCGTGGGAGCGGGCTTCGGACGACGCTCGGCGGCAGGCTTTGCGGAAGTCTTCTTCGCGCCACGGTTCGCCAATGCCTCGGCAACGGCCTTTTTCTTGGCGACTTCAGCAGCGAGCTTCGCGGCACGGGCATCTTGCGCGGCCTTCTGGCGACGATGCTCGGCAGCAGCCTTCTGCTCCTCAATTTGGCGAGCCAGGCTCGAAAGGCCCGAATTCACCGCAGGCGCAGGCGGGCGCTTGGTCTGCTTTGCGGTCGGAGCGGCAGAAGCCTCGCCCTTGGCGGCAGAGTTGTGCTCACGGCGTGCGCGCTCCTCGGCACGCAGCTCGCGCTCGCGCTCCACAGCGGCGCGACGCGCGCGCTCCTCTTCAGCCTTTTTCTCATCGGCGGCAGCTTTTTCAGCCTGGGCCTTAGCAGCGGCTTCGGCATCCATGCCCGCTGCAGCCTTGGCGCCAATCTCGGGAGCGAGCGCCTCGCGGATTTTTTCTACGTTGGCCTCGGAAAGGACGCTTGCGTGGCTCTTCGCGGCGATCTTGAGATCTTGAATGCGAGAGAGCAGCACCTTGCTGTCCATGCCGAATTCCTTCGCCAACTCATGAACTCTCATGCTGGCCATATAGTTCTCCTAGTCTCCTCTCCTGCGATGCTATTCGCAGTCGGCATGGACGCCGCAGAAACGGCTTCCAGGACGTGCATGGTTGCGGCAAGGGGTGCCGTCTTCGGCGACATATGCGCAGAATTCGCCTTCTTCAACGTCATCATCCTCGTCGAGCAGGAGGTTTTCCTCGTGCACGGGCGCAGACGCGTTGAAGCTTGCCGATTTAATATCGATGTGCCAGCCGGTCAGGCGGGCGGCCAGACGGGCGTTCTGGCCCTCTTTGCCAATAGCGAGCGAAAGCTGGTCATCGGGAACGATGACAGTAGCGTAGTTTTTATCCTCGTCGATAATGACGCGGTTCACACGGGCGGGGCTCAAGGCCTGAGCGACGTACTTCGCGGGATCTTCGTCCCACTGAATAACGTCGACGCGCTCGTTGCGAAGCTCTTCGACGACCATGCGCACGCGAGAGCCCTTGGGGCCGACGCACGCGCCAACCGGGTCGAGGTTGGGCTCACGGCTCGAAACGGCGACCTTAGAACGGGCGCCGGGCTCGCGGGCAATGGATTTGATTTCGACCATGCCGTCGTAGATTTCGGGCACTTCAAGCTCGAAAAGGCGACGAATGAGATCGGGATGCGTGCGGGAAACGACGATGGCGGGGCGAGCCGCTTCGCCACGAACACGAGGCTCGAGGGAGTTGGGGTCGCGTACGTCGATGATGAGCACCTTGATGCGCTGGTTGTGACGATAATGCTCGCCCATCGGACGCTCGTTGCGCTCGTTGGGGTTGCGCTTCTGGTCGTAATGCGGAAGCTCGGCCTCGACGCCGTCGCGAATCTTCACGATGGTGAAGTCAGGCGTTGCCTGAAGCACGGTGGCGGTCACGATGTCGCCCACGCGATCGCTGAACTCTTCGTAAATGCTCTGACGGCCTGCTTCGCGAACCATGGCGGCAATAACGCCCTTGGCGTTCTGAGCGGCGATGCGGCTCACGCCTTCGGGGGTCACGTCGCGCTCTTCGAATTCGGCATATTCGCCGGTTTCTTCGTCGGGCTCGCCAACCGGAACGAGCTCATAGACGTAAATCTTGCCCGTGGTACGGTCGATGGTGACGCGAGCGTCCCACTCAAGGTCAAGAATGTTCTGGTAGCTCTTGGCAAGCGATGCCTCAAGACGCTCGATAAGATAGAACTCATCGATCTTCTTCTCGTGGGCCAAGGCCTGCAGAGCCTCCATAAGCTGGGATGCCATTGTCTTCCTTCCTCTTCTCTATAAGGCGCAAGCGCCTTCTCAGTGCGAATTCGTGATATGGGCAGCTTTCGTATATATAGGAAAGCCTTAATTAATGAAACTCTACGACACCTTTCACATGCGCCTTCTTGATGTCGGCAAGCGGAATATCGCAACGTGTGCCATCGACATCGAGCAGCACGCATTCGGTTTCGGCATTGAAACCCGCGAGCGTGCCCGTAAAGCGGCTGCGGCCTTCGATGGGGCCATTGGTAACCACATAGGCCTCGTCGCCGGCAAAACGCTCGAAATGCTCGGGCGTGCGCAGCGGGCGGTCGATACCAGGCGAGCTGACCTCCAAGGTGTACGCGCCCGGGAACGGGTCGAGCTCATCCATGATCTCGTTCACCCATACCTGGGCGGCCGTGATCTCGTCGAACGAAATGCCCTTTGCGGTATCGAGATACACGCGAATCGTGGGGGCTTTGCGGCTGCCGACGATTTCGACGGTCACAACCTCGACGCCTTCAGACGCCGCGCGCGGCTCCAAAGCCGCAAGCAAGCTCTTCTCTTTGGCGGTGAGCATCGATGCCTCCTTTCGAACGGTTTCGCGAGCGCGAAACTCCCCTATACAAAAAAGAAAGCGGGACCAGGCCCCACTTTCTCTCATGAACGAAAAAGTTGTAAGACACAAGGGCTACGCCCGAGTGCGTGGTCTTTTTATATCACAGTCCCCCGCAGATGCGCAAGGCTCATTCACGGCAAAATCATGAACACCTTTTCTTTCGAAATATGTGTTCGGGCGCACGCGTACCATGTATCTTGCGTTTGTCAAGCAACGAAACTTCCAACTTCAATAGGCACTCGCTATTAATTACCCTAGTCTGGCTTATGGATAAAAAAACGTTTCCCAACAGTTTTGCGATTCTGTGGGTATTTATACCGCTCTTTTTCGGAAAATTATCCTTCGTTTTAGACGGTTTGTAATTGTGCTCACACATAGAAACACCCATTTTGACTGCAATGTATAGGTGAGGCTTATAGGTTCAAAACAGTTTTGGTATTTCTATTAATTAGATTTTTCCCCATGAGCGGTGCACAATATGCTCACAAGCTGAACGGAGGCGAGAGAGCAAAAGCACTCAAGCCGAAGTTCAAGGTAAGCGCTTAGGTAACCTTAAGGAGGGTTCACATGAGCAAATTGTCCAAGGAGCAGTTCGACGCGTATCTCGAGCAAATCAAGGAGCTCGCAGAGGGTCCGTTCGAGGAGATGCAGCCCGAGATCGAGGTGACGAACGTCTTCCCCGAGAAGTTCTACGAGCTGGCCAAGGAAAACGACCTGTATCGTTTCGCTCTCCCCGCTGAGTACGGTGGATGGGATCTTTCGGAGCTCGACATCCTGCGCGTTCAGGAGCAGTTCTCCCGTGGTCCTGGCGGCATGCGTATGCACCTGCACTATGCTGCTGACCTGAACTGGCGCATCCTCGATGACTACGGTTCGGACGAGCTCAAGGCCCAGTACATGGACAAGTTCCAGGACAAGACCATCTTCACCTGCTTCGCTCTGACCGAGCAGTCCGGCGGCACCGGTGCTGACATCCACACCACCGCTGAGAAGGACGAGAATGGCGACTACATCCTCAACGGCGAGAAGTGGCTCATCTCTCACACCGACTGCTGCGAATTCGCTTACGTCATCGCTGTGACCGATCCCACCAAGCAGGGCGACGAGCGTCTCTCCGCTTTCTTCGTTCCCGTTGACACCCCGGGCTACGAAGTCACCCCGATGCCCCACATGATGGGCGCTCGCGGTGCCGCTCACACCGGCCTCAAGTTCACCGACATGAAGCTCGACAAGAAGTACCTGCTCGGCAAAGAGGGCATGGGCATGGAAATCGCTATCCACTCCCTGTCTGTTTCCCGTGCTCACATCGCTGCTTCTAACCTCGGTATGTGCCAGCGTATGCTCGAGATCTCCCTCGCCCGCGCTAACGACCGCATCACCTTCGGCAAGCCGATCGCTTCCCGCCAGATGATCAAGCGCGAGATCGCTGAGATGCAGATGTACACCCATGCTCTGCGTTGCATGGTTTACGACTTCGGCCGCGAGTACGACGCCGATCCTAACGGCAAGTACATCGAGGAGAAGGCCGCCATGTGCAAGCTGTTCTCCATCTACTCCACCCGTATCGTCTCCGACGGCATGCTGGAGATCTTCGGTGGCGACGGCTACTTCGAGGACAGCCCCTACGGCCCGACCGAGCGCCTCTACCGCGACGCTCGCGCCATGTGGCTCGAAGAGGGTGCTCCCAACGTTCAGCGCATCACCATTGCCCGCAACTGCCAGAAGTTCGGCGGCAAGGTCGAGTACCAGCTGTAATCACCCTTTTGAAGGCGTCGATCGCACAAGAACAAATTCACTCATGAAAGGAGGGTCGTCTGCCTTAGGTGGATGGCCCCCTTTTCTTTTTTGCGAAATCGCCACGAAATGCGTCCGGAATTCCCGGACCATACAACCGGGAAACCGGATATTGCATATTTCAACAAGGAGGAAAGCATGCAACCACTCAAGGGTCTTAAAGTCGTTGACCTCACTACCTTCCTTGCGACCCCGACCACGGGCCGCATCCTCGGCGAATGGGGTGCCGATGTCATCAAGGTTGAGGCGTTCAAGGGCGATCCCTGCCGCGTCAACCAGGCTGTCGTTTTCGGCATGCCTTCCAGCGACGAAGAGAACCTCGCGTTCGACGTGGCCAACTTCCACAAGCGCTTCGTTGCCTTGAACCTCAAGACCGAAAAGGGCCTCGAGGTTATGATGAAGCTCCTCTCGGAAGCCGACGTCTTCATCACCAACACCCGTACCAAGTCTCTGGCCAAGATGGGCCTCGACTGGGAAACCCTGCATGAGAAGTTCCCGCGCCTGATCATGGGCCATGGCCTGGGCTACGGCAAGAAGGGCCCCGAAAAAGACGCTGCCGGCTTTGACGTTACCTGCTACATGGGCCGCGGCGGCGTTTTCGGCACCACGGTCAACAAGGGCGACTCCCCGATGATCCCGACCAACGGCTATGGCGACTACCAGTGCTCCGTGTTCTTGGTTGCCGGCATCCTGGCCGCACTCCAGGGCCGCGAGAAGACCGGCGAGGGCGACTACGTCACCTGCGCTCTGCAGCATGCTGGCATTTACACGCTTGCCACGGGCATGATTTCCGCCCAGTACGGCAACCCGTACCCGAAGAGCCGCCTCGAGGTCAACAACCCGCTGAACAACGTCTTCCGCTCCAAGGATCAGAAGTGGGTTGTTCTGTGCCTGCCCGAGTACGACCGCGACTGGCCGCGCGTCATGCACCTCATCGGCCGCGACGAACTCGCCGACCATCCCGATTACAAGTGCTGCCAGACCGTCAATGACAAGGGCCTCGCTCCCGAGGTCGTCAAGATTCTCGACGACGGCTTTGCCCAGTTCACTCGCGAAGAGCTGCTGAAGATGTTCTCCGAGAACGACATGCCCTGCGAGCCGGCGCAGACCCCGACCGACATCTACGAGGATCAGAACGCGCTCATCAACGAGTACATCAAGGCCGTTCCCTACCCCGATGGCCCGCGTTGGTGCCCGACTGCCCCCGTTCAGTTCGAGCTCGGCGAAACCGACGACCTTATCCCGGGCGGCAAGCTTGGCTCTGCCACGGCTGACGTCATGAAGGAACTCGGCTACTCCGAGGACGAGATCAAGGCTGCCGAGGAAGAGGGCGCCGTTTCTGGCCCCATCGACCTGGCCGTTCTCCAGGGCAAATAAGCCCATCTCGTCACGAGAGACTAAAGCGCATCGCTTTTTCAAGAAGGGGGCGAGATACGTCTCGCTCCCTTCTTCTTTTTCACATGGAGGGATCAATTCATGATCACCGACGTCAAAATCAACGAAGCCCTCAAAAAGCTCTATTACGAGCGCGGCTATTGGGGAACCAAAACCATCGCAGACGTCTGGGATGAACAGTGCGAGAAATATGGCGATCGCACGTATGTGCAAGATGACTTGGGCACGAAGCTTACGTACAAACAGGTTGATACCGGCGCGCGTAAGCTCGCATCGTGGCTGAAGGAAGTCGGCGTGCAAAACGGCGATGTCGTTTCCTTTCAAGTGCCCAAATGGGCAGATTTCTGCTTCATTTATCTCGCCTGTCTCAAAGTGGGCGCCGTCATGCATCCGCTTGCAACGAACTTGAGCGCACGCGATATCGATTACATCATCAACAAGGTGCAATCGGTCGTATACATATGTCCGACGTTCTTCCACAAAACCGATTTCGAGAACCAATATCACGAAATCGAAGGCAAGCTTGGCTCGCTTAAGGCCGTGCTGCTGCTTGA
Source organism: uncultured Slackia sp. (assembly GCA_934661005.1). Taxonomy (GTDB): domain Bacteria; phylum Actinomycetota; class Coriobacteriia; order Coriobacteriales; family Eggerthellaceae; genus Slackia. Next base: position 23,126 of record CAKUIK010000002.1, read on the forward strand.
TAAAGAATTCCCCGCGCACGACGAGGAAGCCGTCACGCTGAGCAAGGTGCTTGATAGCTATTCGGAATTCGACGAGCCCTGCCCTGCCCACCCCGATGACGTGTGCTGCATTCTGTCGACCTCGGGCACGACGGGCAAGCCGAAACAAGCCATGTTCACGCATAACAACATCCTGTTCTCGGAACGCTCCTATACCGCCGATTTGGACCTTACTCCCGATGACGTGATGTGGATGCCGTCGCCCCTCAACCACGCGACCGGTTTTTACCATGGGCTCATTTCGCCCATGCTTACTGGCAGCCGCTGCGTGCTTCAGCTGCATTTCAAGGCCGCCGAAGCCGTCGAGCTCATCAATCGCGAACACGTGACCTGGTCGTGTGGCGCTACGCCGTTCGTGCACGACCTCATTGCCACCATGGAAGAAAGCGGCACGGCGATTCCAAGCCTGCGCTTTTACCTGTGCGGCGGCGCGCCCGTGCCGAGTACGCTCATTGAGCGTGCGGCCGAACACGGGTTTTTGCTGTGCGAGCTCTACGGCTCAACCGAAAGCTGTCCTCACCTGCGCGTTCCGCGCAATGAGTGCCTTGAATGGGACGGTCGCTTCTCGGGCGTTGCCTACCCCGGCATCGAGGTGAAAGTCGTCGACGAATTCCGCAACGAAGTCACCCGCGGCGTTCAGGGCGAAGAAGCAAGCCGTGGACCCCATATGTTCTGCGGCTACCTCAACGACCCCGAGCGCACCAATGAGTCGCTCGATGACGAGGGATGGTTCTATTCTGGCGATTTGTGCACGATCGACGAAGAAGGGCGCGTGCGCATCAATGGCCGCAAGAAGGAAATCATCATTCGCGGCGGCGAAAATATTTCCGCGCGCGAAGTTGACGACAACGTGATGGACTGGGAAGACATCTGCGACCAAGCGACCGTCGGCATGCCTGACGAGCGTCTCGGAGAGCGCATTTGCCTTTTCGCCGTGCCGGCTCCCGGCGTCAACCATGAGCTGTGCTTGCACGACCTTACCGAATACCTCGCAAACAAGGGCGTGGCCAAGCGTTTATGGCCCGAACGCATCGAAACCATCGATGAAATTCCGCGCACACCAACGGGCAAAGTCAAGCGTTTCGAACTTGCGCGCGAAGTCAAACGTCGCATGGGCTTCGAACAATAACGCAAAGCTGTGCTTTCCCCGCATGGGGCGCGCACGATAAAATGCCTGCAGCTGATGTCCGCAGCTGCAGGCATTTTCAAAGTTGGCCTTTTTGCTTCGCAAGATGCACGAGAGCCAATGCCTTTCGAAGCAAACAGACCACAAGCACATTAAGGGGGAACCATGATTGAACAGAAGTACACCATCACGCGCACGAGGGCCACATGGAAACCGCGCGTAACCGATTGCGATTTGCCCTTCTTCTCTGACCAGGACGGCAATACGCTTGTCGCCCTTTCGGGCGATGCCGATGCCGTTTTCACCGGAACAGGGCGCACGCTCGTGGGCGAACCCCCCTACGCCCACCTTAACGATGCCGCTGAAACCAACAACGAAGCGATCGAGTTCATCGATGTTGAAGACCTTCCTGAAGGCATCGAGCTCGATTACCAAATCAGCGGCGGCTTCAACAATAACGCGGTCTATTTCAAATGGAAGATTGCCGACAAAACGAAATACCAAATCACGTGGGTTGCACTGAAAACCTTCACGGGAATGCAGCTGAAATACGTGATGCCGAAGAAGTTCCCGCCTTTGTTGTTTGCCCTCGCCGATGAGGATGCGTTTGCGTATTGCAATAAAATCCCCTGCGAAGAATGCGCGTTCCGGTGCAAAAGCGGATTCGTGTTCTACGCAAACATCAAGGGCCTTGGAATCGTGCGCATGAGCATGGATCGCATCTCGATGCTCAACATGGATCAGATTAAATAGAGCGACCTCACATCGAGGACAAGAGGACAATCCCCTATCAAGAACAACAACCGGTCGTGCGACCGGTTGTTTTCGTTTTACATGATGATGTCGGGCAGCGGAGAAGCGGGGCCCGTTTCCTGATTGTCGGTATCGGGGAGCACGCCCTTGGGACAAACAAAACCGCCAGTAAATTCAATAAAGCTCTCAAGCGCGCGATTCTTGAATTCTTCCTTTTTGTACACCATGTACACGGAATGGAACTCACGCGGAACTTCATTTTCGTCAATCGCGATAACGGCGAGGTTATTGAACGGCTTCAAGCCAATGGTATTGGTGAGCAACGCGCAGTAATTCGGCGGCGCCGTGGAAATCATGCCACCCATCGTGATTTCGTCGTCGTAATCTTGGTGGACCTGAAGGCCATAACGGGTGACGAGCTTGTTGACCTCATCGCCAATAGGAGTACCAGTACGATAGGTATAGACTTGCATGCCCTTCAAGTCTTCAAGTTGCAGCACGCGACGGAATGCAAGCGGGCTTTGCTTGCTCACTGCGACAACGAGCTGGTGCGCAACCACAGGCTCAAAGCAGAGGCTCGACTCCCCCTCTTTCTTGGCGGCAAAGATAACATCGTATTTGTCGTCTTTCAGGCCCTCGATAAGGTCGAGCGAGAAACCCTGCGAAACACGGAACTTCACTGCTTCGCCGAAATTATCGTGATAAGCACGAATGAGCGCCGGAAGGTAGTCGCCCGTGATGGTATACAACGCGCCCACGGCCAACTCGCCCGCGAGCTTGCCCGTGTACTCATGCATAATGGCGATACCCTTGTCGAGCTCACGCAGCGCATCATGCACATAGGCCGAAAACTCCTTGCCATAGCGCGTGAGTTTCACATTGCGCCCCTCGCGTTGGAACAGAGGAACACCGAGCTCCTTTTCAAGAGAACGAATGGCGTCGGACAGCGCGGGCTGCGTGATGTAGAGCTCTTTAGCAGCTTTGGTGTAGTGCTGCAATTCGGAAAGCTTGCGGAAATAATACAGCTGAGAGAGGTTCACTGTTATCCCTTTCTTCCCAAGCGAAAAATCCCCTTTGCGCATAGCGCATCTCATTCATTATATGGAAGAATTCAAGCCACAGGAGCATCTTTTTGTTGCCCGGTGCCAGCTTTAAATCACTGATTTCATCATGCCTGATAAGAGCGCGATATTCCAATGAAAGCTATTATTTATTTTTCAAATAATACGTGCTCAAATACGCAAAACGATTGAATTGGACTTAGCTCGAACCCGCTCGCATAATACGAAGCATAAGGAGCGCAGAGCTCCGAAGGAACCAAGGATTGTCATGCAACTAGAGGAGGTTTCATGAATCCCAATGCCAAAATCACCGACGAGCAGTTCGAGGCGTATCTGAAGCAGATTCGCGAATTGGTCGAAGGCCCCTTCGAAGAGATTCAGAAGGAAGTCGAAGTCACCAACACCTTCCCCGAAGAGTTCTACGAACTCGCGAAGAAGAACGATCTGTATCGTTTCTATCTTCCCTCTGAATACGGCGGATGGGACCTCGACGAGCTTGAAATCCTGCGCGTTCAGGAAGAGTTCTCCCGCGGCCCCGGCGGCATGCGCATGCATCTGCATCACGCTGCCGATATGAACTGGCGCATCCTCGACGACTACGGCACGCCCGAAGTCAAGGCCGAGCTCATGAACAAGTTCCAGGACAAGACGGTCTACTGCAACTTCGCTATTACCGAGCAGACCGGCGGCACCGGCGCTGACCTTCACACCACCGCCATCAAAGACGCCGATGGCAACTACGTTCTGAACGGCGAAAAGTGGCTCATCTCCCACACCGACTGCTCCGATTACACCTACGTCATCGCCGTTACCAATCCCGATGACGACAAGGACACCCGCCTTTCGGGCTTCCTGGTTCCCAACGATGCTCCCGGTTTCGAAATTGTCCCCATGCCTCACATGATGGGCTGCCGTGGCGCTGGCCATGCGGGCTTGAAGTTCACCAACCTCGTGCTTGACCCGAAGTACCTGCTCGGTGAAGAGGGCCAGGGCATGGAAATCGCGATTCACTCGCTTTCCGTTTCCCGCGTGCACATCGCTATGTCGAACCTCGGCATGTCCCAGCGCATGCTCGAGATTTCCCTCAAGCGCGCCAACGATCGCGTGACCTTCGGCAAGCCAATCGCTTCCCGCCAGATGATCAAGGCCAAGATCGCCGACATGCAGAAGATGATCCATGTCCTGCGTTGCGCAATCTATGACTTCGCTCGCGACTTCAACAAAGACCCGCACAACGAGTACGTCACCGAGAAGGCTGCAATTTGCAAGCTGTTCTCCATCGACACCGTGAAGCTCGTCTCTGACGAAATGCTCGAGATTTTCGGCGGCGACGGCTACTTCGAGGATTGCCCCTACGGCCCCACCGAGCGTCTCTACCGCGACTGCCGCGCCATGTGGCTCGAAGAAGGAGCCCCCTGCGTGCAGCGCATCACCATCGCGCGCGAATGCCAGAACCATGGCGGCAAGATCGAATACACCTTCGACTAAACCTTCACATCGCTCGACTTTGAAGTTGAGATGCGTATAATTCCTTCGGAAGCCTAGCGCTTACCTTAAAAGCTTGTGCGAACAGCCGTCCTTCGGGGCGGCTGTTTCGCGTTTCAGGGCTTTTCCGGGCGCGCGGAAAAGCGAATTGCATACGCAGCGGTATACTATACGCAGCTCAAAAGCCCATTGAAGGGGATGGCATGAATCTCTCGCAGCTGTATTACTTCCGCAAGCTCGCCGAAGTGAAGCACTACACCCATGCCGCGGAGGAATTGTTCATTTCTCAGCCGACGCTTTCCAATTCCATATCGCAACTCGAGCGAGAGCTCGGTATCCCCCTCTTCGAACGCGAGGGCCGCAAAATCAAGCTCACGAAATACGGCGAGGAATTCTACCAATACGCCACCGAAGCGGTAAATGCGCTTGAGAAAGGCATCGCGTTGGCGCATGAGCACGCGGGATCACCCACGGGCAGCATCGACATTGGGGCGATTTACACCATCCAAGGCGACTATCTGCCGTCGCTCATCAAAGGCTATCGCGACCAATATGGCAAAGACGCTCAGGTCAATGTGTTCCAAGGCCTCACGCAACCGCTTCTGGAAGACCTCGAAAGCAACCGATACGAACTGGCGTTCACGGCCTACGTGAGCAATAAACCCGACCTTACGTTCGTGCCCGTGCTTACGCAACGACTTGTTGCGGTGGTACACCGCTCTGACAAGCTCGCATGGGCCAAAGACCTTACGCTCGATTCGCTGCGCGGACGGGATATTATCACCTATCCGCCCACCACGCCCATCGGAGGCGAAGTCTCGGCGCTCATGAAGACCCATGGGCTGAGCGCCAGTCGCGCTTACGCGAACGACGAGATTACGCTCGGAAGCATGGTTGAGAGCACGCCGGGCACAGTCGGCTTGGCGCTCGACACGATTGGCCTCGCGCCTTTCCGCGAGCTCATCACCAAACGCCTGCCCGAAGTCGATGATGACTTTCACACCGTGTGCCTCGCCTTTAAAACCGCTGCGTACAAAACCCGCGCCGTAGAAAACTTCATCGAATTCACCCGCTCATTCGAGTGGGACAGCAAGCGGTAACGTGCATCTATAGGTTCGAGGCAGCCCTGGTCGCCGATGGCAATCCAAAAGCGAAAAGGGCGGCATCCTTTGCGAATCGGCATAACCGAAATGGCAAAGAATGCCGCCCTTGCGGTTTCGAGCGACACCGCACGCATTACGCCTCACAAACAAGACGCTGCAAAGCAAGGCGGCGCATAAGAAAAAAGCCGCACCCTTTCGAGTGCGGCTTTTCCACGAGAGCACGATTGGAACGAATGCTATTCGGTCCAGTCGGCCTGCAGGCCCTTCATCTTGCCAAAGCAGAAGATGCCGAGCAGCAGAACCACAACCATGAGCACAATCGCGACGGTGAACAGGATGCTGTAGCTCATGTCGCCGAAGAAGGCCCAGAAAGGAGCACCCACAGCGCCAACGATGTTCACGAACATGGAGACGCGGGAGTAAATCTGGGGATACTCACGCTGGCCGAAGAGCTGGCGAACCAAGATGGGAACCAGAACGACGCAGCTGGCGAAGAAGAAGCCGTACACAGCAGAGCCGGCGTACAGGATCATAGCGGAGCCGGTGCCGAACCACACGAGCAGGACGCCGAGGATGCCGCAAGCGCAAGCCGCGAAGAAGCTGAGCTTGGAGTTCTTGTCGGCGCACACGCCCAGGGCGAGCTTGCAGATAGCCTGAGAAGCCATCATGACGGTAGCCATGGTAACGCCAACGGCGATGAAGGTGCCGGTGCCGTCGTCGAGCGACTTGGTGTACTTCGGGAACTGCTGAGCAACGATAGTGAGCAGGTTGATGATGCCGGCGAGCAGGAACACTGCGTAGAAGGCAACGGACTTCATGGCCTTGCTGGCGTCGATGCCGGCGGGCTTGCCAGAAGCGGTCTGGGGCTTGCCATAGGGCAGGCAGCCAGCCTCTTCAGGCGTGGAGCGGATGCACAGCAGCGTGAACGGCAGCGAAGTGACGAGAGCGGCGACGCCCCAAATCATGTAGATGGTCCACACGTCCATGCCAGAAGCGATGAGCGCATTGAAGACCTGCAGCCAGATAGCGCCACCGATACCGGTGAATGCCATGCAGGCGCCGATGATGGTGCCGGACTTCTGGTTGAACCACTTGTTGCACAGCGTGGGAACAGCCAGCCAGAGCAGACCAACTTCGCCAAGACCCATCATGAGGCCGGCAACGTAGAAGATCCACATGCTCTTGATGAGCGAAATGAGGATGAAGCCGACGCCGACGAGAAGCGCAGATGCGGAAAGCACGATGCGAATGTCGGTCTTAGCGAGCAGGTTGCCGATGAACGGCGCCGAGAAAGCTTCGGCCAGGTAGAGCACCGTGATGTACAGCGCCCATTGGGTGGTAGGCACGCCCAGCAGATCGGGAACGTAGGCCTGGAAAGCGCTCCACGTCGAGAAGACGAGAGCCGAGCATCCGAAGGTAATCATGATGCCCGAGATAATGATGAGGATGTGACGCACGCTCATCTTATCGGTGTAGGTTGCAGTTTCGCCCAATTTCTTTCCTCCTTATGAAAGACCAGACGATGTGGCCTGCCTTCTTAAGGGGGCCAGAATTCCCTTAAGAAGGCAGGCGCCTTAGATTTCACCCGAAGGCGCCGATCCAAGAACAAATTCACTAAGTATAATCCTGCAAATCTGCACATCATGTTAGGGTCAATATTGCGTTTCTGACCCTAAACCGATAAGTATCAGCGATAGTTGCCCCACAAATATAAGCAAATTGGATAATTTCTTATCCCAATTTTTGCGTTATGGGCTTGAAATCACGGGACAAGTCTTTGAAAAGTGACCGAAAAAAGAAGAAGGGGAAGCGAACTTCCCCTTCTGATTGATAAGCGATAGGCGCCAACACACCCTATTCGAGCTCGGCGTATTTCCGCATGACGAGAGGCGCAGCGATATACACCATGATCTGGTCGGTGCCTTCGGCGATTTGGAAACCGCGGCAATCTTGCCAAATCGAAGAGATTCGCTCATGAGTCGTGTAGCCGCGACCGCCCAGAATTTGCATGGCGTCGCTTGCGACTTCGGTCGCCGCGCGTGGGACGTATCGCTTCATAAGTGCCACGGTCAAACGCTCGTGCACGCCATGGTCGAATTCCCATGCGGCCTTATACACCATATGGCGCATATTCGTGAGTTTCACTTCCATATCGGTCAGCATCTCTTGAACCTGCTGGAAGTTCGCTACCGGCGTGCCAAATGCCGTGCGCTCACGCGCCCAGCGCACCGCATCGTCCATCGCGGCTTGCGCCTCACCGAGCGCCGTAGCGCACGCAAACACGCGGCCATATTCGAAAAACCTGAACAGCTGCGGGAAGCCCTTCGCCGGCCCCTGGAGCCGCCACGATTCGTCAAGCTCGACATTGTCGAAGCGTACGTGCGCGAAAGGAAGCATCTCTTGGCCGATTTTACTCTCGGGAACCGCCTCAACGCCCTTCGCGGTACGCGGAACCATCCACATAGACAATGCGGGATGCCCATTTTCAGCAGGCGCATCTTCGTCAATCGCGGCAACGAGCAGCGCAGGCGCATATTCGCCATTGTTCACGAACATCTTCTCGCCATTCATGAATAAACGGCCATCGACGGAACGCACGCAGGTCTTCATGCCCGTGGTATCGGAGCCGGAATTCGGCTCGGAAACCGCGAACGCGAACGCAAGGCGGCCCGTATTCTGATATTCGAGACGAATCGGATCGGTTTGCGCGGGGCTTGCGAAAGCCTCGAGAATTTGCAGCTGAAGAAAATCGTTCTGAAACGGCAGCGTTGCGCCCGAAACGCGGGAAAGCTCCTCGAGCACGAGAACCTGCGCCAACAAGTCGTAATGGACATGATTGCGTCGATGGATGACGCCGAATCCGTTGAAGTCGAGATCGACGAACGCCTTCACCACCTCGTCGGGCAAACCCATGTCGCGGCGCCACTGCGCAACCGACTCTTTATTAAAGTATTTCTCGCCAAATGCGCGCACCTGCGAGATGAGCACGCGATCGGCATCGCTCAGCATGAAATCCATTGCCGCGCCTTTCTAGATTGCGCAACCGCGACGGAACGTCGTCGCGTTACCCCTTTACTCTATTAGCGGAATACGCACCCAAGCAGACTCCCCTTGCGTTTTGCTGTTAGCAGCGTGGCGCATTCCTCAATGCGATGGCGCGATTATAACCGCCATTTCACTTTTACGCATTTTTTGGACGCGATTTATACCACAGAAATGCGAAAATGACCTATCTACTACTTTTTTAGTGATGCACTCAATTTACGCTGAAACCTCAATTACACCAACTCAAGCGATACCGAAGCACACCAGGCGGCCATATTGTATCAATCACGAGGTGCGAAGCCGACCGAATGGTCGGTGAGGCAGCGGACAGCCACTCTGGCCAAATGCGTGAATCGGTCGGCAACGCACCTCGAGTAAAAGCGAGCTTGTCTTGCTTAAAACAACCAGGGGATATGCCACTGGGCGTATAAAGGCTTTTATAAAAGGAAAGCCGCGACATCAAGGAGGAAACATGGCAGATTACTACGGAACCGACACTGTCGTATCCGAGCTTCGCGAGGACGGACTGCTGATCATCCGCATCAACCGTCCCGAGGTCGCCAACGCGCTGAACGGCGCAACTTCCGACGCTATGGAAAACATCATGAACCACGCCGAGAAGGACAAGGCTGTGCGCGCCATCATCGTGACGGGCACCGGCAAGGTCTTCTGCGCTGGCGAGGACCTCTCCGAGCTCTCTGAGGGCGGCGAGTGCCAGACCGTTACCGAGCACGGCTTCGGTGGCATCACGGCTCGTCTGTGCTCCAAGCCCATCATCGCGGCATGCAACGGCTCCGCTGCTGGCGGCGGCATGGAAATCGCCCTTTCCTGCGACATGGTTGTCGCTGCTGAGAACGCCAAGTTCGGCTGCACCGAGGTTGGCCTGGGCATCATCGCTTCCACGGGCGGCATCGTTCGCCTCGCTCGCGACATCAACCGCAAGGACTGCATGGAGCTTCTGCTCACTGGCAAGAAGATCAAGGCTCCTGAGGCGAAAGAGCTTGGCCTGATCAACTACGTCGTTCCTGCCGAAGAGGTCATGGACAAGGCCATCGAGCTGGCCGAGCAGGTTCTGAAGAACGCTCCCCTGGCTCTGAAGTGGACCAAGTACCTGGTTCATGCTTCCGACCAGATGTCCGAGGAAGACGCGATGCGCTACTGCGACGGTGCTTATCGCTTCCTCGAGAAGACCGAAGACGGCATCGAGGGCCCGCTGGCCTTCACCGAGAAGCGCACCCCCAACTGGGTTGGCCGCTAATCATAGCGAACCTTCAGCTTCTTCCCTTGCGCCCGCACGACCTCCTAAGCGTGCGGGCGCTCCCCTTCGCTACATTCGGCCACTCCTTGGCGCGAAAGCGTCGGCCGAATCATATGAGAGCGAGCGCTTACCCTTCGCTTTCAGCTTGTCGAAAAGAGACGCGTTATGCGTCTCTTTTCGTTTATATGGCACGCCTAAAAGAGCCCACGAAACAAAACGCTCCCCTTGGGTACCTGAATCCGCTTCGGTCAAGTCCTGCTCGCTACGAACAGCACATTAAGTGCTGTTCTGCTCGTGCGGAATCTATCGGATTCAGGTACCCAAGGGGAGCGCTCGAAGAATGCTAATCGGTTGAGAAGGCCTGCCTTGTTGATAGCCTGTCCAAGGCCGTCTGCGTTCAAGCTTGTTCTTCAGTTTGATATTGAACGCAGCCAGACGGGCGCATAACGAAACCACAAGGTGAAGCGGTACGGTAGCCCGACATGGTTTTAGATGGGCTAACCCGCAAGACGAGGCGAACGAATCAACCTATTCGCGAGCTTCCAACTCGTCGATAACCTCTTGAAAATCGGGCGGCAGCGTATCTTCAAATTCCATACGCTCGCCCGTAATGGGATGCGTAAACGCCAAGCGATACGAGTGAAGGAACTGGCGATTGAGGCCGAGGTTTTCCTTCTTCTTCCATCCATACACCGGATCGCCCACGCAAGGGTGCTTGATGTATTCCATATGTACGCGAATCTGGTGCGTGCGACCCGTAAACAACTTGCAATCGATCAGCGTGAAGCCATCGTCGTTTTTACCGGGCTCGAAGCGGCGCTTAACCGTGAAGGTCGTGATAGACGGGCGTGCGTCTTCGCGATCGGAAACTTCCATACGAAGGCGGTCTCGCCCGCCGCGCGCGATAGGCGCGTCAACGATGCCGGTATCAAGCGGAATCCAACCTTGCACAAGCGCGAGGTAATGGCGATCGACATCTTTCAGCCGAATATCTTCCATAAGCGCGAGGCCCACTTCGTTGGTCTTCGCGCACAGCATAAGACCGCTCGTGTCGCGATCGAGGCGATGGACGATGCCCAGGCGGTCTTGCTCGCCTTGCACGTCACAGAGGTTTTCTTTGCCGCAATGCGCGATAAGGGCATTAACGAGCGTATCGCCATAATGGCCTTCGGCAGGATGACACACGAGACCCGCCTGTTTTGAGATAACGAGCAGGTAATCGTCCTCGTAGCGAATATCGAGCGGAATGTCGGCCGCGACAAGCTCGGGCGCGTGCGGGTCTTCATACGTCTCGTATTCCAGCACATCACCCACGCAAACCGATGCGCTCTTGCGCGGCAGCTTGCCATTGAGTGCACAGTAGCCATCGGCGATGCATTTTGCGGCAGAGCTGCGTGTGGGATAGAGCCCCTGCGACGCCATATAGGCATCGAGACGCATGCCGTCGCATCCTTCGGGCACCACATTGCGCGCATAGCTAGACATGGGCGCCCTCCTTACGCGTCGCAAGCAAATACCCCACGACAAGCAGCACGAAACCGCACGTCACGCCAATATCGGCAATATTGAACACCGGGAAATCGATGAACGTGAAATCGATGAAGTCAACAACGTAGAGCTGGCTGAAGCGATCGATGGCATTGCCCAAGCCACCCGAAAACACGAGCGCGAGCGCGAGCGTCTCAAGAATGTTCGGCGCGTGGCCGGCAAGCTTTTCCCAGAATGCGAACGCGAACGCGATGAGAACGCACACGATGCTCGAGGTAATGCCCAAGGCGAACGTCGAATTGCCGAACATGCCCCAGGCGGCACCCGTATTATGCACGAGCGTGAAACGGAACAGGCCGCAGTTGGTGCCCGCCTGCCCAAGCTCATATGCGCCCTCGAAATACATCTTCGTAAGGCGATCGAACACCAGCCAGACAAGGGCAATCGCCGCAAAAAGCGCAGCTGCCTTCTTTTTAGAATTCTTCGATGTCACGATATCGGTAGTCACGTGGACCTTTCTTTAAAAAGCGGAGCGGGCCGAAAGGTCACTCCCCCGGCCCGCCTTATAAGTCGCGACGCACGAGCGCACCAAACCCCAGGTCGGCTTTTCAGCGCGCCCAAGGTTCGATGGCTCGCGATTCGCGAAAATGCGAATGCTTACGCAAGTTGGTCGAGCACATCGCCGCAGCGCTTGCACACCTCGGCATGGTTCGGGTTGCCGCCAAGCTCGCGATGGTTCCAGCAACGCGGGCACTTCGGCTCGCTGGTTGCGCAAACCCCGACCTGCGGCTCCTCAACATCGCCAGCGGCAACGTCGACGTGGCTCACGATGAACAGCTCTTCAAGGTCAATCGCATCATAGGCGCCAAGCACGTCGGCGACAGTCTGCGAAACCGTGATCTTCAAAACGGCTTCCTGGCTCTTGCCCACGGTTTTCGCGTTGCGAGCTTCCTCGATGGCCTTCGTCACGGCATCACGAACCTCAAGCAGGCACGCGAAGTTCGCCATAACGGCCTCGGCCGCCTCGCCCTGCGGCAGCGCCGGGGTGAAATCGGCAGCTGCAGGCCAGCCAGCCAGCTGCACGCTCACGGGACGACCCTCGCGATTGCGCTCGGTTTCGGGGTAATGCTCCCATACCTCGTCGCAGGTGAACGACAAAATCGGGCTCATGACGCGCACGAGCACCTCGAGGATGTTCATGAGCACAGTCTGGGCCGAGCGGCGCGCCACCGAGCCAGGAGCCTCGGCGTACAGGCGGTCTTTCACGACATCCATGTATACCGAAGACAGATCGCCGACGACGTAATCGTAGAGCGCGCGGAACACCTGGTGGAAGTGATACTCGTTGTAGCCACGCTCCACATCGTCGAGCAGCTGCTTCAGGCGCAGCATCGCCCATACGTCAACAGGACGCATCTCGTCGAGAGAAACCGCGTCGCGCTGGAAATCGAAACCGTCGAGGTTGCCCAGCAAGAAGCGGAACGTGTTGCGGAAGCGGCGGTACGCATCGGAGGTGCGCTGCAAAATGTTGTCGCCGATGGAGACGTCAACCGAATAGTCGGTGGACGCAACCCACAGGCGCAGCACGTCAGCGCCGTACTTGTCGATGACCTCCTGAGGAGCGATGCCGTTGCCCTTGGACTTCGACATCTTCTCGCCGTTTTCGTCAACGGTGAAGCCGCAGCACATGACGCTCTTGTAGGGCGATTGGCCAAACGCGCCCGTGCCCAACAGAAGCGAGCTCTGGAACCAACCGCGATGCTGGTCGGAGCCTTCGAGGTACATATCGGCAGGCCAACGCAGGTGATCGGCCTCGGCGCGATGCTTCAGCACGCCCACGTGCGACACGCCCGACTCCCACCATACGTCGAGAATATCCTTCTCGGGCACGACGTCGGTGCAGCCGCACTTCGGGCAGCACGTGCCCTCGGGCAGGTATTCCTTGGGCTCCTTCGTGAACCATGCGTCGGCGCCTTCGGTGTTGAACAGGTCGATAACCGCGTCGAAGGTCTCTTCGGTAGCGACGGTCTCGCCGCAGCTCGCGCACTTGAACACAGGAATCGGCACGCCCCAGCTGCGCTGGCGCGAGATGCACCAGTCGGGACGGTCGGCGACCATGGCGCCAATACGGTTCACGCCCCACTCGGGAATGAATTCCACGTGGTTGTGAATCTGGTCGAGAGCAGCCTCACGCAGACCCGTGTTGTCCATAGAGACGAACCACTGATCAGTTGCGCGGAAAATGACGGGCTCATGGCAGCGCCAGCAATGCGGGTAGCTGTGCACGATGTCGACATGCGCGACAAGCGTGCCCTGCTCGCGCAGCCACTCGATGATCTTCGGGTTGGCCTCGTCGGTGGTAAGGCCCGTCCATTGCGGCACGTAATCGGTGAAGCGACCGTCGTCGTCGATCGGCATGATGGTGTCGACGCCGAACTTCATGCCGACCTTGTAGTCGTCGACGCCATGGCCGGGAGCCGTGTGAACGGCGCCGGTGCCTGCGTCGAGGGTGACATGCTCGCCCCAAATGATGCGGCCCGTGTTCTGGTGCATAACGGGGCAGATATACGTGATATCGCCGAACTGGTCGCCCTTCATGGTGACGGGCTCGCCGTTCGCCTCAACAATGCGATAGCTCTCCCAACCAGCAACCTTGGCGACGGCTTCGACCATGTCTTTCGCGAACATCATGAACTTGCCATCGGCCTCGACGAAGCAGTAGTCGATATCGGGACCGAGCGACACGGCGGTGTTCGAAGGCAGCGTCCACGGCGTGGTGGTCCAAATAAGCACGTAGGCGCGCTCGAGGTCGACGCCGGCCTCGGCGAAAGCGGCCGGAATGTTGTTGAGCTTAAAGTTCACGTAAATCGAAGGCGACGTCTCGTCGGCATATTCGATTTCGGCCTCGGCGAGTGCGGTGTGGCAATGCGAGCACCAGTGAATGGGCTTGCGGCCGCGGTACACGGCGCCATTGAGGTAAAGTTCCTTGAACACTTCGACGTTCGCGCTCTCGAAGTTCGGCTGGAACGTGAGGTACGGGCGCTCCCAGTCGCCATTCACGCCCAGGCGCTTGAAGTCGTTGCGCTGCACATCGACGAACTTTTCCGCCCATTCACGGCACAGGCGACGCACCGTGGCCTGGGGCAGTTCACGCATTTTCTCGGTGCCGAGCTTCTTTTCGACCTCGTGCTCAATCGGCTGGCCGTGGCAGTCCCAACCAGGAATGTACGGCGTGAAATAGCCGCGCTGCGCGTGCGACTTAATCACGAAGTCTTTCAGAATTTTGTTGAAGGCATGGCCAATGTGAATCGGGCCATTCGCGTACGGAGGGCCGTCATGCAAGATGAAGGGCTCGCCGTCTTTGTTCTTCTCGAGAATGCGATGATAGATATCCTCTTCAGCCCACTTCTCCAGGCGCTTCGGCTCATTTTGAGGAAGGTTCGCCCTCATGGAGAAGTCGGTTTTCGGCAGGTTCATCGACTGCTTGTAATCGTTTCCCATCGTGTACTCCGATTCCTTTCTTCTGTGCGTGTTCCAAGCGTCAAATCGCGCTTGGGGCAGTACGGTTCGCGCGGCGGCCAATGCGGCCTTCGCGCAAGTTTTCCGAGTATAAATCAACACAGCAGCTTCACCGACATCAAAGGCCACTTTCTATGAGGATCACACGCTCGAGGCACGCGGTGCGCGGCCCGCCCACCGCACGGGGCCGAAATGCGCTGGCCGCCGCGAGGCAACCGTCTCGCGGCGGTCGCCTCTCCGCAATCGCACCAAGCACGTATCCCCCGTCTCCTGCGCGTCGAGCGCACAACCAACCATGGCAAACAATCGTTCGCAGGCAACAAAAATCGATGTTTGTCAACGGCGCTTGACAGATACGACTATACTTTTTCTATCCGCAGCACAACAGCGGAACGCCGCGTGCGCGCGGCCATTACGACGGGAGCACTTATGAGCTATCAAATTATCACCGACTCGGCATGCAACCTTACCGAAGAGATGATCGACGCATTCAAACTCGAAATTCTGCCCCTGACCTTCATGGTCGACGGCGTGCAGCACCGCAGCTATCTCAAAGGCGAGAAAACCGACCTGCGCCAGTTCTACACGATGATGCGCGAAGGGAAAGTCATCACCACGTCTCTTCCCAACATGCAGGAAACCGAAACCACCCTGCGCAGCGTGCTCGATGCGGGCCGCGACGTGCTCTACCTGGGGTTCTCAAGCGCGCTTTCGGGCACCTATGAAGCCACTGAGCTACTCATGAAGCAACTTGCCGGTGAGTATCCCAACCGTACGCTCTGCGCGGTCGAAACGTTCGCCGCATCAGGCGGCGAAGGCATGCTCGTATACTTGGCCTGCAAGAAAAAGGAAGCGGGCGCATCGCTTGAGGAAGTCGCCGATTTCGTGCGCGAAACGCGCGACCGCCTGTGCCACTGGTTCACTGTCGACGATTTGATGTTCCTGTTCCGCGGCGGGCGCGTGAGCCGCACGAGCGCATGGGCGGGCACGCTGCTCAACATCAAACCCGTGATGCATGTCGACAACGAAGGCCGACTCGTTCCCGTGGAAAAGGCACGCGGGCGCCGCAAGGCAATCAAAGCGCTCGTCGACCATATGGAGCAAACGGCAATCGACCCAGCAAGCCAGACCATTTTCATTACCCACGGCGATTGCATCGAAGACGTCGTGCTGCTGGAGAGCGAAATCAAGAAACGCCTCGGATGCACCGAGTTCGTCGTGAACTATGTCGACCCCGTTATCGGCGCGCATTCCGGACCGGGAACGCTTGCGCTATTCTTCGTCGGCGAACACAAATAGCACCTCAAAGCGCCTTCGGGCGCTTTTTTATTGCTCGTTGGCGGCGTTTCTGCGCCTGCGCGCCCGCCAACGGCCACGGCTCGCTACCGTTCGCTTCGCTCACTATGCGCTCGCCTGGCTTCGCTTCATTTTCGAATGAAGAACAAGTTTGAGCTCAGACGGCCTCTGGCGGGAGCGCAGGCGCAGAAACGTCCAGACCGAAATCGTATCGGCAAAGCACGAAAAGGCAATCGCGCCCGAATGCAAACTCCGTTTCGGCTGCGATACGCGACGGCCCGCTCGGCGCACGGTGGGCTTGCGAAAGACCGTCTGACTTCACTTCTGCCCTTCATTCTAAAACGAAAAGAAGCCAGGCGGGCGCATAGCGAAGCCCGCAGGGCGAAGCGGTAGCCCGCCGTGGTCGCGCGCAACCCCTCCGTGTGCCGAGCGGGCCGCTGCGCATCGCGAACAGCGACCGAATCGCAGCAATGCGCGGCGGCGGCCTTCGAGAACTACGCTCCAAGGCCGCCGCTTCGTTCTGTCCTTATTCAGTTCGGGGGAATCTTCCCTATTTCAGCTCGATGGAATCAGACCCGTTGATGACGATTTCCGCATCGAAGAACGCCTTCAGAGCGTCGATGGAAAGCTTCACATCGCAGGCAGCGCAGGTCTCATAGCTCGAATGCATCGCGAGCTGCGGTAATCCCACATCGACGCCATGCATGCTCACCTGGGTGTTCGACAAGTTGCCCAACGTGGAGCCGCCCGCCATATCGCTGCGATTGGCGAATGTTTGCACGGCAACGCCTGCCGCTTCGCATACAGCCAAGAACGCGGCGCGCGAGAATGCATCGGTGCAGTACTTCTGGTTCGCAGCCTCTTTAATTACCATGCCGCGCCCAAGGACGGGACGGTTTTCCGCATCGGCAACCTCAGGGCGGTTCGGATGCAGCGCGTGCGCGTTATCGCAGCTCACGAGCATCGATTTCGCAACGGCGCGATGGTAGTCTTCACGCTCGAAGCCGAGCGCGCTGTTCATGCGCTCAAGCGTATCGCGCAACACTGTGGACATGGCTCCTTGTTTGGTATTCGACCCGACCTCTTCATTGTCAAAGCAGCAATACACCGAAACATCGTGCTCATTTTCGCTTACCAAGAACGCCTCGAGCGACACGAACGCGCACGCCACATCGTCGAGCTTAGGAGCCGAAAGGAACTCTTCGGCAGCGCCCCACAGCTGAGGCTTCTGCCTATTCACCAAAAACATGTCGCGCGAAACGACCTGTTCGGCGGAAACTCCCAGTTCGGAGGCAACGTACTCATCAAGCGCGCCGCGCGTGAGCGCACCAGCCGAAAACAGCGGCATAAGGTCGACTTGGCGATTCGGCGAGAACTTCTCGTTCACCGATCGATTCATATGAATCGCCAGGCTCGGAATGAGCGCGACATCGCGAGCAGAATCGTAGAGTTTGCTCACGATTCGGCCGCCTTCGCGCACGAGCACGCGGCCGGCCAAACCAAGCGGCTTGTCGAACCAGGTGTAGTCGATCGCTCCGCCATACACCTCGGTATTCAAGCGCATATACTCGCCCGGACCTTCGAGCTCGCTTTGCGCCTTGAGCTTGAACGTCGGAGAATCGCCATGAGCGGCCGTGATTTGAAAGTGGTAGTCATCGAGCTTGGCGCCCACCTTGAATGCAACAACGGTCGAACCGTTGCGCGTCGTGAAGTACTTTCCGCCGCGTTCGATACTCCATGAATCGGCCTCGGGCAAGAACAAGAACCCCGCATCCTTCAATCGAGCGGAAATTTCGGCCGTCGTATGGAACATGCTCGGGCACTTCTCGATAAAACTGGCAAGCCCTAAAGCCGCATCGCGAGCTTCGGCGGAGAGCGTGATATCGTTATCCCTGTTCAGCATTGGTTATCCTTCTTTCGAAAATCGCAATCGCTAGTCGGCCTTTTCGACATACGATGAATCTGCATTGGATTCCGACGACACGCCCGCACTTGTTGCCTCGCCGGTAAGCACGCGGCTCGAAACCACGTTGCCGGGAGCGACGAGCAAAGCACCCACAGAATCGACCTCGGGAGCATCGACATACAACGTATGGTTGATCATTTGGCTTTGCGAGAAACGCTCATCGGTACGCACCGTAATTACCACATCGGCGCCTTCAATCGCCGCCATGGGACGAACATCATGCGTGAGCACCACAACGATATCAACGCCGGAGGTGCGAAAGTGCTCGATAACGTCGCCCACGCGGTCAACCAATTCCTCGTCGATAGATTCGACATCGACATCGGCAAGCAGTTCAGCCACATTGGCATAGGAACTCTTCGTGGAAACCCTCGCGCTCGATCCTACTGAAGATGTGCGCGATTCGCGAGACGTCGTAATCGTAGTTTTCGTGGTTGTGGCGGCTTTCGGCAAATTGAGGGCCGACAGCTCGCCGTCGGTAATGCTCACGACGCCGTAGGTATGGCCGCCTTTCATGATGATGCGGCCAAATTGGTATTGCTCGAAATCGTTCACGTCGAGCTCAAGAACCGTAGCTTTTTTCGCCTCGTAAATCTTTTTCGCTCCATCGATCGTCATAGCTTCGCTCGCCGCGTCGGTTGATACGCTCGACGCATTTGCGGAGCCAGAAATACCGGCCTCAGCATCGGGGTTCAAGCCGAGCGCCATTTTAACGAACCCCTTGACGGACTGCTCATCCGACGCGCTATCGAAGCCAGAAACACCGTCTTCAGCATTGCCGCTCGATTCAGCAGACTCGCCGCTTTCCGTTGCCTCGTCAGCATCAAGCGCATCGCCGCCGAGCAACGAAGACGTAGCCGTCGAGGAAGACTCCACCGTGCCTTCGTACAGGATTACACCATACCCCGACATATCGCCCGCGATATCGTCGATGCCTGTAGAGGCATAGTTCAAATTATGGCCAGCGGAAATATATGTCGTAAGCGCCACGAAACCGGCAACCACGAGACATCCGAACACGGCAAGGGCGATGCCTTCGCGGACCCCGTGACGCACGGTGTCTTTCGTATTGGACTTCACATCGACCAAATGGGCCGCCTCAGGCGAGCAAATCATTTCTTCAAGGGACAGTTCCCCGCTGTTGGTTTTCTCACGCGCCTTCTGCGAAATCGCGGGGTCCCACAGCACAACGGGCTCAGGAGCCGGAACATCCTCAAGGGGAACAGACGGTTTCCTGTCGACTTCCGTCGCGCGATTCGCGGCTTTGACATGGGCAAGCTCGATTGTGGACGGTGTCGGAACAACATCTTCCTCCCCCGTTTTGCCCGCCAAGTCTTCTGCGAGCTTCTGCTCATCGTCGGGCTTCGAGCTTACGAGCAGCACCATGGCGATGATGCATGCAAAGCCGATGAGGTCAATCAACTCGAAACGGGTTCCAAGCAGCGTAACGGTGAAGATAGTGGCCGCTACGGGCTCGACTGCGGCGATCATCGACGCCTTCACCGCGCCAATATCGGCAATCGCCTGCATATAAATCCACGCTGCAATCACCGTGCCCACCACAATTATGGCGGCCATGCCCAGAATCACTTCGGTATTCACATCGACGGAAACCGTCCAAGGCTGCTCGATGAAGCACATGGAAGCGCCCGCCACGAACATCGAAAATCCCATGGTCACCAGGCTGCCATAGCGGCCGATAAGCTTTACGGGGATAATGTTGTACGCAGCAAGGCCCACAGCCGAAAGCAAGCCCCACACAAGACCGGGCAGTGGCATAGCCAAACGAGACACGTCACCGTTCGTCGCAATAAGCACGACGCCGACAAGCGTGAGCACGAGCCCGAATACCTCGCGCTTTCGCGGCAAGCGATGGCTCGCGCGGCAACTGTACCCCATAACCAACGCCAGGCCCACCATCGAAAGCACCGTGGTGGTGCCCGAATCGGTATAGCTGATGGACGTGAGGTATGTGAACTGGCAAAACACCGTGCCGAACAGGCCATTCACCGCAAAGGCGACCCACGCGCGCTTGTTTTTAGCCGCCTCGAGGAAGCGCTCGCGGTCGATGACGGCAGCAAGAATCAGGAATATGGCGCCTGAAATCATGCATCGCACCGAAGTGACCCACGCCGGTGAAAGGTGCTGCGTCTCAAAAAGGAATTCTGCGCATGTGCCAGAAAAAGCCCAACTCACACCTCCAATAAGAGCGAAAAGCACGCCGCGTGCGAAATGCGGCCGCGATTTCTGCATGTACAATCCCCCTTTGGCGCAAGCCGCGCGAAGGCGGCTAAACGTTCAGAATATCTCGCAAGAAGCGACCCGTATGGCTTTCAGGAACCTTCGCAACCTGCTCGGGCGTGCCCGTGGCCACAATGGTACCACCGCGCAAGCCGCCTTCGGGCCCGAGGTCGATCAATCGGTCGGCGGTCTTAATAACATCAAGATTATGCTCAATGACAAGCACGGTATTGCCTGCTTCAACAAGGCGCTGCAACACATCGAGCAGCTGGCGCACGTCTTCCATATGCAAACCCGTAGTGGGCTCGTCGAGGATGTAGAACGTTTTGCCCGTCTGACGACGCTGCAGCTCGCTCGCGAGCTTCACGCGCTGGGCTTCGCCGCCCGAAAGTGTGGTGGCGGGCTGGCCCAAGCGAATATAGCCCAAGCCCACATCGTGCAATGTTTGAAGCTTGCGAGCCAAGCCCGGCAGGTTTTTGAAGAACTCGAGCGCCTCATCGACCGTCATATCAAGCACTTCGTACACATTTTTGCCGCGATACGTGACTTGCAGAGTCTCGCGGTTGTAGCGCATGCCTCCGCACACTTCGCACGGCACGTACACATCGGGCAAGAAGTGCATCTCAATTTTGATTTGGCCGTCGCCCTTGCACGCCTCGCAACGTCCGCCGCTCACGTTGAAGCTGAAGCGGCCAGGAGCATAGCCACGCGCTTTCGCTTCTTGCGTGCTGGCAAACAAAGCACGAATGTCGTCCCACAAACCGATATACGTCGCAGGATTCGAACGCGGGGTGCGACCGATGGGACTTTGGTCGATATCGACGATTTTATCGAGCGCCTCATAGCCCGTGAGCTTGCGATACTCCCCCGTGCGATGATGCGCATGGTTGATGCGGTTCGCGAGCGCCGGCGCGAGCGTGTCGGTGATAAGCGAGCTTTTGCCCGAGCCCGAAACGCCCGTAACCACCGTGAGCGTGCCCAGCTCAACGGAAATGGAGACGTTCTTCAGGTTGTTTTCCCGCGCACCGGTAAGTTTGATAGCGCCGCGCTTGGGGTTGCGGCGAACTTCAGGCACCTCAATGCGGCGGCGGCCCGACAGATAATCGGCCGTGTAACTTCCTTCGGCGCGCGCCACTTCGTCGGGCGTGCCCGCAGCAACCACATGGCCACCCTTCTCGCCAGCACCCGGGCCCATATCGATAACGTAATCGGCATGGCGAATGGTGTCTTCATCATGCTCAACGACAATCACGGTATTGCCTAAATCGCGCAAGCGCTCAAGCGTCGCGATAAGGCGCTCGTTGTCGCGCTGGTGAAGGCCGATGGAGGGCTCGTCCAGAATATAGAGCACGCCCATAAGGCCCGCGCCAATCTGCGTGGCCAAGCGAATGCGCTGCGCCTCGCCGCCCGAAAGCGACGCTGTTCCACGTTCGAGCGTCAAATAGTCGAGGCCCACGTCAACCAAAAATTGCAGGCGGGCGCGCACCTCTTTCACGATGGCGGTGGCGATGAAGGCCTGGCGCTCGTCGAGCTCAAGGTTGTTGAAGAATCCCAACGCGTCGGCAGCAGACATGTCGCATACCTCGTGGATATTCTTGCCGCCAATGGTGACGGCGAGAATTTCCGGCTTCAAACGCTTTCCACCGCACGTTGCGCACGGAATGGTGGCGAAATACTTCTCGTACTTCTCACGCTGGGAATCGCTCGTAGAATCTTTGTAGCGGCCCATGACCGCCTCGCACGCGCCTTCCCAATCGATACTCCAGCCCGTTTCGCGGCCGTCGACGGTCACGTAGTCGACGAAGACCTTTTCGCCCTTCAAGCCATACAGCAGCACATCGCGCGTCTTTTTTTTCAGATCTTCCCAAGGGGTGGCGGGGTCTTCGCCCATATGCCTGCACACCGCTCGAAGAACCTGGGGGTAATAATTGCCCGTTGCGAACGGCGCAATGCAGCCCTCGTTCAGCGACAGCGACGGGTCGGGAATAAGCAGGCTTGGGTCAACCTCCTCGCGACTGCCAAGGCCCGCGCAATCGGGGCAAGCGCCATAAGGCGCATTGAAGCTGAAATCGCGCGGCTGGAGTTCGTCCATAGAATGGCCGTGCTCGGGGCATGCGAGAGCGAGCGAATAGAAATGGTCGCCAGGCATAACCGTCGTGAAGCCGGGAGTCGACTTCTGACCATCGGCTTTCTGGGCTTCCTCATCGACCAGGTGGCACACCACGCGCCCGTCGGAGAGCTTCGTGGCGGTTTCCACCGATTCGGCGATGCGGCTCGTCGCGGACGCCTTCAGCACCACGCGATCGACCACGACGTCGATCGTGTGCTTGAACTTCTTGTCGAGCTTGATGGGCTCGCCTTCCAAACGCTGCACCACGCCGTCGATGCGGACGCGAGAGAAGCCTTCTTTTTGCAGGTCGGACAAGATTTTCGTGTGCTCGCCCTTGCGACCAACCACCACGGGCGCCAAGATAAGCGCCTTTTTGCCCTCGCCGAGCGCGAGAATCTCATCGGTCACCTGGTCGGTTGTGCGGGCCTTAATTTCGCGCCCGCATTCAGGGCAGTGCGGCGTGCCTACACGCGCGAACAGAAGGCGCAGGTAGTCGTAGATTTCCGTCGTGGTACCCACCGTTGAGCGCGGATTTTTCGACGTGGTTTTCTGATCGATTGCCACTGCGGGCGACAACCCGTCAATCGAATCGAGATCGGGTTTGTTCATTTGCCCCAAGAATTGGCGGGCATAGGCAGAAAGGCTCTCCACGTAACGGCGCTGGCCTTCGGCGTAAATGGTATCGAACGCGAGCGACGACTTGCCCGAACCGGACAAGCCCGTAATAACCACGAGCTTGTCGCGGGGAATGGTGACGTCGACGTTTTTCAGGTTGTGCTCACGCGCGCCCTTGATGACGATGGAATCGCTGGCCACGGCTTAGACCTTTCTGCCAATTATTTGCAACCGCGCCATAATAGCAGAAATAGAACATTCATTCGCTGTTCTTCATAAAGCGCCCCACGATTTCGCCACGGCTTGCACCGCGGGTGCAATGGCACGCTCGCGCGGAATCTCTTCTCGAAGGCGTTACATGCCCGGCTTCACCAAGCCGCTTTCATAGGCGGCAACCACGAGCTGCGCGCGATCGTGGGCGTCGAGTTTCACCATGATGCGACCCACATGCGTGCGAACCGTCGCGGGGGAAATAACGAGCTCGGCCGCAATTTCGTCGTTGGACAAACCCTTGCCGACCATGGTGAGAATCTCGCGCTCGCGCTCGGTAAGGTCGGAAATGCGCGTGCCATCGAAGCGCGCCTTGCTGCGCGACGCAGCGTACGTCTCGACGAGGCGGCGGGTGATCGACGGCTGGATGAGGGCATTGCCTTCGTGTACAACGCGAATAGCATGCGCCAAGTCGTCAGGGTCGACGTCTTTCAGCAAAAAGCCGCTCGCACCAGCGGCGAGGGCGTCGTAGACGTATTCATCGATGTCAAACGTCGTAAGAATGAGCACCGCAACGCCGGTCGTATCGGGGTCTTCCGACAGGGCCTTGCACGCCTCAATGCCATCTTTGCGCGGCATGCGAATATCCATGAGCAGCACATCGGGATGCATGCGATGCGCCAAGGCGACGGCATCGGCCCCATCGACCGCCTCGCCCACCACCTCAATGCCGGGAAACGATGAAAGAATCAGCCTGAAGCCCTTGCGCACCAAATCTTGGTCGTCGGCGATGGCAACCCGAATGGGCGCAGCGCCGCAGGTCTCATCGATGTTCGTCATCGTGTACCACCTCCAAAGGTACTTCGGCGCGAATCGTGCATCCGCGACCGGGCTCGCTTTCTATGTTGAATGCGCCGTTAAGCGCCTCGATTCTCTCGCCCATGCCCTCTAGGCCATGGCCCTCGGCGCTTTCGCGCACTTCGCGACCCATGCCTACGCCATTGTCGGAAAATACCAGCATCGCTTTCGACGGAGAAGACGCCAGCCCAATGCGAATGCGCGAGGCCTGGGCGTGCCGCACGGCGTTGGTCGCCGACTCTCGGGCAAGCGAGAACAGCGCCATGTCGACGAATGCGGGCACGCGTGCCTTTTCGTAGTCGGCCTCGTCGAAATCGACTTCGATACCCGCACGCTGCAAAAACGACACCACGTCGGCCATGCGTTCGGTGCCCTCGGCAGGCGCATGCTCGGCTGCTTCATCGCCGCGCAGCACTCCGATAAGCGAGCGAATCTCGTCGAGAGACGATTTCGAAACGGAACGAATATCGGCAATCGCCTCTTTTGCCGCAGCTGGATTCAAGTCGATGAGGCGCTCCGCTGCGGCCGCTTGAATAGTAACCGCGGAAAGGGAATGCGCCGTAATGTCATGCACTTCGCGCGCGATGCGCACGCGCTCATCAGCGACGCGACGAGCGGCAAGCTCTTCGCGCGTTCGCTCCGCTTCGACCAAGCGGCGACGCGTCTCTTCCATATACGCATGGTACATGCGCATGCCAAAGCCGCCCAGGGCAGCGACCACCACGAACGCCACGTTTTCGATGCGCATCACAAGCGCCATAGTGACGCTCGAAGCGCCCATGGGAACCACCGCGGCACACACTCCCACCACAGCGGCGGCCGCAAGGGCTTCGCCGCGGGCCCGCTCGCTTGCCACGGTATACACAGCAACAATGGGGCCGATAGGCGAAAGCGACACCGTTCCGCCCATGGAATTCGACAAGAAGACGTAGCACGCAAGCGTCAACGCCAGCACGAACCAAGGTGCTTCACGACGCAAAATCAAAGGCGCGGTAGTCAGAGCGACGGCTAGATACGCATAGATATTGGGTACGTAATTAACCCAGCTCGACCCATACGGACCCGCATCAACATGCACAACAGAAGACGCAGTAATAACCATCTGGGCGCAACCGAACGCGAACGCGATAAGAGCTATAGCGGCATCGATGCCCCAATCGGCGGCACCGCGATGCTGCGACGAAGATTCTTCTTCCGATACGCCACCGAATATGCCACCCGATGCAATATTCTGTCTCACGAAACCAGCGAAATCTTCCCTTTCGGAGGCATCGAGTTGCGAATGGGGGTTCGTATGCGCGCGCTTTTCGGCTCGATCGCCAGTCGGCTTTTCCGCCCGATTGCCAACTCGGTCGCCATGCAGCAAGACCCCTGCGACAGGCGAGGCACCTTCGCCCCTGTTCGCCTCGGGCTCGGAATGGACAGTATGTTCCTTTATAAATTTCATGCAGCCATCGTAAGGCATGGATGGCGTTTCATCCATACCACCAGCAGCGTAAACCAAGCAATTGTTCAAAAAGGTACTCGAATGTGGCATTTTCGCGCTCACGCACGCGCGAACCCCGCAACACCTCGCAGGCATTAACCCATATCACCAGGTCATAAGCCTGCGCTGTCGTTAACGTAACTGAGACTGCCTTCTTGAACGTATTTTTTGCCACATTCGAGCACCTTTTTGAACATAACCGTAACGCACCCGTACGGCAGCGCGCGACGATGTTCGTCTCGTCTTTCAGATGGGAGATAGAAGCCTGTTTGAGCGTATCCGCAGCCTACCCGCGCGGAAGCGCACGGCGATGCTCCTCTTTCAGATGCGAGATAGACACATGCGTATAGATTTGCGTGGTCGACAAGCTCGAATGGCCGAGCATCTCTTGAACGCTGCGCAAATCAGCGCCGCCTTCTACCAAGTCGGTCGCAAACGTGTGGCGCATATCGTGCGGCGAGAGCGTTTGGTCGAGCCCTGCGGCAAGCAAGCTCTGCTTGAACATTTTGCGGAGCGCATCGGGCGACATTTGATTGCCACGCGTGCTCACGAAGAAATACGGGCTCTCTTTGCCGGCAAGCAGCGCAGGGCGCGCATGATAGAGATAGTCGCGCATAGAAGCGATGGCCAGCTCATGCAGCGGCACGATGCGCTCTTTCGAGCCTTTACCGAACACGCGCACCTGCGCCGCGTCGAAATCGACATCCTCGACCAGAAGACCCGACGTTTCCGAAATACGGGCACCGCACGCATAGAGGAATTCGAGGATCGCGCGATTGCGTATGTCGGCAGGCTTATCGCTGCCACGCCACACCGAAAGCAGGCGAACCATGTCGGTGGGAGGTATGGTACGGGGGAGATTGCGTGCAAGCTTGGGGCCGCTCATCACATCGGCTGGGTTCGTTTCAACGAGACCCTCGGCCGTGAGCCACCGAAAAAACGAACGCACGGAAGACAGCCGACGGTTCACCGTACGGCGCGAATACCCAGCATAATCCAAATCGCCCAAATAGCTTCGCATGTCGCGGCGCGTCGCGCACAGCGGGTTCACCGATACGCGAGCCGCCCATCGACCATAGTCGAGCAAATCGAGTCGATAATTACGCACAGTGTGCTGCGACGCATTGCGCTCTACGACAAGCATGTCGCAGTAACTTGCGACATAAACCAGATAGAGCTCGTCAATCGCGGGAAGCTCGAGTTCGGCCGCCTCGCGCGCAACTTGCGCGGATGTTTCGCATTTAACCGGCACGGCTGTCCCTCGTTCGGCCTGCACGCCCGTCTCGCGTTCAACCGGAACTCCCGCCTCGCGCGCAACCTGCGCGGTCGCCCCGCGTTTAATCGGCACATCTATCTCGCGTTCGGCGTGCGCGCCTACCTCGCGCCCAGCCCGCGCGCCTGACCCTCGTTCAACCGGCACAGTCGTCCCGCGCTCAATCGGCGCGCCCGTCCTGCCTTCGAGCTGCGGGCTCGTCTTCCCAGCCTCCTGTTTCGCTTTCGCCATGCCTTACAGCAAGCCCTTGGCACGAATATCGGCCACGTAGCCCTCCATAGCGCGAGACCCACGCTCGGCATAGGCGGCGTAGCGCATGCCCTTGTTGCGAATATGCTGGTCGAGCGGCTTTAAAATGCCAAAATTCACATGCATGGGCTGATAATCTTGCGTGGCGGGATCGGTCGCATAGTCGAGCAATGCGCCAAACGCGGTTTCGACAGGGAGAAGCGGCGCTTGCACGCCCTTAAGGCGGGCAAACACGAACAGCGCGCACATAAGGCCCGACGCGATAGCTTCGCAATAGCCTTCGGTGCCCGAAAGCTGGCCCGCGACATAGACGGGGGCATCGACGCCGCGCAAACGCAAATCGCGATCGAGCAGGCGCGGGGCCCGGATGAACGTGTTGCGATGCATGACGCCGTAACGCGCGAACTCGGCATTCCGCAAACCAGGAATCATGCGGAAAACGCGCTTCTGCTCGCCGAACGTAAGATTAGTTTGGAAGCCCACCAGGTTATAGGCAGTGCCCTGAGCGTTTTCAGCACGAAGCTGCACCGCCGCCCACGGACGCCGACCCGTCGCAGGGTCGGTAAGGCCCACAGGCTTACATGTGCCAAACCGAGGCGCGTCAGCGCCCTTGCGGGCGATTTCCTCAATAGGCTGGCATGCCTGGAACAAATCTTTCGTTTCAAAATCGCGCTTGATAACACGATCGGCAGCAATGAGTTCCGCAATAAAAGCGTCATAGCTTTCCTTGTCGAACGGCGCATTCAAGTAGTCGCCCGGCGCGTCTTGCTCATAGCGCGACTGACGGAACAGCACATCCATATCTAGGGAGTCGGCCATGACCACAGGCGCTGCCGCATCAAAAAACGCAAGGTTATCGGAACCTGTTTTGTCCACAAGCCATTGCGCGAGCGCATCGCTCGTAAGCGGACCCGTTGCCAAGATAGTTGCGTCCGCATCCCCCAACGACGCATCAAGCGGGTCGGAAACACACGCCACGCGATACTCGATATACGGGTTTTCCTTCACCAGGGAAGTGACGTCGGCAGAAAACTCGTCACGATCGACCGCAAGCGCTCCGCCCGCATCGACGCGGTTTCGGCCCGCCACCGCGATAAGCTGCGACCCGAGCGCCGTGAGCTCGGCTTTCAGCATGCCGGCGGCGCTTTCGGGCTTCGTGCTTTTCAGCGAATTCGAGCATACGAGCTCGGCGCAATCGCCACCGCGATGCACGTCGGTTTCGGTTTCGGGTCGCATCTCAAACAGACGCACGTGCACGCCACGTTGGGCGAGCTGAAGCGCGGCCTCGCTGCCTGCAAGGCCCGCGCCGATTATGTTCACAAATTTATCCATGCAGCGAGGATACCATACACCGCATGGCAATTCACAAAAGCCCGCAAGCTATCCAACAGCGCCAAATCGCCCATCAGGAAAACGCGTAAGCGCGCCCGCGCCCTCAAGCAGCGACACGTGAGCCATGACGCGCGTCGCCGCCGCCATGGGATCGTCGCCATCGGCGAACAGAGCGATAATCTCTTCGAGACGCATGGGGTCTGCGGCGAGAGCCGACAAAATGGGGTCATCGACGCTCGCATCGGCGCCGTTGCCCGCAAACAGCGCCAACTGTTCAGCACCATAGCCGCCTCCCACGATTCCTGGGAACAACGACATGATCGCCGAATCGAACACCTCCTTGCTCACAATGGGCATGGCCCCTTGAGCGAGCAGCATGTTCGATCCAGCCGATGTCGCAGAAAAAATTGACCCTGGCACCGCAAGCACATCTTTATTGGCGGCGAGCGCTTCGTCGGCCGTAGAAAACGTACCGCTCGGAAGCCCAGCCTCCACAATGAGCGTCGCACGCGCAAGCCCCGCAATAAGGCGATTGCGCTTGCGGAACATAAACGGCTTCGGCGGATAATGCCAGGGGAACTCTGAAGCGACAGCTCCCCCTCCTTCGACAATACGCCGAAACAAATCCACGTTCGATTTCGGATACGGCTCATCACAGCCGCCGCCAAGGAATGCGACCGTCTTGCCTCCTGCCGCAAGCGCCGCCTCGTGCGCCGCAGCATCGCAGCCGCGGGCGCCTCCCGATATCACCACCACACCGAGCTCCGCCGCCCGGCCCGCCAGCATCTTCGTCGCATTCAGTCCATAGGGCGTCGCCTTGCGCGCACCCACAACCGCAAGGCCCTCTTTCAGCGCGCAGGGGTCTCCTATCACATAGAGCCGCTCAGGGGGCTCGGGGACAAATTCGAACGCTTCGGGATACTCCTGCGCGCCTCGATTGATTTCGAAACGAGGGCCGTTGATGCGAAAGCGCTCCTCCATAGCCGCTACGCCCCCTTTCGAAGCTTAAAGCTCAGAGCTTCCATAAGATGCTCCTCATCAACCGACTTCGATTCAGCGATGTCGGCGATTGTGCGCGCGACCATCAAAGCGCGCGTTATACCACGCCCCGAAAGCAGTTGCGTGCGTGATACCGTTTCGAGCAACCCGCGCGTTCGTTGCGCCATGCGACAGCGAACGAGCAGCGCGCCGACGTCGGCGGCGGCGCTATCGCCGAGTGCAGACCGCCGCCACGAGGCAAACTCGCGCGCCGTCAAAACCCCTGCAAGCAAACGATCGGAATCGATAGGGTCGCGACCACAGGCGCGATCAAGCATCTCGCCGGGATCGCAACGCCACACATCGACATGCATGTCGATTCGATCGAGCAGCGGCCCGCCGATATTTCCCTGATACCGCTCGATTTTCCATTGGGGGCACGTGCATTGCTTCTGAGGATCGCCATAATACCCGCAGGGACACGGATTGGCCGCCGCAACAAGCGAGAACCTCGCGGGAAGCGTGACGCTTCCGTCGGCGCGCGTTATCACGATGCGGCCCATCTCCATAGGCTGGCGAAGCGCCTGAAGCGATCGCGAAGAAAATTCCGGCAGCTCGTCGAGAAACAACACGCCCGCATGCGCGAGCGATATCTCCCCTGGATGTACGGGCGTTCCTCCGCCCACAAGGCCCGCCACGGTGGCGCTATGATGCACGCGGCGAAACGGCCGCGCGCCCGCGAGAATAGAATCGATAGGCTCGCCCGCCACGGAATGTACGATGGCGGCTTCGAGCTTTTCGTCATCGGAAAGCGGCGGCAGTATGGAAGGCAGGGCGCGGGCGAGCATGGTTTTGCCCGAGCCCGGAGGCCCCATAAGCAAAATGCCATGCCCACCGGCGGCCGCGATTTGCATAGCACGCTTTGCGGCAGCTTGCCCACGAATATCGCCGAAATCGGGCGCATCGATCGACGACGAGGGGGCGCAGAAATCGAGAGTCGCCACATTCATGGAACGCAAGTTTGCAAGCGAGGGCAATGCGAGCTGTTCCATGCGCTCAAGCGGCGCCCCATCGCGTGCATCGGCGCTTACCAGCAGCTTGCATCCAAGTTCACGGGCGCAGGCAGCATATGCCAGCGTGCCATATACTGGCCGCACGGAGCCATCGAGTCCCAACTCTCCCACTAGCAGGCACTCTTCGAGCGCCTGCGCATCAACTTGTTTAGTTGCGGCCAAAATCGCCGCTGCGATAGGCAAATCAAAGCCCGAACCCGCCTTACGAATGGAGCTTGGGGCTAAATTCACCACCACTTTATCGCCGGGCATAGTAAAACCGCACGCCTTTATGGCGGCACGCACGCGCTCGCTCGATTCGCGCACCGCGGCATCGGGCATGCCTACGATGGAAAACCCTGGCAACCCGTTAGAAACAACCACCTCGACAGCCACGGGAATGGCGCGCACACCCACAATGGTCGCCGAATACAATGAGCATCGCAATTGCATAGCGTCACGCGCCCGCGCCAAAGGCGTTCACGATGTGCTTTACGAAGCCCTTCGAATTCGGCATTGCTTGAATGGCGATGACGTCGAATCGTACGCGAGCATCGGAGCCGTCGTATGTGGACAAGAAACTGTAGGCTATGCGTTCATAACGGGCACGCTTCTTCGGCGTAACCGCTTCCTGGGGAAAGCCCTTATCGCCGCCCGCGCGCGTCTTTACCTCGACGAACACAAGGCAACCATCGTCGAGGGCAATAATGTCGGCTTCTCCGGCAGGACACGCCCAATTGCGCTCCAAAATGATGTAATCGTTTCGCTTCAGCAGCTCGCAAGCGAGGTCTTCCCCGTATGCACCCAACGTTTTCGGGTCAGAATTCCAACGCCTGACGAAGGCCACCTCTTCCTCGTCGTCACCCCAGTAGCCCTCATCGGCCGTGGCACATGCGCGGCCGTCGTAGCCATGCACGCATGACGCGTGCGACTCATAGAATTCTTCAGTCATGGCATCCCCTTTCTCGTACGACGAGTGTAGAGGGGAAACCTTGCCCATTCCTTGCCCACATGAGGCGACATTCATCGCGATTTCCTCGCGGTTACCGAGCAATCGCCCAACGTTTTCCTCGGCTTGTATCGCAATCTTTCTTCGTTTTTAACGCGCTTTCCCGCATTTTTCCCGCAATTCGCAGACGAGTTCCCATGCGTTCCGCGCCGTTTGCGAAAGACGTTCTAGAACAGCGTTTCCTGCGTCCATGCGCGGCAGAAGCTCGCACGATGCACGGGAGAAAGCCCATACTGCTTTATCGCCTCGATATGGTCGGCGCTCGCATAGCCTTTGTTCGACTCGAAACCGTAATGCGGAAATTGCTCGGCATAGCGGCACATAAGCGCATCACGGTCAACCTTCGCAATGATGGATGCCGCCGCGATAGTCGCGCATTTCCCGTCGCCCTTCACGATGTTGACCTCGCGCGCATCGAGATGCTGCGCGTTGCCATCGAGCAGCACGGCATCGAGCGAAGCGCCCTTCGCGCAAAGCTGCTCTTCGATTGCCGCAATGGCTCGTAAATTCGCCGTGCGCAAAGCCCACGTCATGCCGTGTTCGTCAATCTCGTGAGGCTGGATGTACTCGATATCCCAAGCGATGGCCACTTCGCGCACCACAGCGGCAATTTCCTCGCGATGTTCGGGTGAAAGCTGTTTAGAGTCGTTCACGCCCTCCACGCGAGGATTCTCGGGGAGCACCACGGCCCCAATGGCGAGCGGGCCAGCCACAGGGCCCCTGCCCACCTCGTCGAGGCCCACGGCAACGCCGCCGCACGCAAGCTTGGCCTGGAAGCTGTACATACCCTCCAAGCGAGCCGCTTCCGCCTCCTGCGCAGCAAGCCTGCGGGCGGCGCTCTTCAACGCAGCCTTGACGCCCTTGCGCTCGTCGGCGGCAAGAGCGCGAGAGAGTGTTTCGAATTCTGCGCGATTCGCGCCTTTCAGCGCCCCTCGTATTTCGGCAAGTGTCTGAGCCATTCGTTCCCCTTATTTCCGAGCGACGTTTCCTTTTCCGTGCGGCGAAGCATTTCAGCACCGCCAGCGCCACGTGCGAACAATGCCACGACCGGCAACGAGAATGCCCCATCACACGGAAAACGATACAAGAAAGGGGTCCCGAAGGACCCCTTCCAAAGCACCAATTCGGTAAAGACTTAGAATGCCTTTTCCTTGATCTTGGCAGCCTTGCCCACCTTGTCGCGCAGGTAGTACAGCTTGGCACGACGAACCTTGCCGTGACGCACAACCTCGATCTTCTCGATCTTGGGGGAGTGTACGGGGAAGGTACGCTCAACGCCAACGCCGAAGCTGATCTTGCGGACGGTGAAGGTCTCGCGGCAGGTGTGGCCGTGACGACGAATGACGTCGCCCTGGAAAACCTGGATGCGCTCGCGGTTACCCTCGGTAATGCGATAGTGCACCTTGACCGTGTCGCCGACGTTGAACGGGGCGACTTCCTTGATCTGCTGCTGCTCGATAGCGCGGATGATATCCATTTCGTTTCCTTCTGCTAGTCTTTCCTTCGACTGTGCTGCTTAAAACGCCAGTTTCGGATTCGCCTTCGCGCTTATGCGCGGGCATCGCATGCAATGCCCAACTCAGCTGAACCCTTCAAGGTTCTGAACAAAACCTGGCACCGCAGCAGAGGTCGGATGGAAACGAACGCGACCCGAAGGTTGCTCGTTCCGACGTGAAGCGGAGCGCTTAAGAAGCCGACGTTGAATTATAGCAGAGACGCAATACCGTTCCAAGCACTTTTTAGCCTCAGAGCAGGCGAACACAACTTATGCAAATTGACGTGCGAAATGCGGTTATAGCGCGCTTTATGCCGCTCGCCCATTGCGCCAGGCCGCTCGTCAGCAATGCCCGCATGGCGATGCGATTCCCTTACGCCGACGCCGCGATTCAGCCTCGCCCAAAAACTTTTAGCGAATATTGGGAAGGCCAACCCCAGCGAGCATCTCGCGCTCACGGGCCTCCATGGCTTCGGCCTCTTCGTCGGAATGCACGTGGTCCCACCCGCACAGATGCAGAAGGCCGTGCACGAGCAGCACCGCGAGTTCCTCTTGAGGCGTGGTGCCGAACTGGGCCGTTTGGGCACGCGCGTAGTCGGAAGCGATAATAATATCGCCAAGCATGAACGGCTCATCGTCGGGAACGCCCGCATCGTCATAAGCAGCTCCCCCATCGAAATCGTCGTCGAGGCCATCGCACTCGAAGCTGAGCACGTCGGTCGCACGGTCGATTCCGCGGTATTCCTTATTCAGGCGATGGACCTCTTCGTCGGTGGTCAGCGTAATGGATACCTCGGTTGTGGCAGGGCACCCTTCCTGCTCAAGCACATATTGCGTGATGCCTTCAATGTCGACACCGCTAGCAATGTCGGCGCCATGCTCAATTTCGATTTCGATGTTCATTTAAAAGCCTTTCTTATCGGCGCCCATGCCTCCGCATGCATACAGCACAAGCGCGGGGGCAACGATTCCTGCGGTTTCGGTGCGAAGGATTGAGGGGCCAAGCGTCACGGGCCAGGCGTTATCGCCCGACGTGAGCGCTTCGACCTCGTCGGGCGAAAGGCCGCCCTCGGGACCCACCACCACGGCCACCTTCGGCGCGTTGGCGACGGCATTGCCGAACGCGCGTTCGAGCGCGCCGGCGATGGTCTTCGTAGACGGGCATTCTTCCCAACACACGAGCACGCAGTCAAATTCGCGCAGCAGCTGCACCGCCTGCTTCACCGTATGCG
The DNA here is from genome assembly GCA_934661005.1 of uncultured Slackia sp. Taxonomy (GTDB): domain Bacteria; phylum Actinomycetota; class Coriobacteriia; order Coriobacteriales; family Eggerthellaceae; genus Slackia. The sequence goes on from CAKUIK010000002.1 coordinate 57,405, forward strand.
GCTCATGCACGCGCGGCTCGACCATGCGTCCCGATTGCATCGCCGCGGAATGCGCGATTGCTTGCCAGCGGGCAAGCTTGGACTTCGCCTTTTTCGCATCGAGCTTCATGACGCAACGCGAGCTCGAAAGCGGCACGAAGGAGTCGATTCCGACCTCGGTCGCATGGCGAATGATGTCGTCCATCTTGTCGCCTTTGGCAAGGCCTTGAAACAGCGCGATGCTCGCAGGCGCATGCGGCGCATCGAGATGCTGGGCGATGCGAGCCTTCAGGCCATCGTCCACCGAGGTGATCTCTAATTCAAAATAGTCGCTCGACGCATCGACGACGCTTATGTGCTCGCCTTCGGACAGTCGCAGCACGCGCGCGTGCTTGGCGTCTTCGGCGGAAAGACGCACGGGAAATTCCTGCGCCGTCTCTTCGGCAATAACTTGGCCATCGAGGAAAAAGTGGTGAAGTGACATGCGTTTGTCTCCCTATGCTCCCAGCAGCGTCAAAAGCGCCGGAACGAATACGATAAGACCCGCTACCACGCTTGCACACGCCGTGATAAGGGCAGCGCCTGCCGCACAATCTTTCGCGCGCTTGGCGAGCGGGTGAATGCCGGGCGAGGCCAAATCGACGATCGCTTCTATTGCCGTGTTCATGGTTTCCATCGCGAGCTGCACGCCCACGCATACCGCGACCACGGCCCAACCCCATGCGGGCACCTGCAAAACGGCGCATGCCGCGAAAGCCGCGAAAGCCGCCACGACATCGACCTTGAAATTGCGCTCGCTACTCGCCTGCGCCACGCCCGAAGTGGCGTAGCCGAACGATTTCACGAGGTTGTTCTTGCGCTTCAACGTCTCACCGGTTTCGCCCGCATCGGCGCCGGATGCATTATGGCTCGTGGCGCGCGCACGTTCGTCCGCATTCTCGTTTTCAAGGTCACCAGACGCCTTGGGCAATGCATTTTTCTCGATCATAGCTCGCACTCCACCAATTCGCCCACGGCACTGCCCTTGGGGGCATCGATTACGTGGTAGCTCTCGGTTGTCGCACGACCTTCCGACTCGACCAGGGCCAATTCGCTCATGCCGCGGCGGCGGGTCAAGTCGTCGGCGCGAAGGCGCTCCTCTATGGCTTCGAGCCTTTTCGCACGCTCGGCCTTCACTTCGGGCGAAACCTGGTCGTCGCGCTCGGCGGCAGGCGTTCCCGCGCGCTTCGAATAGCGGAAGATATGCATTTTCGAGAAGCGGCATGCTTCGGCCACACGGCACGTTTCGAGGAAGTCTTCCTCAGTTTCGCCCGGAAAGCCAACGATGACGTCGGTCGAAAGCGAGAGCCGCGGCATGGCGGCATGCAGTTTTTCGACCAAATCCAAGAAACGCTCGGCATTGTAGGGGCGACGCATTTCGCGCAACACCTTGCTCGAACCCGATTGCAACGGCAGGTGCAAGTGACGGCAGATGCGGCCGTTCGACGCGGCCATAAGCTCGATAAGATCGTCGTCGACATCGCGCGGTTCGATCGACGATACGCGGAAGCGCACGCGCGGCACCACGCCAAGGCCGCAATCGGCGGGGAATTCCTCGTCGACCGCTTTCATGAGGCATCGCAGCAAGTCGGCCAGACGCATGTCGCCTTCGCGATATGAGCCCAAATTGATGCCCGTAAGCACGATTTCGCGCACGCCCGCGCGCGCGAGTTCTCGCACCTCGGCGACGATTTCCTCGGAAGGCCGCGACGTCGCGCGACCGCGCGCAACGTGCACGATGCAATAGGTGCATGCATTGTTGCAGCCGTCTTGCACCTTCACGCCGACGCGCGTAGGGAAATCTTCGCCCGCCCGAATGGAAGCAAGAACGGGCGATTCGCTCGTCTGTGCGCCAAGCATGTCGGCCATGGCGCCCTTCGGCACCACTTCGATGCGGGGATCCATATCGGTATAGGTAATGGGATCGATGGCCGCGGCGCAGCCGGTCACGACGACGCGTGCGAAATCATTCGCGCGCAACGCCTGGCGCACGGCCTTGCGCGTTTTCTTTTCCGCTTCGCCCGTAACGGTGCACGTGTTCACCACGATGAAATCGGCAGCCTCAATAGGCACCTCTCGCCCGCCGCCAGCAATAAGGGCGGCAGCGAAATCGTCGCTTTCAACACGATTCACCTTGCAACCAAGGTTCACCACATGAAAAGCGGCCGCATTGTTTTTGGTCAGTTCCAACTAAAGCATTCCTTGCATTCGGCCGAGCAACGGCAGTCAGACAACAATCGTTCGTTTCAGGCAACCAGTGTACCCGAAACGAAAGCGGAAACACCGTTCCAACAAAAAGGCACCCGGCTTCAAAGCCAGGTGCCCCGTGTTCCTTAGTTAAACGCGTCGCGCAACTTCTGCAACGGACTGCGCGGTGCAGCCACGTCTTCGCCGAATTCCTCGGCCACCTTTTCGAGCAGTTCGCGCTGCTTCTTGGTAACTTTCTTCGGGATGAGCACGGTCACATGCACGTACATATCGCCGCGTTCGGTAGACTTCAGGCGAGGCATGCCCATACCCTTCACGCGGACGACCTGCTCGTTTTGGCAGCCCTCGGGAATGCGGACCTTTACCTTTTCGTCGTGGAAAATGCCGTCGATTTCGATTTCCGCGCCGAGCGTCGCTTGAATGAAGCTCACGTTCGCGCGGGCGTGCAGATTGTCGCCCTCGCGCTCGAAGAACTCATGCGGCTGAATGCGGCACGTCACAATAAGATCGCCCGGACGAGCGCCATGCATGCCGGCCTCGCCAAAGCCCGTCACGCGCAGCTGCTGGCCCTCGCGAATGCCCGCAGGAACTTCCACGGTGACATGCTGGCGATCGGGGATGCGGCCCTGGCCTTCGCACTCCTCGCAAGGCTTGTCGATGACCTTGCCCGTGCCGCCGCACGTGGAACACGTGGAGGCGGTTTGCATATCGCCCAGGAAGGTGTGCTGCACGGTGACCACGCGACCGCGACCATGGCAATCGGGGCAATCGATTTCCTTGCCGCCTTCTGCCTTGCCGCTTCCGCTGCATACCTCACACGGCGCCAAACGGTCGTACACGATTTCCTTTTTCGCGCCTGCAGCGACCTCTTCGAGCGTCAGGCGAAGGCCAACGCCCATATCGCGGCCTTCTTTGCGCACCGTAGCGCGACCGCCCGCAGCGCCGCCGAAGAAGCTCGAGAAGATATCGCCCATGCCGCCGAAGCCGCCGCCGAAAATGTCTTCGAAATCGACATTGTATCCGCCGGCCGGACCGCCCGACGCGCCGGGAATCGTGCCGAAGCGGTCATACTGCGCGCGCTTATTCGCGTCGGAGAGCACGTCGTAGGCTTCGTTCAATTCCTTGAAACGCTCTTCCGCGTCGGGCGCCTTGTTCACGTCGGGGTGAAGCTCGCGCGCCTTGCGGCGAAACGCCTTCTTGATTTCGACGTCGGTTGCATCTTTGCTGACGCCCAAAATGGCGTAGAGATCTTTAGCCATAGTGTGTGTGAGCCTTCCTATTTACAAATCTTTCAGCGCGCTTTTCGCGGAGCGCACTACGCTGATGACGTTTGAATAATCCATGCGCGTGGGGCCGATGACGGCAACCACGCCCTGAGCCTCGCCGGAACCGTATTGGGCGGCGACCACTGAAACCCCCGAAAGCTCGCTCGCGGAGTTTTCCTTACCGATGCGAACTTCAAGCGAATCGGAAGCGTTGCCCCCAGAACCAACGTCGTCGAAAAGGTGCATGAGCACCGTATCGTCTTCGAGCACCTGAAGCACGGGCAACGCGGCAGACGACTTGCTGAATTCGGGCTTGCTCAGCAATGCCGACATGCCCAAACTGTGGGCGCGGCCCTCGTCGGCCTTCGCCATGCATGCCACAAGCTCGTCAATCACGATACGCGCAAGCGGGCTGGAAAGCGCCTCGATGCGCACCCCTTTCGCCTTGCGCACTTCAGAAATCGAACGACCCGAAAGGGCGGCGTTCAGGGCATTCTGCACATCGGCGAGTTCGTCGGCAGAAACGTCTTCCGCAAATTCAACCGAACGGTTGAATACCTGGCCGTCATCGGTGACGACAACCATGAGCATGCGGCGCGGCGCCATGGACACGAGCGATATTTGCTTCACCGAAGACGCGAGCAAGGAAGGCGCGACGACGACCGAAAGGCAATCGGTCAAACGGGACAGAGCCGCCGACGTTTGCTCCATAAGATCGTCCATCTTCGTGGCCGCATCGCGCACGTCATCGAACATGCCGCCGCTGGCATCTTCGCCGTATTCGCGCGAAAGCAGATCATCGACGAACGCTCGATAGCCCGCATCGGTCGGAACGCGGCCTGCAGAGGTGTGCGGAGAAGTGAGGTAGCCTTCGTCTTCGAGCACCGAGAGCTCATTGCGAACCGTAGCCGAAGAGACGCCGAGCCGATAGCGATCGACCAGGGTGCGCGAGCCCACAGGCTGCGCGTTGGCGATGTATTCCTCGATAAGCGCTTGAAGCACTTTCTGTCGACGGTCGGACAACAACGGCGTTTCGCTCCTTTCGGCTCTCAAGACACAGGCAGGTTTTTCGTACAACAAAATACGCGCCCGTGCGCGTTATGCGAAATGGATTCTAGCAGCGATGCCGCGCGAGTGCTAACAATCCAGAGAAACGATACCGTTCTGTCACGCTGAGGAAAGAAAAGCACCCACGATGCTGCGGAAACGACAAGAAACCCGGCTTGAAGCCGGGCATTTCGCGAAAACGATGCGACTATCGCGCGAGGTAGCGTTCCTCTTCGGCTTCTATGCGCTCGGCGTCTTTGAGCAGCTGCTCGAGCACCCGGTCGAAATCGCCGAGCGTCACGCACTGGTTGAGCTCGCCGCGCGCCCTTGAAGCGCCTGGGATGCCGCGCAGATACCACATGACATGCTTGCGCATATACACCAGGTTGTTTCCGATGCGCTTCGACAAAATCTCGGCGTGGCGATGCGCCATCGCAACGCGTTGCTCGGGCGTGGGAGCCGCTGGCTCGGGCTCGCCGTTCAACGCAGCTCGCACTTGCTCGAACACCCACGGGTTGCCCTGCGCGCCGCGACCGATCATCACGGCGTCGCAACCCGTTTGCGCCACGAGCGCACACGCCGCTTCCCCACCAATCACGTCGCCGTTTCCAATGACAGGCACGTCGATGGCGGCCTTCACACGCGCGATCACGTCCCAATCGGCACGCCCGGAATAGAATTGCGCCGCCGTGCGACCGTGCACCGCAACCGCCGCGGCGCCGGCATCTTCCATACGTCGAGCGAACTCGACCGCATTGTCTTCGTCGGCGGTATATCCCTTGCGGAATTTGACCGTTGTGGGATGCTCGACGGCGGCAGACACCTTGCGAACGATTTCGGAAGCAAGCTCAGGGGTCGTCATGAGTGCCGAGCCATCGCCCTTCTTCACGATTTTGCGAGCTGGGCAGCCCATATTGATGTCGATATACGCGAGCGCATCTCCCATCTCGGATTCGATCCATGCGGCCTCACGCGCCATGGTTTCGGGCTCGTGGCCGAACAGCTGCACGGCAACCCTGCGCTCATTGGGCGCGCGATCGAGCAGATGGCGCGTTTTCTCGTTTGCAAACGAGAGCGCCTTGCTGGAAACCATTTCGGTGTACGTGATATCGCAGCCCAGCTCCAAGCTTAGCTGGCGAAAAGCAATGTCGTTCACGCCCGCCATGGGGGCAAGGAGCACGGGAATGGAGCTGCGTGCGCCGTGCTCTTGCGAGGGGAGCGCTTCACGCGCAGTTCCGCACGAGCCGGAAGCCACTAAATGTGGCTTCCGTGCGAGCTCAAGACTGTTTGAGCATGCAGCGCTCTCCTCGGAAGAGCACGGCGCGCCCACAAGACCCGTCTTATTTGCCGTGATGGCACATTCTTCAAAGGCAACCTTACGGAGCCAGTTCATAAATCCTCCCGTAAAGCTCATTGCCCAAAAGCCAGCCGCCGAATGTCGGCTTCCAACGTCCGTCTTCTCGTTTCACGAGCTTATCGCGAACGAGCGAATTGAACACGTCGAGCGCGCCAGGGATAACCACGGCGGCGGCGAACAACTCGTCATCTGAGACGCCGCGCGTCATGCGCATCTTCATCATGAGGTCCTCGGCGCACATCTGCTTGCGATCGAGATCATCTTGCACCTCGCCGTCTTGCACGCGCATGCGACGGGCGTTATTTTGCGTCATGGTGACGGCGGAAATGCCCAGCCCAAGATACGGAACGCCCGTCCAGTAGGCAATGTTGTGCTTGCACTCGAAACCCTCGCGCGCGTAGCTCGCCACCTCGTAACGATGGAAGCCCGCGGGAGTGAGAACATTGGGCGCCATGGACATCATGAGCGCCTCTTTGTCCTGGTCGACGTCGTCGATTTCACCCGAATCGACCATGCGGCGAAACGGCGTATGGTCTTCGATGGTGAGCGGATAGACGCTCACATGCGTCACTCCCAAATCGACCGCAGTTTGCACATCGGCTTCGAACATCTCAGGAGTTTGGCCCGGAACGCCGCACATAAGGTCGACCGACACATTCTCAAAGCGTTCGCGCGCATCGAGCACAGCCTGCTTCGCGTGGGCGGCATCATGAATGCGATCGAGCGTCTTCAGCAAGCCGTCGTTAAAGCTTTGCACGCCAATGGAAAGGCGATTTACGCCAAGCGCGTAGATATCGCGAATGAGTTCGGGGGTAAGCGAATCGGGGTTCGCCTCCATAGAACATTCGACCTCGGGCGTGAGATCCATGGAGACGCCCAGCGCGTACAGCAGTTTTGAGAGGCGCGCCTGCCCCACAAAGCTCGGCGTGCCGCCGCCCAAATAGACGGTTTCGATTTCCGCAAGCTCGCCTTCTTTGGCCTTTCGACGAATCTCGAGAATCAGATTGTCGATATACTCGTCAATTTCTACCGAGTCGGGCGCAACCGCACGCGTGGTGAAGTCGCAATACGCGCAGCGATGTTTGCAGAAAGGCAGATGGATGTAAAGCGCCTTGTACGGATCATGCGGCATAGCGGCCTCCTAATTCGTTGCGGCAACAGAGAGGAACGCGCCGAACGCGTTCATAGATTCAATACCAAGCAAAACGAGCAAAATCAAGGCGCCGATGATTGCCACGATGACGGCCGCCTTCGCCTTGCCCGACATTTTGCGACGCACGGGCGTCTGCTCGCTGAAAGCATCATCGAGCCACGTGCCCTCGTCGCCTTTCGACACAGGCGGCTGCGAGGCAACGGAAGGCTGCTCGCGAAACGCTTCCTCCATGAAGTCGTATTCTTCGTCGTGCTTCCTCATAAACACCACCATGCAAGTTAAACAGTCAAAACCAAGCCAAAAGAGCAACCCAAGCCCGCAAAAGCCAACAAAGGTCGCAGGTCAAACGAGAAACCCCCGTTCATTCCAATGTCAGCGACTGACGCTGCGGGCGAGCAGATTACAGCGAAAGCCAAGCGCATTGGCCGCGCGGCCATTCGACCACACAGCCATGCGCGCGGCTTGAACGACAAGGTGCCACTCGGAGCGCCGCGCAGCGTCGGGGCTGATGAATGGCAAAGCTATTCGTCAACCTTCAAAATCGCCATGAAGGCTTCCTGCGGCACCTCAACGTTGCCGATGGCCTTCATGCGCTTCTTGCCTGCCTTCTGCTTCTCGAGCAGCTTGCGCTTACGCGAAATATCGCCGCCATAGCACTTCGCCAAAACGTCTTTACGCTTCGCGCGCACCGTTTGGCGAGCGAGCACGCGCCCACCGACGGCCGCCTGGATAGGCACCTCGAACATCTGCTGCGGAATGATGTCTTTCAGCTTCTCGCACAGCACGCGCCCGCGATCATATGCCTTGTCTTTATGCACGATAAACGACAATGCGTCGATCGGCTTGCCCGAAAGCAGAATGTCGAGCTTCTGCAGAGTGCCCGGCTTGTATTCGTCGAACTCGTAGTCGAGGCTCGCGTAGCCCTTCGTACGACTCTTCAGCTGATCGAAGTAATCGAGAATGAGCTCGCTCGAAGGAATCTCCCAAATTTGCTCCACCGTGGTGGGCGAAATGTAGTTCATCGATTTGAACGTGCCGCGGTGCGCCACGGTAAGCTCCATGACCGCGCCCACATAATCGGGCGGAATCATGATGGTCGCGCGCAGGTACGGCTCTTCGATATGGTCGATTTCCGAAGGGTCGGGCATGTCTTGCGGCGAATGCACGCTCACCATTTCCTTATTCGTCTTGTACACGTGGTACTCGACGCTCGGAGCGGTGGCAATAAGGTCGAGGCCGAATTCGCGCTCCAGGCGCTCCTTAATGACCTCCATGTGCAACAGGCCCAAAAAGCCAACGCGGAAGCCGAAACCCAGCGCGTGGCTGTTTTCCATCTCCCACTCAAGCGCGGGGTCGTTCAGCGAAAGCTTCTCAAGCGCCTCTTTGAGGGCTTCAAATTGGTCGCTTTCGATGGGGAACAAACCCGTGTACACCATGGGTTTCGCCTCGCGATAACCCGGCAAAGGCTCGGTCACGCCGCCGACTTTCGAGGTAATGGTATCGCCCACGCGAACCTGGGAGACATCTTTCAGGCCCGTGACCAAATAGCCGACCTCGCCCACCGAAAGGTTCGCAAGCGCGACTTCTTTTGGATGCCGGGCGCCCACTTCTTCAACCAGAATCTCGGTGCCGGCGTTCACGAGACGTACTTCGTCACCCTTCTTGATGGAACCGTCCACCACGCGCACGAGCGCAACCACGCCACGATAAGGATCGAAGTACGAGTCGAAAATGAGCGCGCGCAGCGGGCCTTCGGCTTCGCCTTCAGGCGACGGAATAAGATGCACCACCGATTCGAGCAGGTCTTTCACACCCACGCCCGTTTTGCCGCTCGCCAAAATCGCATCGTCGGCGACAATGGCCAGGCCATCTTCGATTTCGGCTTTCACGCGCTCGGGCTCAGCCGAAGGAAGGTCGATTTTATTGATGAGCGGAATAATCTCGAGATTGGCGTTCATAGCCATCATGGCGTTTGCGACTGTTTGTGCCTCAACGCCCTGCGTGGCGTCGACAACGAGCACCGCGCCTTCGCATGCCGCCAGGCTTCGGCTTACCTCGTAGGTGAAGTCGACGTGGCCCGGCGTGTCGATCAGGTTGAACTGGTACTCCTGACCGTCATCGGAAGTGTAGGCGACGCGAACGGCCTGGCTTTTGATGGTAATGCCGCGCTCGCGCTCGATATCCATGGTGTCGAGCAGCTGCTCTTCCATGTCGCGCTCCGACACGGTGCCGGTAAGTTCCAGAATGCGGTCGGAAAGCGTCGACTTGCCATGGTCGATATGGGCGATGATGCTGAAATTGCGAATGAATTTGGGATCGGTGCTCATATGGGTGCAGCGCTCCTGGTCTCTATAGCGGAAAGGGCCCACTTCCGCGGGCCCTTTTCAGTAACGTAACGCCGCGCTGTGGCCCGGCGTTTATTGGTGAGGATTTACTCCTCGGTGGCCTCGGCAGCCTCGGCGGCAGCGGCTTCAGCCTCGGCCTTGGCCTTGGCGTCGTGAGCCTTCTTCTCGGCCTTCAGGGTAGCCTCGCGGCGCTTTGCCTTCTCGGCGTCGGCAGCCTTGTAAGCTTCCTTCTTGGCAGCCTTAGCGGCGGCCTTCTTGGTGCCACCCTTGGGGGCAGCAACCTTCTTCTCGCGCTTCGGCGCAGCAGCGATGTCTTCCGCGGTCACCACGGTGTTGGCGAGAGCCATGATGCCAGACTTGCGGTTGGCAGCCTGGTTCTTGTGGATGATGCCCTTGGAAGCGGCCTTGTCGAGCAGGCGGCAAGCATGCTGAGCCTTGGTGTAAGCCTCAACGCCATTGCCGGCAGCGACAGCCTCGCGGACCGCGCGAACGGCAGTCTTCAGCTCGCTCTTGACAGAGTTGTTGCGCTGACGAGCCTTCTCGGCGGTGATGATGCGCTTCTTCTGAGATTTGATGTTAGCCACTGTTTCCTCCGGTTAATTAGAAATGGTCCCGTACCAGCGAACCGACGCGCCTTCAGCACTCAGGTGCGACGATGTGCGGAGTACCCGCTTCGCTACCCCATGCATGGCAACCCGCGCCGGTTTCACGTGTGCTGGAAACCTGCAAGCGGCGCTTCGACCGGTGGACTGCGGCCTGGCCCATGCAACAAGGCAATGTGAAACTATAAGCGCTCGTCAAGCCCACGTCAAAGAATTTATGCCGAATGTGGGCGAAAAAGCGCAACCGTGCGAAAAAAACGGTTTCATACGGTAGTATGGGCGGCGTTACCAACAAGGAGATCGCATGTCTAAAACGATGAACTACCACAACGTGAAATTCACCGCAGCCTATGGCACCTCGAAGCAGCTGCCCCCTTCCACACGCGCCGAGATTTCTTTCGTCGGCCGCTCCAACGTTGGCAAGTCGTCGCTCATGAACAAGCTGTTCAACCGCAAGAAGCTCGCGAAGGTTTCGGCCACGCCGGGCAAAACGTCGACCATCAATTTCTTCGAGGCCGAATGGGCTGACTTCGTCGACCTGCCGGGCTATGGCTTCGCGCAGGTTTCAAAATCTGAAAAGGCCCGTTGGCGCGAAATGATTGAAGGCTATTACAACCAAGATCGCGAGTTTTGCTGCGTGGTCTCGCTTATCGACATTCGACACCCCGCAACCGCGCTCGATGTGAATATGATCGAGTTCCTGATTGCCGCCGAGCTGCCGTTCATGATCGCATGCACGAAAGCCGACAAGCTCTCGAAGAACAAGTGCGCGCAGTCGATCGCCGCGCTGCGTCGCCAGCTGGGCTTTTCGCGCGACGAGGTGGAAATCATCCCCATCTCTTCAGCCAACGGTTCGGGCATCGACGATTTGAAGGCGGCCCTCGAGCGCCGCATTAAGGCATACAACAACGACGAGAGCACCGAGGAATAACACCTCGCAACCACCCCGTGGGGGCATCTGTTTCATGCCCGCAGCGTTTAACAGGTTTTGAAAGCGGCGTCCCGCGAACAGAGGCGGCAGCCGCCCTATTTCTTCGCGCAGGTCGAAATAGCCCAATCGAAAAACACTCCCTCGGCATCGGCGCCGCTCTTCATCGCCCGCTCGCAATCGCGCGCGCTCGAAAGCGCCGCGCGAAGCTCCGCGGCGGACCACAAGCGCGCCGCCGCCGCAACTTTCTTCGCCTTCCAATCGGGCATCTTCAGCTGCTTCGCCAAAGGACCGGGGCCGCTTTGCCCGCGAGCGGCGAGCGCATGGCATGTGAGCATCTCTCTCAACGAGCTCACGCAAAACCCGATGAGCGCATATGCCGAAGTGTCACCGAGTTTCGCGCGCACGCGCACGCATTCGGCAACGTTTCTCTGCGTGAACGGCGTCGTGAAGTCCCACGGCTTCGCCTGCGAGGTGCGCGTGACGAGCGCAGAGACCTCTTCGGGGCCAACCGGCTGGGCGTTCGTATGCGCAAGCGCGATTTTCTTCAACTCGGCATCGAGATGCACGGTATCTTCGCCTACGAGCTCGACCAGCAGTTTCGCGGCAGAATCGGTCATGGCGATGCCATGGGACGTTGCCATGGCACGCACCTGTGCCGGCAGCTCATACGCCTTTCGCGGCGCGCAATCGATAACCGCCTTCGGCCCGACGGCAGCCGCGGCCTTGTAGAGCCGCGTGTTCTTCGCAAGCTTATTGGAAAGCAGGGCCAACACCGTGAAATCGGCGGGCGATGCGAGATATGCGACCAGCGCTTCGGAGTCGGCCTTCTTCAAATCGTCCGCGTTTCGCACAATGACCAGGCGCTTATCGATACCGAAAGGCATGGTGTTGCATGCGGCCACGATATCGCCGCCAAGAGCCTCTTTCCCATCGAACGTATCGCAATTGAAATCGAGGTCGCCCATTGCCTCGAGGCGCGAGCGCAGGCGCTTGAGCACGGTTTCGCGCTTGAGCTGGTCTTCGCCGTTGATCAAATACGCCGGCAGCAAGTTCACTTCGGCCATAGCCTTCTGACTCCTCGATTCCATGTTTTTTCTCGCGCCCTATTCTAAAGCAACCTCGCACGCATGCTGGGGCCGCACCTCGATTCCATCGCGGGAAAACACGCAGGCGATATCGCCCAGCTCATCGGTCCGAAACACGCGCGCGCCCGAATCCTCAAGGGCGTCAATCGTCGTTTGGGCAGGATGTCCATAGCGGTTGTTCTCGCCGCAACTCACGAGCGCGATGTTCGCCGAGAGTTCCTGCGCGAGCTTCGGCGTCATTCCAGCCTTGCTGCCGTGGTGACCCGCCTTCAGCACATTCACGCTCCCTATGCCAACAACGCCGCCGCCACCTTGAACCATGCTCTCTATCTGCTCAGCTTCGGCATCGCCCGTCAAAAGCGCAGTGAGCGGCCCCGCCTGGCTTTCGTAGCTCACGAGCAAACATAAGCTATCGGCGTTGCCACCCTCATCGGAAAACGACCGAGGCCATACGACGCGGCACGTGAATTTGCCCACGCGAATCTCATCGCCCACCACAAGCCCCACGGCATCACGCCCCGAGACCGCCCTCGCCTGCGAGAGCAGCTCGGAGCAGCCCTCGCACGGGCATGCATATGTTTCCTGCGCGACGTACACACACGAGGCCGAAAGAGCAGACGAAAGCGAATCGAGCGACGCGCAGTGGTCGTCGTCATGATGGCTTATCGCGACGCCCGATAGATGCGGCGTATGCGTTCGAGCGAGCGCCGCCGCCAGCAATGCGTCCTGATTCCCCGTATCGACCAAAAACGACGCCCCATCGCTTTTTATTAGAATGGCATCGCCCTGCCCCACATCCAGCGCCACGATTTCATCGGGCTCCAACAGCGGCGCCACCACGATGACCGATGCCACCGCAAGGGCCCCCGCAGCCGCCACCCCCAAGGCGCGCGCCCTTGTCGGATGGGGCCATAGCACCCACAGAGCAACGAACACGAACGCAGAAAGCGCAGCAACGAGCCACATCTCAGCCGAGCACGGAAGCGACGCGAAGGGAAGGCGCGCAAGAGCTCCCAGAAGCACGCATAAAGCCTGAGCCAAGACGACAACCGCCGCAAGCACGGCCTTTCCCATTGGTTCGCACAGCGCCGTAAGCCCCAGACCCACAAGACCGCCCGCGATAAAGAGCGTGAACAGAGGCGCCGCAATGGCATTCGCCAAAGGAGACAGCAGCGGCACACGGGAAAACACGCATGCGGTAACGGGCGCTATAGGAATATTCGCCGCCGTCGCGAGCGCGCACGTTTGGCACAGCGTCTTGGCATGACCTTCAAAAGCGGCTTCGAACCACGACTGCATAAATGACGCGAGCACCACAATTCCCAACGTCGACGCCGCCGAAAGGAAAAACGAAAGCGACAGCGCGTTGGCGGGATGCAAGGCAAGCAGAACGCATACGCACACCCCCAGCGCCGCGAGCGACGACGAGCGGCGGGCGCCCCAAATCGCGCCCATCACGACCGCTGCCATAAGCGCCGCGCGAATAACGGGCGCCGAAAAACCCGTGAATGCGGCATATGCCCCATAAAACGCGCAGAGCACAAGCGACAACGCCATGCGCGGCACACGAGCCCTCGTGAGCAATGCCCCCGCAAGCGCAGCGACCACCGAAAGATGCGCGCCCGAAACGGCGACCATATGCGCAAGGCCCACCGTTTTCACGTCATCATAAAGACCGCCTTCCTCGAGCTTACTCCTGTCGCCTATCACAACCGCCCGCACAAGCGCTGCGCCGCGCCCCTCAAACCCATCGAAAACGTTGCGGGCAAAGCACCGCGCCGCCACAACCGCCGAAACGGGGTCTTCTCCATCGACGATCTTCACCCGCGTCAAACGGGCGCGGGCACACAGCCCCTTCGAAGCGTACCGAGAAAACGAAGCTTCAGAAAACTCCGAAAACGAGGCATTCGCTACAATGCGCTGCCGCGCAAACAAGCGAGCATCGCCTTCCACATCGCTCGCACCATACGTCGCGAGCACGTCACGCGTGATGCCATTCGCATCGACCACGCGCACGTGTGCGGAATAGCCATATGAGCCGAGCTTGGCGTCTTCAGCCACCTCTAACGCGTATTCGCCAGACTCGAGACCGGGCGGAATCTCGCGCGCCACATTCCCGCTCGCAATTGCATGCATTTGCCATGCAGCGAGCAGCGCCCATGCGGCGATCGCGATCACGAGAGAGACCGGCGCAGACGGGCGCCTGGGAAATCGAGACATCGCCCTATCGCTTGGACCTTCCACCAGCCCCTCGCCGAGAAAAGCGGAGAAGCCGCCTTCCCCGCCGCGCCTCAAAAACTCCGATATATGCGAAACCGCCCAGCTCATACGCAGATCGAACTTTTAAGCTTCGCGAATTTCTTCTCGCCAATGCCATCGACGCGCATAAGGTCTTCGATGCTTGAAAATGACCCGTTTTGCTCGCGATCAACGATGATGGATTGCGCCGTTGCGGCCCCCACGCCTGGAAGCGTTTCGAGCGTCGCGGCATCGGCCGTATTGATGTTCACGAGCGACGACGCCGATACCGCCGCAGAACCCTGCGCACCCGCAGCCCCTTGCGCCTGGGCGGCTTCGACGTCGGCCTTCGTTGGTATAGCGATATGCTCGCCGTCGGAAAGCACGCGCGCCAAGTTCACCGTCGAAGCGTCAGCATCTTCGGCGAGGCCACCCGCCGCATCGACGGCGTCGCATACGCGCAAGCCTTCATCCAACGAGTAGACCCCCGGGGCCGCCACGGCTCCCGTCACGTACACATATACCTGATCCGGCGCCTCACTCGCCACCTCGCCAAGCTCGCTCGGCGGCGCCGCTTCACCGGCGCTCACCTCGAATGTCGCAGGCCGAGCGTTTGACAACGCAGCCCATCCAACACCAAGCACGACCAAAAGCGCAAGCGCAATCGCGCCGATTTTCGCAGGCGCGCTCGGTGCAAGACGATGCACCCGCCCGCGCACACCTCCGCGAGAACGGGAATTTGAAAAAGGGATCTCGTCGCGCATAGCCGACCCTAACAACGAAGAACGAAGCCTACGCCAGCAAGCATGGCATGCAAACCTTGCCCACTCCTTGCCCGATTCCAGCGCCTTTCCTGGCGTTTTCGTTCCGTTTTCCCACGAAATTCATGCATGGTTCCTTGCGAATTCCCGCAAAACACTGCGCTCATCGCCGCGAATTCTCACCGCTTTCCAACGAAACCCCTGTCGTTTTCCCATTCGTCGAGCGCCCTTATCGGCGCGTGGCTTCGCGATGCGCGCCTTGCGCAGGTAGCAGCTCGGCAACGAAGGCCACAATTTCGGGCAATCAAACGAGCGCGTGCCATAATAACAGCATGCAATCATCGACAGCCGCAATATCAACGCAAGAAAAAGGGACACGCGAGCCCCTTACTTTGTATTACCTCGTATTCGTTTTCGCGGCGTGCAGCTTCTTGGGTCTTATCGTCGAAACCGTCGTGAGCTATTTCATCGATGGTCATTGGGAAAGCCGCGTTGGATTCGTTTGGGGGCCGTTCTCGCCAATCTATGGCGTAGGCGGCGTGCTTATCACGCTTGCGCTGCACCGCTTCGAGAATGCCTCACCGCTTGTCATTTATGCGCTATCCGCTGCGTTCGGCGCGGCGTTCGAATATTTCGCAGCCTGGTTTTGGGAAAGCGCCTTCGGCATTGTAGCCTGGAGCTATATCGATCAGCCCTTCAACATAGGCGGGAAAACGTGCCTTGGAATCGCGCTCGTGTGGGGCCTTGCAGGCCTTGCATGGGTAAAGCTCGCCGCCCCCGCGTTGAAGAGCGCCTCGAAAGTGGTGCCAAACGCATGGCGCGAGCCTATCGCCTGGGCGCTGCTCATCTTCTTCGTGGCCGACGCCGCAACAACCGTGCTCGCCCTTGATTGTTGGATGCACCGCCTAAGCGGCCTCAAACCCGAAAGCGCCCTGCAGCAATTCTTCGCACTGCATTACGGCGATGGCGCCATGCAAGCGAAATTCGAGACCATGTCGATGTATCCGCAACTCGCAACCCTCCGAAGCTAAATGAGCAGCCAACTCCGCGAATTACGCAAATAGAGGGACCCAAGCGACCGCAAGCCCATCGATGTCGCATCCGCGTCAGGAAATGCGCCCCGATTTCGGTTCGCGCGCATCGGCCATGCAGCCCTCCATGCTCAACGCCGCCGAAAGCCTTTCGAGGACGACGCCCTGCTCGATTCCCTGTAACGCGCACATATCCTTGAGCGTTCGTCGGGCATTCCATTTCTGAAACTCCAACGCATCTTCCGTTGAAACGGCATCGCCGCCGCACGCCAATGAAGAATACAATCCCAGAATGCCATGCACGTTGTAGCGGATCAACATCTCAACCTGGGGATTGAGCGCCCCGCCGTCGAAGCACAACACGGCGCGCCAAATATTCCTGAAGATATCGAACACCACATTCATCACGTGTTCGCCGCCGCCTTGGCGCACAAGCAGCACCGTCCGATCGATGTGCCGCTGCATGCTGTCGAACGGGATGCGGTCAATCTCGCCCGTCGTCATGAGCAATACTTCATGCACGATTGAGTGCTGCTCAAGCAGCTCGTTCTCGATTGCCCGGTCAACGAGCGCATCGATATCCTGAAAATGGTAGTAAAACGTTCCACGGTTCACATCGGCCGTCTGCGCGACGGTGCGCACAGAGACGGAATGAAGCGGCGTGGATTCGAGCACCCGCCAAAAAGCATCGAGAATGCGTCGCTCCGCACTCATTTCAGCGTCTTTTTTCGGCCTAGCCACGACGGGCCTCCTTCGAATTGTCGTCGCATACCGCCTGGCTTGCGCTGCGACCAGCATGTGCGCTCACCACAAGCATCTGCAACCTGTTCTCGATGTTTGCGAAACTCACATCGGGGTCGTAATCGAGCGGCAGAATGTTCGCATGAGGGTAGCGTTCCTTGAGCTGTTTGACAATGCCACGCCCCACCACATGGTTGGGCAAGCACCCAAACGGCTGCAGAATCACGAATGAATTGCAGCCATGCTGCGCCTGATGCAAAATCTCGGCGGCGATGAGCACGCCCTCGCCCGCATCGAAGGTGTGATGGATGATGGGGTCGCTTGCCTGCACGAGTTCGCCCATGCGGCACGGCGGCTCATAGAGCGGATGCGCCTTGCCAATGCGGTCGCATACGTCGTGCGCGTGCTCGAACAATGCATTCGCCACGCGGTTGAAGGCGACGTTCGCAGCCGGCCTCGTCACATGGAATTCACGCGACTGGGCGTCTTGATAGAAATAAGTTTTGCGAATCACATCGGTCATGCGCGCCTCGATGATCTCGAAGCCATTTCGCTCAAGATATGCCTCGATGTCGCGATTGGCGCCAGGGTGGAAGTTGAGCAGATACTCGCCCACGATAAGCACGGTCGGCCGCGGATTGCTCCGATCGTACTTCACGCCGTTCATAAGCGAAATCGCATGCTTGAAACCACGCTTCGCGCCCGATGCGCCATGGCGCTCGATGCCCTCCATAATCGCATCGATGCCCGCTTCAAATGCCGCGTCGGCACTTCCTGGTTCAAGCTCATAGGGACGAATGCGACGCAGAAGCGCCTCGAGCGCATCGATCATCGGCAGGCCCATGGCAATGCGAATAGCGCTTGCGAGGCTCATGCGAAAACCGGGATGGATGTTATGCGCATCGACATCGTCGTTCGTGATGATGGGAACGCGCTCGTAACCCGCGTCGTCAAGCGCCTTGCGCAGCAGAGCCGCATAATGCGTAAGACGGCAATCGCCGATATATTTGCCCGTGCCAATAGCCACATCGGCATCGTCGTATTGCCCGCTTTCGAGCGCGGCAAGCGCCTCGCCAATCACCATTTGCGCAGGAAAGCATATATCGTTGTGCACGTATCGCTTGCCCAGCTCGATAGCGCGTTCACGTCCCAAATCGAGCGGGACGGCACGTACGCCCTGCTTGCTGAATACCGAGCTCATAAGCCTGCAGAAAGCGTGCGAGGTATTCGGGACCAGAATGACTTTCTCGCGGCGATCAGCGCGCGTGAACTTTTGCGGATACGGGTCAGGCAGCTCATGCGGCGCCACGCGGACCGACGATCGCTCACGACGCGCGTCGACCGTTTCAATGAACGACCGCACGCGAATGCGCAGCGGACCCGAGGCGTCGCTTTCGTCGACCTTCAATACGAGCGGCGTTTTCGTACCGCCCGGACGCTCCCGCATCAAGCGCGCGATTTCGTCGCTGAGGTAGGCATCGTGCCCGCATCCGAAGCTTACGAGCTGCACGTACTCCAAATTCTGGCTTTCGGCGGCAAGCACAGCGCTTGCAAGCATACGCGCGTGATAATTGTTTACCACGTCAATCAAGCTCGCCGACAAATCAACATCTTCAATATCGGGCACCGCATCGGGCGGCAAAACCGAAATGCCCAGCTTGCAGAACAGTTCGGGCAAACGATGGTTCACAAGCGGGTCGTTATGGTAGGGACGGCTTGCAAGCACCACCGCGTAGGTGCCCGCGTCTCGCGCCGCTTCAAGAGCGGCGCTACCCCGCTCGACGAGCTCGCGCTTGAAACTTTTCTGCGCATCGTCGGCCATACGAATCGCCTCGCGAGCCATGCTTTCGTCAATGCCGAACGTCTCGCGCACATATGCGCAAAGCTGACGATCGCGATCGGCCGTCGAAAACCAATGGAACAACGGCGTGTCGAACGGCGCGTTCCACACACGCGCCGGATCGTCGCTGCTCTTTACCACCATGGGATAGCCCTTCACCACGGCGCACATCGATACGCTTGTTTCGGCACGATTCTCGGTTGGCACTGTAGTGACAATCGGCATAAAAATGCGATCGACGCCCATGCGGGCGAGCTGGCGAACGTGGCCGTGCACAACCTTCGCGGGGAAGCATACCGTGTCAGACGTGACCGAAGGCAGACCGTCTTCGTACATGCGTCGCGTGCTCAGACTCGAAAGCTCCACGTCAAAGCCGAGCGCGCGCAAAAACGTCGTCCAAAACGGCGCGGTGTCCCACAGCGCCAGCACGCGCGGCAAACCCACGGTAACGTGGCGCTTTGAGCACAACGGCCGTACAGGCCATTCTTTGAACAGCAAGCACTGGCGCACCGCAAACACGTTCGCGGGGGCGGCAACCCTTTTGCACGCCGCGCCCGCGGCATGAGCAGCAGGCTCCGACGCGGACACTTCCCCGCGAGCGCACCGGTTGCCCGTTACAAACGCGCGCCCATCGGAAAACGACACCACCGTGCGCGCGCAATGATTCGCGCACATATCGCAAGGAACGTTCGCCTGTGTCGTGAAAGCGAAATCGTCAAGGGCATCAAGCCCAATAAAGGAGCTCTCATTTCCCGCGCCGCGATCGCGCGCGATAAGCGCGCAACCGATGGCACCCATGAGGCCCGGGTACGGCGCGCGCACCACATTGCGACCCACATACACCTCAAGCGCGCGCAACACGGCGTCGTTGGCGAACGTGCCACCCTGCACTACAATGCGCTCGCCGAGCGAATCGAGGTTCGACACGCGAATAACCTTGGTGAATACGTTCTCGATGATCGATCGGCACAAACCAGCCATAATGTCGTCGGGAGTGCGCCCATTTTTCTGCTCGCTCACAATAGAGCTGTTCATGAACACGGTGCAGCGGCTGCCCAGGTGCGCAGGATGCGCGCTTCGGAATGCCGCTTTCGCGATATCGCGCGTTTGAATGCCAAGCGATTGCGCAAAGTTTTCCAAGAACGACCCGCAGCCACTCGAACACGCCTCATTCACCACGATGTCGCGCACGATGCCGTCTTCAACCCACATCGCTTTCATATCTTGGCCGCCGATATCGAGAATAAAGCTCGCGTCGAGAACGAACTCACGCGCAGCGCGCGCATGGGCAACGGTCTCTACCGTGTGGCAATCGGCGGAAAACGCGCTCGCAAACAGGTCTTCCCCATAGCCGGTCACACCCACGCCCGCGATAATGAGCTGGATGCCTGCCGAATTGTATCGATCGCGCAACGCAATAAGGGCATCGCGAGCAATGGCGAGCGGATCGCCTTCATTGGACGCGTAAAAGCTGTCGATAACCTCGCCATCGTCGGCAACGAGGGCGAGCTTGGTCGTAGTGCTGCCCGAGTCGATGCCAAGCCATACGCGAACCTCGCCATTCGAATTGGAAAGCTCGCGCGCGCGAGCGACGCCGCCGCATTCCGCAAGCTCGCCATGGCGAGCTTTAAAATCGGCCGCCTCTTCTGCATTTTCGAACAACGGAGCATCGGTGGGCTGCGCCTCGAAAGAGCATTCGAGCCCAGAAAGCGCGATACGGGCTTCTTCGATGCAAAGATGCGCGTCTTCGCCAGCGAACAAATCGGAAAGCGAGAGCGCGGCGCCTCGCGCAACCATGGTCTCGGGATGCTCGGGAACAAGCGCCTGTTCGTCGGAAAGGTTCAGACGCTCCTTGAAAACGTCAATAAGGCGTGGGTTGAATGTAAGTGGGCCGCCCATAAACACGATAGGCGCTCTCACATCGAGGCCCTGAGCCAAACCGCCGAGCGTCTGCTTGGCGATGGCATGAAACGTCGAAAGGGCCAAGTCGCACTTCGAAACGCCATTGTTCAAAAGCGGCTGGATATCAGTTTTCGCATACACGCCGCAGCGACCCGAGATGTCGTAGACGCGCGTTCCCGCCTCGGCATATTCATCGAACTGCTCGACGGCGATATTCAAAACCTCGGCGACCTCGTCAATGAAGGCGCCCGTGCCGCCTGCACAGCTGCCATTCATGCGCATGTCGCCGACTTCCTGCGCGCCCGATTCGTCATGACGGAAGAAAATCATCTTCGCGTCTTGCCCTCCAAGCTCAATGGCGCAATTCGCCCGAGGATAGAGCGCGCGAACAGCTACGGCGCTCGCCACAACCTCCTGAATGAAGGGCGCGCCGATGGCGCGGGCGACCTCTTCAGAACCCGACCCACACAAAGCGCAGCGAATATAAGCCTTGGGGAAGCGCGCGGAGATTTCGTCGAGCACACGCGCTGTCGTTTGAATTTGCTGGGCGCCATGACGGCGATACGTTTCGAAAAGCGTTTCGTTCGTATCGGCATCAAGGACGACGGCCTTCACGGTAGTCGATCCAATATCGATTCCGACATGAAGTTTCTGGCTTTGCGCCGCAGTTGTATCAATCATGAAGCCCTTGCGATTCGTCTCATCAATAGTTAATTGAACAGTACGTTAAATAAAATACAACACGGTGTTCAATTAGAACGAACGCAAGGGCTTATTCTGCACGGTTTTTATACGGTACGTCGATTTTTATTCCAAAGAAGCAGCCGCTTTAAGGGCAAAGGGCTAGTCTTCCTTCGTCTTCTTGCCGAAATACGACTGAGGACAACGATAATCGTGCACCTCAAGCGCGTCCATGATTTGATCGGACCACTCGTCAAAAGGCAGCTCGGCCTCCGCGTCGTACACGTCGCGCAGCTTCGCGTGCGTCTCGGGCGCGCGCGGCATGAACAGCGTGCAGCAATCGGGGGCGTCTTGGCTCGAGATTTCAAACGTGCCGAGTTTTTTGGCGTCTTCAATGATCTCGAGTTTGTCGCAGCCGATGAGCGGACGGAAGATCTGCATCTTCACCGAATCGCTCGTCGCGGCAAGGTTATCGAGGGTCTGCGATGCAACCTGACCCAAGCTTTCGCCCGTGACCAGCGCCTTTGCGCCCTCACGACGCGCGATGCGCTCGGCAATGCGCATCATGAAGCGACGATAGATGACGATGCGCAGCGCCGGAGGCACGCGCATGGCAATTTCGCGCTGGTAGTCGCCGAACGGCACCACATACATGCGCGCCACGCCGCCAAACTCCTCCAGCACGCGGCAAATGTCATCGGACAAATACTCGGACGTCGAAGACGTTTGGGGACGGCCAGAGAAATGCACCGCGATGCACGTCGCGCCACGACGGGCCATGCGCCACATGGCAACAGGCGAATCGATGCCAGAAGAAAGCAAGCACACGACCTTGCCGGCCGTGCCGATCGGCAAGCCGCCCACACCACGCATGGTCTGAGCGTACACATATGCCATACCCTGCACGACCTCGACATGCACCTCGATGTCGGCGCCCTTCATTTTCACCTTTTTATCGGGGAAAAGCCCGCACAGATGCTCGCCCACGATTTGGTTGATCTGCATGGAATCGATGGGGAAATCGGTGTGGTTCCTGCGGCCTACGACCTTCCATGTGCAGAAATCGCCCGCTTCGCCAAGCGCCTGATGCGCCGCCTCGCATATGTCGTCCATATTTCGCTCGCATGCGAAGCCGCAGCTCACGCGAGCAACGCCAGGGACGCGGGCGATAAGCTGCGCAGCCTTCGCCGGAGCATCGGCGCCTGCGGCCGCATCGTAGACCACAAGCACGCGGCCAGAAATGCGCGTGATTTCATGCACGGGCGCGTCTTCGAGCAGCACTTCCAAGTTACGCATAAGGCGCTTCTCGAAGGTTGCGCGGTTATGGCCCTTCAGGCCGAGCTCGTGATAATGCACGAGCGTAATTCGCTGAAAATGCATCAGGGTCACTTTCTCTTGTTTTTTGCCAAACCCGAAACGCGCTTACGCTCCGGGCAAACGAAAGGCCCCCTTCAACGGAAGAGGGCCCTTTACGCAGGTGCGCTTTCGCGCATGAACGCTTAGTGCTCTTTAATGTCGATCGTCTCGGGATCGTAGGAAACCTCGCCGCGAGCGATTTCAGCGAACGCCATGGAAAGCGGCTTCACGTGATTCGCCTTAGCGATTTCGACGGCGCTGGAAAGCTGGATGGCGCGATCGCGCTGGCCACGCATCATATCGTTGATGTCGTGGGCGCGCTTGGACGCCAAGGCGCACAGCAGAAAACGGTCGTTGTCGGTTTCGTCGAGCAGGACGTCGATTTCAGGGTCGATAATGCTCATTTACTATTCCTCGCACATCTTAGCTTGGCTCTCGATGTATGCAACCAGTTCGTTGGTGCATGTTTCGAGATCATCGTTCACGAATTGCTTATCATACTCCATTTTACGCGAAAGCTCCACCTGCGCATTCTTCATGCGCACAGCAATGCTTTCTTCGGAGTCGGTGCCGCGGCCGCGAAGCCGGCTTTCGAGCACTTCGAGCGACGGAGGCTCGATGAACACGAGGTGGGCCTCGGGAATTTGCTCGCGAATCTGGAAGCCGCCCTGCACGTCAATTTCGAGGAGCACCTGGCCGCCTTTGGCCATATGCTCCTCGACGCGGGCGCGTGGCGTTCCGTAGCGATTCTCATGGACGCACGCCCATTCAAGCAAACCGCCCGTTTCAACCAGCTGGTCGAACTCGGCATCGTCGACGAAGAAATAATGCACTCCGTCGATTTCGCCCTCACGCGGAGAGCGCGTGGTGTCGGAAACCGACAGCCACGCATCGGGTACGCGCTCAAGAACCTTCTTGACCAACGTGCCCTTGCCCGCGCCAGACGGCCCGGACAAAACAAACAAGTTGCCCTTGCGCTGCATGCCACAGACCTTCTTCTAGTCGAATTACGCGAGGCGCTCGAGCAGAGCAGCTTCCTGGCGCTCGCCAAGACCCTTCAGGCGACGGCTTTCGGCGATCTTGAGTTCACCCATAATTTTCTCGGCCTTGGCCATGCCATAACCGGGAAGCGTTTCAATGAGCGTGGAGACCTTCATGCGACCGACGATGGGATCGTCTTTCATAGCGAGAACGTCCTGCAGCGACAGCTTTCCATTTTTGAGGTCGTCACGAACCTGCGCACGCTTAATACGGGCAGCCTTAGCCTTTTCAAGCGCGGCCTGACGCTCTTCAGCACTCAATTGGGGGATAGCCATACGTTGTTCACTCCTTCAGTAAAAACCCGTCTTCGATGACGGCGATTCGGGATAATAGCATATCAAACCGCTAATTCAAGAATTCGGTTCTGCATTATTCGAATACTGCGCTTTTCTCTATGAAATGGCAACATATTAGGCTCTGACCTGTGCATTTCGTGAATTAATCGCGAAATGCACAGGTATGCGGAAGCTTAGAGCTCGGCGGCAATGGCCTCAAACGCGGCAACCGGGTCGGCAGCCTGAGTAATGGGGCGGCCCACAACGATATGCGACGCGCCCGCATCGAATGCGGCCTTCGGGGTTGCGACACGGCTCTGGTCGCCCAAATCGGCACCTGCGGGACGAACGCCCGGGGTAACGATGAGGGCATCGGGGCCAAGCAACTCGCGAAGCATCGCGGCTTCCTGCGGAGAAGCGACAACGCCCGAAAGGCCAGCCTCGGCTGCGCACGAGGCGAGCGTTTTCACCTGATCGGTGAGTTCGCGCGTGACGCCCGTGGCGGCGAGGGTTGCAGCATCCATGCTCGTAAGAACCGTGATTGCCAGCGTCGCGGTATCGCAGCCGGCGTTGTCGACGGCGGCCTGCGCGGCTTCCATCATGGGAACGCCGCCCACGGCATGCATGGTGATCATATCGGCGCCCGCCTCAACAGCCGACGCGGCGGCGCCCGCGACCTGGTGCGGAATATCGTGGCACTTCAGGTCAAGAAACACCTTATAACCCAGAAGCTTGAAGATTTCGACGATGGCAGGGCCTTCGGAGTAATACAGCGTCATGCCGATTTTGAGCCACTTGGCCTTGCCCTGCAATGCAACGGCAAGATCGAGCGCCTTGGCACGGGGGCAGTCGAGCGCGACGATAACGCGGTCGGCGCGGGGAATGCTTTCAAATGCTGCTAACATTGCAGCCCTCCAATCAAATCGTTCACGTCTGCGACGCCTTGCTCTTCACAATATGCCTCAATGCCGGCGATGACCTCGTCGACCGCATGGGGATTGGTGAAGTTCGCGGTGCCAACGGCCACGGCCGTGGCGCCGGCAAGCATGAATTCAACGGCATCGGTCGCGTTGGAAATTCCGCCCATGCCCAAAATGGGGACCTTCACCGCATTGTGGCACTGCCACACCATACGCAAGGCGACGGGCTTCACGGCCGGGCCGGAAAGGCCGCCCACCACGCGAGCGAGCACAGGCTTGCGCGTGCGGGCATCGATCGCCATGCCCAAAAGCGTGTTGATGAGCGAAATGGCGTCGGCGCCGGAAGCTTCGGCCGCCTTCGCGATTTCGGTGATATCGGTCACGTTCGGCGTGAGCTTCACGATCATGGGCTTGGTGGCAGCCTTACGGCATGCGGAAACCACGCGCTCGACGCTGGGCACATGCGTGCCGAACGTAAGGCCGCCGGCATCGACATTCGGGCACGAGATGTTGATCTCGTAGGCATCGGCCTGGCCGTCTTCCTCGAGCGCCTCGACGACGGAAACGTATTCTTCCAGGCTATGGCCCGACACGTTCACAATCGCCGGCACGCCCTGGCTCTTAAGCCACGGCAAATCGACTTCGCACAAGTGCTTCACGCCAGGGTTTTGCAAGCCAATGGAATTGAGCATGCCCGAAGGCGTTTCAGCGATGCGCGGCGAGTCGTTGCCCTCCCATCCATTGAGCGAAACGCCCTTGGTGGTAACCGCGCCCATTCCTGCAACGTTCACGAAGTCGGAATATTCACGACCGGCGGCAAACGTGCCGCTCGCATCGGTCACGGGGTTGGCCATAACGAGACCACCCAGGTTCACCTGCATATTCACGGCCATTACCACACCAGCTCCTTCGCGTTGAACACCGGGCCGTCAACGCACGAGCGGCGCTTGCCCGCCTGCGTTTCAACCACGCACGAAAGGCATGCGCCCACGCCGCACGCCATGCGCTTTTCCATCGAAACCCAGCACGGCACGCCCGCCTCTTCGGCGATAGTCGCGACCGCACGCATGAGCGGAGTGGGGCCGCAGCAATACACTGCGGAATAGTCGCCGCGCGCAAGCTCTTCGCGCACGGGCTCGGTGCAAAAACCCGCGTGGCCAAGGGAGCCATCGTCGGTAGCCACAATGGGATCGCGGCCCAACAGGCTCGCGTAGTCGTCACGCGTCACCATCATGCTGGCAGTTTGAGCACCGAGCACCACTTCGACCTCGTGGCCTTCAGACACGAGCTGTTCGGTAAACATGAACAAAGGCGCGGCACCCACGCCGCCGCCCACGATAAGGCTTTTGCCCTCGGCGGGCTGCCAGCCGTGGCCCAAAGGCGCAATGAGCGAGCATACCGCGCCCGCAGCGACCTCAGTCAAATATGCCGTGCCCTCGCCCACCGTTTGGTAGATGATTTCGACGTTGTCGCCCTTGGCCGCATACACCGAAAACGGGCGGCGCAGAATATGCGCGCCGAAGCCCGGCAGCAGCATATGCACGAACTGGCCGGGACGAATGGCCGCGGCGGTTTTCGGAGCGGCCAGCGTGATTTTATACAGGCGCGGACCCAGGTTCTCGTTCGAGACTACGCATGCGCGCTCCTCAAACGCCGGGGTGCCGTTATGCGCTTCGCATTCACACATGGAAAACCCTTCACTTCATAATACAGACGAGGGCAAAGGCGCCTGCGCACCTTTGCCCGATATATCATACGCGAGCGGGCCACAATCCGCCCGCGCATATGCTCGCTATTCGACGATTGCGCCGTCGCAAAGCGTCGCTTCGCCACCGACGAACACGTCGGTCGCGCGACCCTTGAGAGCAAACCCGACGAAACCGGAGTTGTGCGCCTTCGAACAGAAGTCGTCAGCGGCCACGGTCCATTCGACGCTCGGGTCGAACACGGTAATGTCGGCGACGCTTCCCTCGGCGATTTTCACCGGCTCCAGGCCGAGAATGTCGCGCGGGGCGACGGCCATAAGGTCGACCATGTCGGACAGGCCAATGACGCCCGGCTCGACAAGGTTCGTGAGAACCAGGCCGAGGCTCGTCTCAAGACCCGTCATGCCAAAGGGAGCGAGCTCGAATTCGCGAGCCTTCTCCCACGCGGCATGCGGCGCATGGTCGGTGACGATCGCATCGACCGTGCCGTCTTTGACGCCCTCGACAAGAGCGGCAGCGTCGGCGGCGGTGCGCAGCGGCGGATTCACCTTCAGGCTGGTTTCGTAGGCATCGGTCAGCGCATCTTCGGTAAGGAAGAGGTGGTGCGGCGTAACCTCGCAGGTCACAGGCAGGCCGGCTTCCTTGGCTTTGCGAACCATCTCGAGGCCCTTGGCCGTGGTGATGTGCTGAATATGCAGCGGGCAGCCCGTGAGCTCGCACAGCTGGATGTCGCGAGCGATTTCAAGCTCTTCGCCCGCGGCCGGCCAGCCAAGCATGCCAAGGCGCGTGGAAACGACGCCCTCGTTGACCTGGCCATCGCCCACAAGGCCGTTGTCTTGGCAGTGGGCCATGAAGACCTTGCCGAACATCTTGCCGTAGTCCATAGCGCGACGCATCATGCCGGCGTCCTGCACGCCCTTGCCGTCATCGGTGAAGGCAACGGCGCCATGGGCAACCATGTCGCCCATCTCGGCAATGATCTCGCCCTTCAGGCCGTGGGTGATGGCGCCCGCCGGATACACGCGGCACTTGCCAACCTCGGCAGCGCGGCTCTTCACGTATTCGATAACTGCGCCATCGTCGGCCACGGGATCGGTGTTAGGCATGGAGCACACGCCCGTGAAGCCGCCATGGGCAGCGGCGCGCGTGCCACTCGCGATGTCTTCCTTGAACTCATAGCCAGGCTCGCGCAGATGCACATGCATGTCGACAAGGCCAGGCACGAGCACCTTGCCCGTAAGGTCTTTCACCTCGGCGCCTTCGGCGGCAATACCCTCGCCCACCTGGGCGATTTTGCCATTTTCGACCAACACGTCGCACACGCAGTCGAGCTCAACCTGGGGATCGATAACGCGGGCGTTCTTAAGCAGCATTGCCATTATTCGGCACCTCCCAAAAGCAGATACAGCACGGCCATGCGCACGCAAATGCCCGCATAGACCTGTTCGAGAATGACCGAGCGCTCGGGGTGGTCGGCCATGTAGCTGTCGAATTCCACGCCGCGGTTGATGGGACCCGGGTGGCACACGATGGCATCGGGGCGCATGAGGTGCTCGCGCTTCTTCGTGAGGCCGAACAGCTCGTGGTATTCGCGAAGGCTCGGGAACGGCGCGCCCTCGAGGCGTTCGCGCTGGATGCGCAGCATGTACACCACATCGAGCTCGGGCAGAACGTCGTCGAGGTACGGCGTCACATGGTCGGCGCCCAGCACCTCGGGGCATGCCGGCATAAGCGTGGCAGGGCCGACGACGGTCACTTCGGCGCCCATGATCTTCAGCGCGGGAATAAGAGAGCCACACACGCGAGAGTGTCCAATATCGCCCACGATGCCGACCTTCAGGCCGTTGAAGTCGTGCTTGTGCTCCCAGATGGTGTACAGGTCGAGCAGCGCCTGCGTGGGATGCTGGTGTTTGCCGTCACCCGCGTCAACGACGCTTGCCGGCGTGTGCTCAGAGATGATGCGAGGAGCGCCCGCATGCTTGTCGCGCACGATAATCATGTCGATCTTGTAGGCATTGAGCGTTTCCACGGTGTCGATGAGGCTCTCGCCCTTCACGGAGCTCGTGGAGGAGCCACCGAAGTTCAGGCTGTCGCAGGAAAGGCGCTTCTCGGCCAGCTCAAACGACGAGCGCGTGCGCGTGGAAGGCTCGTTGAACATGTTCACAACCGTGAGGCCCTTGAGCGTGGGAACCTTCTTGATCTTGCGCTGATTGACCTCGGACAGCGTTTTCGCCGTCTCGAGAATCGTCATAATGTCGGTATCGGAATACTCATTGATGTCGATGAGATGCTTGTGTTCGAAAGCCATACGACTTATTCACCCCCCAGCGGCGCCGCATGCGCGCGGTCGCCCGGCTTCATATCCAGAATTTCAACCGCAGACGTTCCGTCGACCTCTTCGAGGAACAGGCGAACGTTTTCCTCGCGCGACGAGGGCACGTTTTTGCCCACGTAGTCGGCGCGAATGGGAAGCTCGCGGTGGCCACGGTCGACGAGCACTGCGAGCTGGATGGATGCGGGGCGGCCCAGATCCATGAGGGCGTCAAGCGCAGCGCGAATGGTGCGGCCGGTGTAGAGCACGTCATCGACGAGGACGACGGTTTTGCCGTCGAGCGAGAACGGGATGTGCGTGCCGTGCACTTCGGGGGAAAGGTAGGTCAGGAAGTCGTCTCGATAGAAGCTGATGTCCAAGCTTCCCAAGGGCGGCTGCTCACCTTCGATTTCGGCAATTTTGTCGGCCAAACGCTTGGCCAAGACGTCGCCGCGGGTGACGATGCCCACAAGCACGATTTCACCCGCGCCGTGGTTCGCCTCCAGAATTTGGTGCGCGATGCGCGTGAGCGATCGCTCGATCTCGGACTCGTCCATTACGATCGATTTCACCTGGTAGGCGTCTTTCATACACACTCTCCTCTCTTTGACTGAGTGCGTACAGCTGACCCGTGCTGCCGGCCCGCCAGGGCAAAAAAAATGCCTTGGCCAGGGCTGGCTAAGGCTTCCGTGGGCACCATTATGTTCACGATCGGTGCCTATCGCGTGCCTTGCCGGTCTCTCTGTACCGTCTTAAAGGACACTTGTCAGTATACACACCCACCCGCGTCCGCGTAACCCCCTTGGCGCGAATTTGCGGAAAATGATGGCGGGCGGCGCGATTGCGAATGAGTCTTCGGGCGTCGCTCCGCCCGACGATTCCGCCTGGCATGGGCCCGCGCGGAACCACGGTTCGCTACCGTTCGCCTTCGGCTCACTATGCGCTCACCTCGCTGCGTTCAACTTTAGAAAAAGAACGCGTTTGAACGCAGAGGGTTTCCGCGCAGGCCCATGCCAGGCGGAATCACGGTTCGTGGACAATGCGCTGCACAGTCGCCCTGGCGAAAACCACAACACGCAGACCGACAAGGAGCGGGCACCCTACCCCAGCAAGCCGGCAAGCTTCGGGTTCATGAACAGGTTGTAATACGTCGCAAGCGCGATGGCGACAAGTCCCACGGCAATGTCTGCGACCGCCCAGATTTTCTGACGCTTCAAATACGTCTCCTTCGACACTCCCATGCTCAAGGCGCGATGGAGCGCGAACGGTTGCGAGGCAATGGCGAAAGCGATTGTTCCCGCCGTGAGCATCACGAACACCAAAATGCCCAAGGCAATGGCCACGGGCGTGCGGAAAGCGACGGCGTTGACGAAACACGTATCGGCCACAATCCACAGCGGATAGAAGATGATGGTCGCCCACATGCCATGCGCCGCCCCCCAAATGGGAGGCATGAAGAGCGCGCCGATATTGAGGCGCGGCACGCCCTTCAAGAGACGCTCCTCGGCAGCGTACTGTTCTTCCGTAATGGTCGGCGCGCTCTTCGTCGCCTGGCTGTTTTTGCTCACAATCTATTCCTTATGGGTCGTAAATCCGAAATCGGCAGGTTTCGCGGGCTCGATCGCCTCGATAGGGTCGGCATGCTCGGCGTCGCTTGGCGAAGGCGGCACAAAGGGAGTGCCGTCAGCGTTGTGGAAACGCACGCCCAAGCGCACAAGCTCGGCAAGCACCGAATCGACGAGAAGCGGCAGCGCCCCATGAACCTTGGGCGTGAGGCCCTCGATGAAGCTTGCGGGGCTCATATTTTCCACCTGAATGCCGAAGCACACGCCATCGGCGTCATGGCCCAAAAGCGACGCCGACGCGAGCAAATCGGACAGGCGCATGTCGTGCAGCGACTGCATAACGCCATGGCCCGCGATGTCGCCCGGCGCAAAGCGAAACACCGTGCCGGGTTGCTCGCCCGTGCCATCAACCGCGTCGACGACAATCACGAAATCGGCATTGCAGACATGAGGCAGCAAATCCATAGTCATGCATCCCGCATCGTAGAGCGCGACATCGTCGCCAAAGCGATAACCCACCTCAAGCGCGTCATAGACAGCCGGCCCCACGCCATCGTCGAGCATAAGGCGATTGCCAATGCAGAGAATCGCGATATTCACCACTGCCCCCTACTGCCCAAGCTCTACGGGCGTCACACGCGTCGAACGGCTCGGATCAATGGTCATGCTTTGGAAGCGGTCGGCCATGAATTCGTTGCCGTAATAGTCCTCGAAGAACTGCTCCATAGCATTCACCGGCTCCATTCCCGCCTCGCGCTGGTACCAGCAGTCAAATGCGAGCATGGTCATAACAGCATTGACGAGCATGAGCGCGGCGCACACCGACGTTAGGCCGTATCGCCATTTCCAAGGAATCGCATTCACGACCTTGAGCATACGCGGCAAAAGCAGCTTGATCCACACGCATCCCAAAACGCCCCACATGGCCATGAACATGCCATTGGTTCGACCGTCGATAGAGAGGAACGTGCCCGTATAATCCCAGGCCATAATGCCGAATGCGAATTGGAAGAACCAGCTCACCAAGTACTCGAACGCGCCGCCGATAACGGCACTCACCAAGAAGATCACAAGGAAATTCGCCTTGTGGAAACGATTGAGCGCAATGGTCATGAGCACCGCGCCAATGCCATAAATCGGCGAGAACGGCCCATACAGAAGCCCCGCGCGATCTTGGTAGACGCCCGGTTCAACAACGGCCATGTGATAGATGACCTCGATGACCAAACCGAGCACGCAGCACACCACGAAGATCCAGAACAAATTGAAGAAGTTCAGCTCAATGTAGCCCTTGCCCGTTTCATCGCGGCCGAGAGTTCCATCTTCGGCGCGCTCGCGCGTCTCGAGGTCGGCCAGCTTGCGCTGGAGGCGGCGTTCTTCAGAAAGCGACGGGTCGATGTAGGACAGCAGGGCAACGAGGAACACCAAATGGAGCACCTCGTAAAGGCCTGGGCCATGCAGGCCCGAAAGCATAACCTCGCACACCATAACGGCGACGTTGATGGCCACAAGCACCTCGGCCGCGACGCGCGCGCCACGGCGTCGGTCGCGAAGCATGCGCACGCCCAAAACGATGGACATAATGGCCCCGATGCCCGTGAGGGCGATTTGCACAATGGCGATGACGAGCGTCGTCGTGTCGATTGGAGTGCCGATATCGCTCGTGAGCGACGGCAGGTAAATGCCCAGAATAACGGCAACTGGTATCGAAATCACCGACAGCACGATGAGCGCGACCGCATATATCTTGAGCAGCAGCGGAATTTTCTTTTTCGAAGGCGTCGCAAGCGATGTCGATGAGGTCATATACCCTATGCCCTTCCCATTCTTTCAAATATGCAAATCAGTGTTCCTATAATAACCATGCGCAGCGCACAACGCCCACGCAAGCGCGCATCTTCGCTCAAAAGCCAAGTTGCCAGGGCGAGAGCCACGCTGTCGAAGCGCGGAGCATTGCGTAACGCCATTGGAAACAGGAGCGAACGCGGCGGCATGCGCAAAGCCCACGCGCGATCGCGAAAGCGAAACGGCGACAGAGCATCGCTGAACATGCCCGCGATTGCACCACCGCAGGGCGCGCAAAGCCGGTTTTGTTACGGCACCGTCACGCGCCGCCAAGTTGGTTACGCCGCCGTTACCTTGTTGCGATAGAATCGGCGTTAGACATAAGCACGAACACGTAGGGCGTTATTCGCTTCCAGAGAGGCGGCTATGGCTTCTTCCAAAAACATCGGCGACCAGATTTTCAATGCGGTGCAAAACGCCGTAGATTCGCAAGACTTCAGCAACCTTCAAGCGAGCATCGAGAAAAGCATCGGCATCGCCGCTGAAGGAATCGCGCGCGGCTTGAGCTCTGCATCGGACGGCATTCGCCGAGGGCAAGAGCAGTACGCTCTGGCGCAGGCCAAAAAACGCCGCGAAGAACAGATGGCAACCATTTACGCGAACCCCAGCGGGCAACGCAGCGTTGGCATCGCGCTCGTCGGTTGGGGCCTCGTCTTGGTTGTGCCGGGCCTCGCTGGAACGGTTTTCACGATTGGCGCGGGTTCGGTTCTCGTGGGGGGCATGCTTGCAGCGGCGACGGTCGCGGGCGGCGCCCTGTTCGCGATGGGCATCAAGCGCCTGAATCTCGTGAACCGCTTCGAGCGCTACCGCGACACCATAGGTTTGCGTGATTTCTGCTACCTCGACGAACTTGCAGCCAACACCGCCGACTCGACGGAAAACGTGCGTAAAAACGTGAAAGCCATGCTTTCACGCGGCCTGTTCAAGCAAGCGGCGCTCGGAGACGGCGAAAACTTCTTGGCGCTCACAACCGACGCCTATCAGCAATACCGCCAAGCGCGAGGCAAGGCGATCGAAAAGAAGCAGCAGCAAGCGCTCACGCAGGGCGAGCATTCGCAGCTCGACGCCGAAACGCAAGCCCTGCTCGCACGCGGAAATGCCTATATCGCGCAAATTCGCGAGAGCAACAAGGCCATCCCGAACCCGGAAATCAGCAAGAAGATCGACCAAATCGAACACGTGGTGCGCACGATTTTCCAACGCGCGGCAGAGCGCCCCGAGGTCATCGACGACCTCGACCATTTGATGGATTACTACCTACCCACCACGGTCAAACTCCTTGACGCCTATCGCGACTTGGATGCGCAGCCCATTCAAAGCGAAACCATCTCGCAGTCGAAGCGCGAAATCGAAGGCGCGCTCGACAGTCTGAACGTCGCATTCGAGAAGCTGCTCGATTCGGTCTTCCGCGATATGGCGATTGACGTTTCATCCGATATTTCGGTGTTGCATACCGTATTGGCACAGGAAGGCTTGGTAGAAAGCCCCTTCGACAAGCAAAAAGGCGAATAGCCCGCAAGGCGCGCGAACCTCAAAGAAAGGCACGACCATGACCGACGTCAAAACCGAAACCCCCACCGTAGAGCTCACGCTCTCGCCGACGCTCGATTCCGCGGCGGTGCCCGCGCTCGCCAATACGGGCGAGACCGCTATGGCTGTCGCAAACGAGCCCGCCGAAGTGCCCGCGAAGCTCGACGACAGCATGCTGACCGACGACGAGAAGAAGATGGTCGAGAGCTTCTCTCAGCAGATCAACGTGCGCGACACTGCGATGGTCTTGCAGTACGGTGCCGGCGCACAAAAGAAGATGGCCGATTTCAGCGATTCAGCGCTCGAGAGCGTGCGCACGAAAGATTTGGGCGAGGTCGGCGGGCTTCTCACCGACGCCGTGACCGAGCTGCGCAGCTTCGACGCGACCGAAGAAAAGGGGCTGTTCGGCTTCTTCAAGAAGGGCGCCAACAAAATCGAGTCGATGCGCGCCCGCTACGACAAGGCCGAGGCCAACGTCGACAAAATCGTGAAGGCGCTGCAGGGCCACCAGATGACTCTCATGAAAGACGCCGCCACGCTCGACAAGATGTATGAGCTCAACCTCACTTACTTCAAAGAACTCACCATGTACATTCTTGCCGGCAAGAAAAAGCTCGCCGAAGTGCGCGAGGTGGAGCTGAAGAAACTCGTGGAGAAAGCGAAGGCCACGGGTCGCGCCGAAGACGCCCAAGCGGCGCAAGACCTCGACGCCATGTGCACGCGCTTCGAGAAGAAGCTCTCCGACCTCGACCTTACGCGCACCATCGCCATGCAAACCGCGCCGCAGATTCGCCTCGTGCAGAACAACGAGATTACGCTGGTCGAAAAAATCCAGACCACCATCGTGAACACCATTCCCCTGTGGAAGAGCCAAATGGTTCTCGCACTCGGCATCGCGAATTCGCAAGAAGCGGTGCGCGCACAAACCGCCGTCACCAACATGACGAACGATTTGCTGAAGAAGAATTCCGAGATGCTGCACGCCTCCACCGTCGAAGTGGCAAAAGAGTCGGAGCGCGGCATCGTCGACATCGAGACGCTGAAGCAGACCAACGAGACGCTCATCAAGACGTTCGACGAGGTGCTGCAAATTCAAGCCGAAGGCCGCCAGAAGCGCGCCGAAGCAGAAGTGGAAATGCGCCGCATCGAAGCCGAGCTCAAGCAGAAGATGCTCGAAATTCCGCAGCTTCCTTAAGCGCCCCACGCAATCGCATCACGTACCGCACGTTCGCATCGCACGAAAAAGGCGCCGCCCCTCGGGACGGCGCCTTTGCTTTGGCAACGTATGGTTTAGAGAGCAGCGCTCAAATCGCCCGCAGCCTTCACCTTCACGCGGTTGGTGTGGCCTGGGTAATACTGCAGCGGAACATCCTCGGAATCGATGATTTCGACGGTTTCGCGCACAGCGCCAGCCTCGACAGCAGCCTCGATTGCGGCAGCACGAGCAGCCTCGAGCGCCTGGTCGCGCGGGGTCACATCATAGTCGACGAGCGCCTCATAGGTGCCGCTTACCTTCGAGATGGCGGAGCCAATCGCGTTCGCGCATCCCGAGAACTCAGGCTTCACGCACGTCGCGGTACCGGCGAGGTCGGTCGGCAGAATGATGCAGCCGCCGCCAACGAGAATGGCGTCGATATCGTCGTTGGACACCTTCATCATATCGATGCCCTCTTCGACCATCTCGCGCATGGCGGCCATGGCCTTCTTGGCGAGCTCTTCGTCAATATGCGCGACCTTGCTCGCATCGCCCACTTCAGCCATGCCAAGGCGCACAGCGATGTCGGTAGCAGTAAGCGTGTCGCCGCCGAAGACAAGTGCCTTCTTGGTGATCTCGTAGCCCACGGAATCGGGGCCGACGGTCACGGTGCCATCTTCGCGCTCACGAACGATGGAGCCGCCGCCCAAGCCAATGGAGATAACGTCAGGCATGCGGAAGTTGGTACGCACGCCACCGATGGTTACGGCAACACCGCTCTCGCGCGGGAAGCCAGCCTGCAGAACGCCCAGGTCAGTCGTGGTGCCGCCCACGTCAATGACAATGGCGTCGTCCATGCGGCTCAAATAGCTTGCGCCGCGAATGGAGTTCGTGGGACCGCACGCGATGGTGAGAATCGGGTAACGACGCGCGTGCTCGATGGTCATGAGCGTGCCGTCGTTCTGGGACAAATACACGTCGGCCTCGGTAATACCACGCTCGGCAAGGCTCTTCGCGAAGCCTTCAGTAAAGCGCTCGGCGACCAAGTGAAGCGCCGCGTTCAAGATGGTGGCGTTCTCGCGCTCGACCAAGCCCATGGAGCCAATCTCGCTCGAAATGGAAATGCGCACGTCGTCGCCAAGCACCTCGCGGGCAATAGCGGCGGCGGCGAGCTCGTCGTCGTTGCGCACGCCGGCGAACACGCAGCTAATGGCGACCGAGTCGACCTTGCCCTTCACGCCCTCGAAAAACGCGCGGCACGCAGCCTCGTCGAAATCGGCCAAACGCTTGCCGTCGAACTCAAAGCCGCCGCCGATGATGGCGGTATCCACGGCAACTGCGGCAATATCGTCGGACCAGTCGACCATGGGAGGAATGCCCACGGAAGCAGGCGCGCCAATACGCAGAATGGCGATGGGAGCCAAGCCCTTGCGCTCCACGATAGCGTTCGTGCACTGCGTGGTGCCGAGCATGGCCTGCTTAATAAGCTTGCGATCGATGTCCGCCTGGTCGAGCACGGCGTCAACCGCGCCCATGATACCCTCGTAAATGTCGCCCGAAGTGGGGTTTTTCACCGCAGCGACAACCTTCAGGTTCTCGTCGATCAAAACGGCGTCGGTGTTGGTGCCGCCGACATCAATGCCAAGTTTGTACATATCTCCTCAACTTTCTTCAAGTTGCATTCAACGTTGCCGCCCGACCGCCTCTCGCGCCGCGCCTGTTCGCGAAGCGCGGAGCTCCTACCGCTCGCTTTGCTCGCTATGCGTCGCTCCTCGCATTTCCAACTCTAGAAAAAGGAAGTTTGAGAAATGCGAAGCTTCGAAAACAGGCGCGGCGCGAGAGGCGGCCTACGGACAATGAACATGCAGCGTATTCGGTGGTGAGGGTGGAGCAAAACTTCGTTTTTCTCACTCTTCTTTATTCGAAAACTGAGAAAACGAGGCGCAACGCATAGCGAGCAAAGCGAGCGGTAGGCGCGCCGCGTTTTGCGGAACCCTCGACATCGAATACGCGAACGGGATTCGCTACCCCTTACATCTCTCTTCGACAGGGACGTAATCGGTATCGAGACCAAAGTAACGCGGCCCCACCAGTTCGATGCCCTTCTCGGTGCGCCACAGGTGGTAGCACGGAAGGCCAACGGCCAGCACTCGCTTGCCGTACTTCAACGCGTCGGTAGGCACGGGCGTGAACGTCTCGGTGTCGACCAGGCAAATAAGGTCGGGGGTCGTGGCGAGGATTTCGCCGTTCACCGTTGCGCACAGGTTCTCGTTCTGGAAGTCGATTTCCGCATGGCCGCCCTTGTCTTCGCCAATGCCCTCGAGCACGACCTTGCCAAAGTTGAAGCCGCCGCGGGTCTCGCGCAGCACGTCGGCGATTTTGCCCTTGAACAGGCGGAAACCGCCCGTGTAGTCGAAGAAATATTCTTCAGGCGTCATATTCTCGGGGCAGTTTTTAATGCCGCGAATCGCGCGTCCCAGCTCCTGGCTGCGCGTGACGATGCCGCGCACGCCGAACTCGCGCACTTGCGAAGCCGTCATGACGTATTCAGTAGACACTACGCTGCCACCGCATGCGGTGCAGCCGGCACGGCAGATGTTCTCGACCCACTTGTTGTTGATGGTCTCCATAAGGCCCATGTTGCCCTTTTCATCGATGAAGAGCATGGGGCTTGCCGACACACCGCCAATGGTGAACGTGACCATTTGGATTTCGGGGAACGCGCGGCCCATGCCGTCGACGTCGACCATGGGGAGGCCCAGACGCGCTGCCGCGGCGATGGGCAGCATGGAGTTCACGCCGCCAGCCTCGATGGGCATGATGGCCGTGATCTTCTTGCCGTAATAGGAGCCCACCATGTCGATGAGCTTGGTGAATTCGTTAGAGCCCACGCCCTTCTCGGTGAGAATCGTCGGGGCGCCCACGCTTGCCACAGGCACGACGATGTCGTCGTCGGAAAGCTCGTCGACGTCAATGAGCGACACCTCGCCGCATTCCTTCACGGCGCCAATGGCGAGGAGCTTGCCAATATAGGGGTCACCGCCGCCGCCCGCTCCAAGAAGCGCTGCGCCCAGGGCGATGTCTTCGATATCGGAAATGCCGATCTTACGCATGGCTCGCCTCCTTCGCGAATTCGGCGTAGCGCTCCTCGATGGGGCGATACTCCACGTCTTTCAAGCCGAACCACGCGGGACCAGCGAGTTCCAGGCCGCGCGGCGTGCGCCATGCGGCGTCGCACGGCAGGCCCACGACGAGGGCTCGCTTGCCGTACTTCAGGTTTTCCGTGGTAATAGGCACGAACGTTTCGGAATCGACCAGGCAAATAAGATCGGGCACCGTGGCCACGATTTCGCCGTCGACCTCGGCGTAGATGTTCTCGTTTTGGAACTCGACCACGGCCTTCTTGCCCTTGTCTTCGCCAATGCCCTCAAGCGTTACGCGGCCGAAGTTGAAGCCGTCGCGCGTCTCACGCAGCACGTCGGTGATTTTGCCCTTGAAGAAGCGGAAGGCGCCGCTTTCGCTCAGGAAGAACTGCTCGGGATTGTCGGCATCGGTCGCCGTGCGAATGATGCGGCCGAGCTTCTGGGCGTAATCGACCGTGCCAACGACGACGCTCGTCTTCATCTTCTCGCCGCTCATGGGCGATGCGAGCGTAGTCACCTGACCGCCGCATGCGGTGGTGATTTCGCGGCCGATTTCCTCGGTCCAGTCGTTGTTGATGGTCGTGAGCACCGTGCAGTTGCCCTTCTCATCGGCGATGATGAAGGGATTGGTGGACACGCCGTTCAGCGTGAACGTGTCTTGCTGGATGCCCGGAAACGCGCGGCCCATGCCGTCGGCGTTAATGAGCGGCAGGCCCGCTCGGGCGGCCGCGGAAATGGGCACCATGGAATTCATGCCGCCCGCCTCGGAAAGCAAAAACGCGTCGAGCTTGCGGCCCAGCATGCGCTCCATCATGGCGCGGACCTTGGGATATTCGATTCCGTTCGTGCCCTTCTCAAGCGACACGCTCGGCGCGCCGACGCCACAAATGGGCGCAACCGTCCAGGTGTCGGGCACTTCGTCGATATCAAGCAGTTCGACCGGGCCGTATTTCTTCACGGCCGCGATAGCCTCCAAACGGCCCATGTATGGGTCGCCGCCGCCACCCGAACCTAAAAGCGATGAGCCAAGCGCGATGTCGTCGATATCTTCGATTCCGATTTTCCTCACGCGAGCCCCCTTCCTAGCTCAGCCCCACCGCATGCGCGATGGGGCACATCGCGGCATAAGCCGCATACCTTCAGGCGCCCTTGCGGGCGCCCCAATTAAAGCAAAGCCGCCCTTGCGAGCGGCCTTAAGCGCAATAGCTTCAGACTACCCTATTCCGCTGATTTCTTCGTGAAAAGCACGATAGAACCGTCAAATGCGGGCAGCTTCATGGCCTTGTAGATAACCACGTACAGAATCATCGAGACGACGATGCCGTTCACAGGGCCAATAAACAACGGGTAATCGAGCATTTCGAGGGGCGTGCCCACGAACGTGCCGCCCGTCACCATGGCAAACACGGCGCCAACCACAAAGCTCACCACGCCCGGCACCGAGATGCCCTCGAGAGGCTTGAAGTTCTCGGGGCGGCCTTTGCGAACGATGAAGTAGTCGGCGATCATGGTGCCGGCGAGCGCGGGAACCATTGCCGAGAGGAACGTGAGGAACGTGGTGAAGTAATCCATGATGCCCACAGCAGCGGCGACGAGACCGACGATGCCTGCGATCATCGTGGTGACCTTGTACGACTCCTCGCCCTTGCCCGCCATGGCAGTAAACGCCAAGCCGGCAGAATAGGCGTTGCCGACATTAACGGCCCAGGTGGAGGCCACGATGGCGACTACGGAGATAAGCGCCAGGCCCATGCTCGAAAGCACGAGCGTGATGTCGCCGCCCGAATCGGGAACGGCAATGGCGAGCACGGCGCCCATCATGAGCACGAGAATGTTCACCGGCCACACGCCGACGACGCTCGAAACCACGGCGGCCTTGCGGTCTTTCGCGTAGCGCGTGAAGTCGCCCACGCCAGCGCCGCCCACAGCAAACAGGCCGACCGAGATGCTAATGCCCGCAGCCAGGCCCATGCCCTCGACGGGCACATAATTGAAAATGGAATCGGTACCGGTGCCAGCGATGGAAATGCCCAGGCCGTACA
Source organism: uncultured Slackia sp. (assembly GCA_934661005.1). GTDB lineage: Bacteria > Actinomycetota > Coriobacteriia > Coriobacteriales > Eggerthellaceae > Slackia. The sequence goes on from CAKUIK010000002.1 coordinate 97,539, forward strand.
CGCAAATGACGAACAGGAGCACAGCGGAAACCGTGTTCACCCACTTCACGCCATCGAAGCCGTAAATCGCCGACGCAAGCATAAGCGCACCGAGCACCACAGCCGAAATCCATACGGGAATCTCGAAGCCGGTAAGGTCGGCGAAAGCGACCGAGAACGACGCGCCGCACACAGCCGCCTGCACGCCGAACCAACCCACGAGCGACACGCCCATGATGAAGCCGACGATGTAGCGACCGCCCTTCTTGCCGAGCGCCGCCGTGGAAAGGGGCGCCGTAGGAAGTCCCACATCGGCCGACTCCATGGCCACGAAGCTCATGTAGGCGACGATAATGCCGAAGCCGATAAACGCAGCCAGGAAACTATCGAACAGCGTGAGGCCCGCGCCGAGCGCGGCACCAGTAATAAGCGTAGAGACGTTGAAACCGTTGCCAATCCAAATGCGAGCGATTGACCACCAACCCTGACGCTCCGATTCCGAAACGTACAGGCCCTCGGTTTCAAAGCTCATGGCTTCTTGTTCAGAAGACATGGGTGATTCCTTCTTTCCATACGGGGCAATAATTTGCGGAGTTTAGCACACTAAAGCGCGAATGTGCGGCAGAAGGTCAGCCATGGCTTCATATTCAAAGAAATGCATATTTGAGACAAATATTCAGTCAGGCATTCAAGCGCAGCCTCGGCGGCATCGGAAAACTGCCGTTTTAGGCCAGGCCGAATTTCCGGCGAACGCGTTCAAGCTTGCGAAGCCACGGCCCGTAGAGGGCAAGCAGAAACACGACCGTGGCCACGCCGTGCACGATATCGAAAGGCAGAGCGGTCGCATACACCGCTAAGATGCCCGCCCATCCCGATGCCTGAGCGTGAAAGAAGCTTAAGATACTCCATGCGTTCAGAATGAAGCCGTACCCGAGGCAAGCCAAGAAACCGTATGCGTACACGATGGCGAGATGCGCATCGATCAGGCGGCGAGTGGCCCAGGCGCGATCTTCCTCCCCGTCATGCACTCGATGTGGCAACGCGACAGCACCCTCGATTTCTCCATCGGGCATTGCGTGGCACGCGGCAGCGCGCGGCGCGCCAGACGATTCCTCGCCACAAACCAGGCGAGAGGCTTTCTCCCCTGGCACCTTTCGTTTTGCAGGCGCCATCGCAAGCAATCCGGCTCCATAGCCAACCAAGCCCCAGGCATACATTTGCCACGGCGTCCAAGGGCCTTGGCCGAAGAAGAAATTCGAAGCAAGCGCCGCCAGGGCTCCCACCATGAAGCCGCTTTTACGCCCGAATGCGACGCCGGCGATAATCGCGATGGCGCTCACCGGCTTGAAATCGGGAATGGGCGCGAACAGAATGCGGCCCGCTGCAGCAAGAGCAGCCAGCACCACCGTGGGCATGATGTCGCGCAAACGCGGCCGCGACGCCTCATAGCTCGCGAAAAAGACGCCTATGCTCGCAAGCACCACGACAAGCGTGAGCAGGGCGGTCTGCTCAAAATTCGCGATGGCACAGACTGCCAGAACTGCGGGCGTGGCAACGATGGCGACGATTTCGGCCGCGATGCGAACCGAGGCACTGGCACCGTGGTTCACCGTGCTCATTACGCACGCCCGCCTTCTGCCGCAATTTCGCCGAAAAGACGGCTTTCGGCGTTCGGGCGATAGACGATGTTATTTGCAAAGAACGCCTGAACAGGTTCGGTGCACGCGATTTCGCCATCGAAGGGCATCGACACGAAATCGGCCGTGACGAGCGTGAAATCGAGGTCATGCGTCACGAAAACGACCGTTTTGCCCTCATCGGCAAGCTCGCGCACCGTTCGGGAGAAATCGGCGCACGACGCGGGGTCGAGGCCTTTGGTGGGCTCGTCAAGGAAGAGCACCTCGGGGTTCGCAAGCAGAAGCTTCGCGAGCGCGAGCTTTTGTTGTTGGCCGCCCGAAAGGTCATACGGGTGGCGTGCGGCCATGCCCAAAAGCCCGAAACGCTGTGCCATGGCCTCGGCCTCGTCGCGCCCATAGCCACAACGTGTCGACCACTCCATAAGCTCCTCGCGCACCGAGTCGCACACGAACAGCGCCTTCGGATCTTGCGGAAGCATGGCCTGTGAATGCCGCAGATCGTTATCGATACGACCGCGTTGCGGTTTCAGCACACCCGCCAAGCAGCGCAAAAGCGTGGTTTTGCCGCAGCCATTACCGCCGACGAGCGCATGCACGCAACCGCGCACGATATTCAAATCGATGCCGCGCAGCACCCAGGGCTCGCGACGATCGAAGCGAAAATGTGCATCACGAACGCGAAGAACTGCATCGGTATGCGCGCACTTCGCCGCTCGAGCCTCCCAACGAGCCGCAAGGGCCTCTTCCGCCGATTCGCGCGGCGCGGAATCGCCCGACGCATCCAAATCGATGCGCTGTGTCGCATACGCCTCGACATCTTCAGGGGAATGGGTCGCCACGACCACGGTAATGCCGAGCTCTCGATTCACGCGGCCGAGCAGGAACAAGAACTGCTTCACGGCATTCGGATCGAGCTGAGCCGTAGGCTCGTCGAGCAGCAGCACACTCGGACGCAGCGCCAACACGCTCGCCAAGTTCACGATTTGCTTCTGGCCGCCTGAAAGGTCTTCGGTTTTCTTGCGCACCCATGGCTCAATGCCGAAGAAGTGCGCGACTTCGGCCACGCGTCTGCGCATTTCATTTTGCGGCATGCCGACGTTTTCAAGCCCGAACGCAAGCTCATGCCATACCGTGTCGCATACGATTTGGGCGGCTGGGTCTTGCATCACGAAGCCGATCGACTGAGCCGACTCGAGCGCCGTGAACGTTCGCTTCCCCTGCACGCCTTCCCCACTTGAAACGCGACCCAAAACGCGCGCTTGGCCTCGATATGCGCCAGCAGGCACAAGCTCGGGTTTCAGCGAACGCAAAAGCGTGGTTTTGCCCGAGCCCGTCGAGCCCACTACCACACAGAAGGCTCCTTGTTCTATGCGCATGTCGGGCCATGAGATTTCAAACGCGGCCTCGCCGTCGCCAGCGGGATACGCGAACGCGAGCCCTCGTGTTTCCACGGCGAGCGCGGCGCTGTGTTCGTTCATCATTCGCACGACCTCCATTGCAGCCAATCGCGCAGCCACAACGCCGGCGGCACCAGCATAAGCAGCGCATAGGGAAGATACAGCCAGAACGGCGCGATGCCCGCGACCGTTGGGTAAAACGAGAAGCCGACGAACGCCAGCCACGCGCACGCCGCGCTTGCAAGCGCAAGGGCGACCACCGCGGCAAGCACGGCGGCGTCGGATGCGCCCATGTGAAAACGGGCATACGTCGTACGCCGCGCACCGCAATCGTAGCCGCGGGCACGCATGGCGCAGCTTCGCTCCAAGGCGTCTTCCATGCCCCACCCCATGAGCACGCTCACAATGCGCGTGCGGCCCCGCGCGGCATCTTTCTTCGTGCGGGGAGAGGCCGCGCTCATGCAGTTTTGGACGTCGGCGATGGCGCGGCCTCGCGAAACGAATTGCGGCACCAAGCGCAAAACCTGCGAAACCATGAGTGTAACGACGGGCGCGGCGTTTCCGAACAGCGCGAGCGAGTTTTCGGAATCCATGCAGGAGGAATATGAAGCGAACCACAGAAACACCGACGCGAACATGCCACCCGAGCACAAGCCGTACAAAAGCGCTTCGGCATAGATGGCGCGCTGTCCTATGCGAAACAGCTCGGTTGAGCCCGATGCGACGAAAAACGGGTTCGCTGCGGCAACGACCAGGCACAACGGAACAACCCACCGAAGCGACAGCAGCGTGGCGCGCCCGCCGCGACACACACACGAGCACATAAGGGCGCCCGCGAGCGATAAGGCTGTGAACACAGTGTGCAAACATGCCATAGACAGCGCAAGGGCGCTCGCCAAATAGACGAACGCCACAGCGGGATGATATGTATGGAAAACGTTGGTCATAGGAATTCTTGCCTGCGACAATGCGCGCGTTATATAATGCGGGTGTCGACGGACGCCTGAGGTGGAATGCGGGCGATGCCGTCAAGTACTACAGGGCGTTAACCTTAGACAAGTTAACGCCCTTCTTTATGGCCCGCCCAAAGCGCCTTTCCGAACGCGACCGCCTCTCGCGCCAACCCAGCCAGAGCCGTGATTAGTTTGATGATTTGGATTACTGCGTCCATCTACGAATCACCTCCTCTCGGAAGAGAAGGCATCGCCCGGCGCTCAGGGCTTACAACCGCTGACGCCGCGCATCATATCACGCGCGGCGTCGTTTTTCTTTACAGCGAAAGCAATTAGCCCGTCACGTAATACCAGGAAACGGAATCGCCGTTGGAGAGCACATAGTTGCTGCACGCCGTCATGGGAACGGCGCCGTTCACTGAATACATCCACCCGCTGTTTCCGCCGTGTTCCTTTTCAGCAAGGCCCCCGATGGCTCTTACGTACACGCCATAGCCCGTGTTCGACGCGTTCATCGAAAGGCCGCACGCGCACAGGGCGTCGTAAACCGTCGCGCCTTGCCCAAACGTGAAGGTTCCGCCACCCGAAACAGGGTTGCCCACCGCAGAGCTCGATACGGAAACATACACGGTTACTGTGCCAGCGGGCGCAGAAGCGCCCGGCTGAGAGGAGCCACCCGCCGAGGCGCTTGAGCTTGAAGAAGACGACGAGCTCGAAGAGGCACTCGAGGAAGAGGAAGCCGACCCCGAACCAGCGCTCGAAGACGAACTGCCGCCCGAAGAAGAGGAGCTTCCAGAATTCGAATCGGAAGAACTATTGGAGCCCGAGCTGTCGGAGGAGCCATCGCCTTCCGATTTCGACTCATCACTCTTGGAGGCGTCATTCGAAGCGTCTTTCTTATCATCGGATTCGCCGTCGGCTTTATCAGCCTTGTGCGATGCGTCGCTCTTGTCGGCTTTCGCTTCGTCGGCGCCATCGGCATCGTCGGCGGACGAGCTTTCAACATTGGCAGAGCGAACGATTCCGACGCTTTCCGCGGCTTTAACGACAGGAGAATCGGCGGGAAGGCCGAAGCCACCCGTCAAGGCGAACCCGGATGCAGCGATGAACAGCGCCGACACCACAGCGAGAACCGCGATGCCCGCACGCGTCGCCGAAGAAAGCGCCGCGCGCTTCGGCGTCAAATTTGAGGTTGCCGCTTGAGATGAGGAAGACGAGGACGGCGACCCCACGGTAAGGGCCGCCGCTTCCGCCGAATCACGGCGAGGAGCATCCCCCGCCGTGATTTTCACATCTTCCGAAGTGGGTTTCATTTCGTCAGGCATGCTTCGTTATTCATCCCCATCACGCTTGCGGCGGGCGATGACGAACCACACGATGGCGGCGGTGAGGCCAGCGACGCCGACAGCCAAAACAATGTAGGGCCAGATGGGAGCGCTCTCGGACGAGGACGGGCCGTCGTCGGTAGCGCTCGCCGATGCGCCAGAAGCATCGCTTTCGGCCTTCGAAGAAGACTTCGCGTCGCTTGCCTTCGCGGTCTTCTGATCGTCAGCCTTCTTGGCGTCGTTGGCCTTTTCGTCGTCGCTCTTGGCAAGCGCGCTTTGCGACAGGGGCAGCGAAGAAGGCGCGACATAGCCGCCCTTCGACGTATTTTGAGCGCCTGCGTTGTCCTTCTTGCTATCGTCGTTCTTCTTGTCGCCAGCATTATCACTACCAGACCCAGACCCAGGCGTCGACGCCTCATTCTTGACCCACTTGGCGTACAGCGTCATATCGGCCGTCACCGCAGTCGCGAAATCGTACGCCTTCGTGCAATCTGCGTCGGTGTACCAACCACCGAAGGTGTAGCCCTCGCGAGTCGGGTCGGCAGGCTTGGCAAGAGCCGAACCAGAGGCAGGCGTCTGGTCGCTGACAGAAGAGCCGCCCTGCGTGTCGAACCTCACACGGTGGGCTTGAGACTTCACACAGAAGAGATGGCCCGAGTCGTTGGTGTAATACAGGTTGCCATACCCATCGCATACAACCGACGCCATGCAGTAGTTAGCGTATCCAGAACCCGGAACGAATACCTCGGTTGCCTCGGCATCGCCCAGTTTATACATATATACGCCACCGCCCGTGGTGTAGTTAGGCCACGGACCCTTGGCGCCGTTCAGCGTAAAGTACACGTACGTTTCGCCATCATGCGTCGAGACAAGCGGCGTGCTCTTCGATTCGAAGCCAAGCTCTTCGCCATCAGCCTTCGTAATCTGCTTCACACTCATATCGGAAAGATCGATGACCGAAAGCAGGCCCTTAGCCTTCCAATTGTTCGCGGTCGCACCGTTGACAAACGCATAGTTACCGCTGAAAACAGGGGTCGAGGTCGAGTATGCGGCAAACTGCACCTTCGCGACCTCGGAAATGGAACCGTCAGAACCGATGGAAAGCTTATGCAAGGTGCCATCATCGCGCGTAACGGCATACACAAACCCATCGTGCTCAACAAGCGCCGAGCGGATATTGCCACCGGCAAGCTTGAGAGAGTCAACGAGCGTGGTCAAGTCGGCGGAATACACACGCACCTGACCAAAGTCGCCACCAACAACATAGTAGCCGTTGACCATAAGTCCACCGGACCAATAGTAACCACCATC
>CAKUIK010000003.1 GCA_934661005.1 uncultured Slackia sp.
TGGATGAGCCCCATGCAGTACCGGATAAGCAAGGGACTAGCCGCTTAGGCTGGTCCAAGGAATTGTCCGCACCCCCCAGGAATCGTGGTCAAAACGCCCGCCATTCGCATTATTGGCTTTGACGCGTGCATCCTCGTCGGATGAACGAGTGTGCATTCTTGTCTGATAACCCCGCTTTTCGACGACAAGACTGGCGTATGCTCGCCGATAGAGTTCGCGTTTTCATGCTGCTCATGGACGAGGTGCTCCGTTCTTGGCCCTTCCTTGCCCATAGGGGCAAGATTATGCGCGTCAGAAAGCCCGGCGTTTCTGCCTGCATAAAAGAAGGCTTATGGGCTTAGGCTTAGGCATATAGGACAAAAAGGAAGCCCGCGCAATGGCGGGCTTCCAAAAGAAGGAGCGGGCGGTGAGGGGAGGTGGGCCACCCGCGGGGTTATGCTTTGAACTAGGGGTTGCTCTCGCGTCGCTCGGTCCGAAGTTCGATGCTGCGTTTAGAGTAGGCCCTTGGACTGAAGGTCTTCCTTCACGTCGGTCAGGTTGTACTCGTCGAGGCAATCGGCGGTCGGTGCGCCAGTCTTCTCGTCCCAGCCGAACTCCTTGTACACCATGGTAAGGGCGGTCTGGAAATCTTCCTTTTCCATCTTGTCGGTACCAGCGGTGAAGGGCTGGATATCGGGGTCTTTGGTGAACGGCCACTCGGTGATGGTGTCGTGCACGCCGCGGAAGTCGTTGGTCTTCATGCCGCGCATGGTGTTTGCGCGCTGCAGGGTCATGATGGCCGCGCCGCGCTTGTAGAGCTCTTCGGTGGTGATGTCTTCGCCGGTGACGGCCTTGTAGAATTTCGCTTCAAGGTCGAGGTCGCCGCGGTAATCGCGGGTCTTCGACGGGCTCATGGTCATAGGCCACACCCAGTTGCACAGGGTGAGCGAGTCATGCAGTACGTCGGTGACGATGGACCACCAGCAGAACTTCGCCTTGTGCTCGTTCATGGGCGTGTAGTTCTTATCTTCGTCGATGGCGTCTTCGCCGCCCCAAACTTCCTTGGCGATCTCGCGCTTCTTCTCGATAGGCAAGCCGCAGCCCTGGAAGTTAACGGCGGAGTGAATCATGTCGTCGCGGTTGAACATCATGTTGTACACGCCGCCAACCTGGCCGAAGCACTCGATCGAGTGGTGCACGGGCCAGCCGCGGTAGTTGATCAGCTGGCTCGCAGTGGTGTCGAACCAGGTCATGTCGTCCCAGCGCTTGCACCAAACAATGGGGCCGTGCGCGATGTAGCTCATCTCGTTGTCGTTCTGCGCGATATGACGCAGGATTTTCGGCATGATGGATGGGTCGTTGTTCTTAAACGCGTCCCAATCGAACATGTTGTACTCGTCTTCGGGAAGCACGCGCTTGAAGACGCCGGCTGAGATGCAATGCGCGAGGTCGCGGTAGAGCTGCGCGTAGTTGCACCACAAGCCCAAATCGTCCACCGTGGAGCCGATGACCTGGTTCCAAATAACGCCGTCCTCGGAGTTGTTCACCACGCCGCCTGCCTGATCCTTCAGAATAGGAATCATATACAGGTACGGGAAGTTCGGCACGCAGGTGTTGCCCGTGATTTCAAAGCCTCCATGCTCGGCAGAGCCGGGAATGCGCATGTCGGAATAGCAGTGAATCGGGCAGCTGTGGCAGCCGTTCATCTTAATGGTGTATTTCTCGGCGTCGGGGCCGTCGTCTTTGGTGGACTTCATGCAGCGATAGCCAACGGTGTTGAGCTCGCCAGGCTTCGGCTCGCCGGTCTCGACAGCGCCGCCTTCTGCCTGAGCCCAGTACAGGCCCTTGCGAGCGGTCCAGCGGCTGCCCTTGTCGTAGTACTCAGCCCATTCCTGCTGGGTGGAAGGCACGACGTGGTTGTTGTTGGAACCCACGATGTCGGAAATCATGTAGTCGGAAAGCTCGGCGATGGCTTTCGGGTCGGCGACATTCACGCTGCCGTCGCCCTCGATGGCGATTGCCTTGCATTTCTTAGAGCCCAGAATGGAACCCAGGCCAGCGCCTGCCGAGTGGTTGCGCGAGTTGATGACGCACGCATACGGCACCAGATTCTCGCCAGCGGGGCCAATGGCGGCCACGCAGAACTTGTTGCCGTCTTTGCGGCAAATGCCCTCGGTGGTGGCGCGGGTGCCCATGCCCCAAACGAACGAAGCATCTTCGATGGTGATCTTGTCGTTGAGGATCTTGATGTAGACGGGCTTGTCGGATGCGCCTTCAATAATAAGGGCGTCCCAACCGGCTAGCTTAAGCTTCGCGCCAATCATGCCGCCGCAGTGGGAGTCGACGACCAAGTGGTCGGTGGTGAAGGTGGACAGGTGCGAGAATGTGGTGCGGCCTGCCAAAGGCGTGCCCGATGCGGTGAGCGGGCCTACCGCCATAACCACTTTGCTCTCGGGGCTGAATGGATCGGTGCCCTCGGGAACTTCGTCATACATAATTTTGTTAGCGAGGCCCATGCCGCCCAGGAAATACTTGTACGGGTCGGTGGACTGGGTGGTGATTTCTCCCGTGGTCAGGTTCACTCGGGCGATCTTGCCCTGCCAACCATAGGAGACATTTTCAGTTGCCATGTCTTTCTCCAAGTCTTTGCTGTGACATTGAAGCGTGCGTGCGAGGACATGTGTGCGATTGACCCCCTTTTCGTGGTCGAATGTAGTGTGCGTCAAGCTTTGCCCTGCTTGTACCCTGTTGCAGGGTATTGTGCCCTTACCTGGCTTTTTATCCCCCTTCAGGGGACAGGGCATAAACGGCATCGCTCAATATACGGTACGTGCGAAGCGTGCAAGGAATCGTGCGTCAATCGAAGAGAAGTGCAAGAAGGAGGAACTCTCGATGGACGAGAAGAAGGGGGAAGCGATCCTGCCTGAAGAGCCGCAGACCGAAACTGCAGCTAAGGAATCGCCCAAGGGCTTCACTCGCCGCCAGGTAGTCGCCGGAGGCATTGGCGTTGGTCTTGTTGGCCTTATCGCCGGCGGCGCGTTGGCGAAATGGGGCGTCATCGAAGACACAATCGCGAGCGGCCGCGTGGCCGTGAACGTCACACCTACTAAGCTTATTGTTACCGACCGCGCCCGTTGCTCGGGCTGCCAGCGTTGCGAAATGATGTGCTCGCTGCGCAATGACGGTCGCGTATGCCAAACCACGGCGCGCGTGCGCGTGTGGCCGAACTATAACTTCGGCGAGGGCTCGAATGGCCCCGACGGCATCTATCGCAACTGCCAGTTCACCGTTGAGCATTGCAAGCAGTGCAAAGATGCAGCCTGCATGAAGAACTGCCCGGTGCATGCCATTTACGCTGACCCCGAGACCGGCGCGCGCGTTGTTGACACCGACAAGTGCATCGGCTGCGGATTGTGCCACGAGGCTTGCCCGTGGAACATGCCACAAATCGATCCGGTTATCGGCAAGTCCACGAAGTGTATCGCGTGCGGCCGCTGCGCCGTGCAGTGCCCCAACGGGGCCATCAAGTTCGTCGATTGGCAAGACATCGCCCAAGAGGCGATCGACAAGGGCATCGTTCGTACGTCGACCTTGTTCCCCGAGGCTTAAACCTCGTGACCAATTGACTTGCTTGAGAAAGGACACATCATGGAGAGCATGATGACGAGGCGAGGATTCCTCGCCGCGGGTGCCAGCTGTGCGGCATTGGCCGCGATTGGCACCTCGACGGGTTGTTCTTCCTCGCAAACTGAGCCCCTAAGCTCAGATGCCTCTGTTACGTACACCAAAGCGACTCTGTGCGCTGGCTGTGCGAATAAATGCGGCATCGAAGCTTGGGTGCGCGGTGGAAAATTGTGGCGCTTTATGGGCGCCGAGGGCCATCCGCATGCTGGTGGATACATGTGTGGCCGTGGTCAGGGCCTGCCTTCGCTCACGACTTCCGAAGATCGCGTGACCGAGCCCATGAAGGGTGACGGCAAAGGCGGCTTCACGAAGGTGAGCTGGGATGACGCTCTTTCCGATATCGCCAGCCACATTACGGGCGCAGGCAGCAAGGTGGCGCTGTTCCAAGATGGACGCGCAACCGACGCCTGGTATGCGAAGCGCTTTATGGCTTCTGTCGGTTCGCCGAACTACTATGACGACTCTGCGCTTACCAATGTCAATATCGATGCCGCGTACGAGGCCCTTTTGGGCACGACGCCGGTGTTCGACACGGCCAACGCCGAATACATCGTGCTGCTCGACGCGAGCGGCGATGAAACGGTGCGCCCGGTCGAGGTCAAGGAGTTCCAGAAGGTTCGCGAAAACGGTGGCTATGTGATGGCCGTCGACCCGCGCAACGCTGGCGCCGATATGCTCGCCGACGAGTGGGTCGCCGTTCGTCCTGGCTATGAGCTGGCATTTTTGCTGGGTATCATGGGCGATATCGCCAAGAAGCTCGACTTCGACGCGAGCTTCGTCGAGCAATACGGCGAGGGCTTCGAGGAATTCCGCACCGCGATGCTCCAATATACGCCCGAATGGGCTGCCGAGAAGTGCGGCGTGTCGCTTGACGCGATTTATTCTGCGGAGCGAGGCCTTGTGAAAGCGGCCCCGCATTGTCATGTCGATGTTCGTCCGGGCGCGCTGCTTGGCTGCGGCTACTCAACGAGCTTCGAGACCGTTCGTTGCGCGGTTCTGCTCAACGCCATGCTCGGTGCGGTGAACCAGGCGGGCGGCATGTTCCTGGCGAAGGTTCCCGCTGTTGACGAGAACGTTTTCGAGAACGCGCCGTTCACGAAGGTCTCCGCTTCCGGCGACGGCATCGCCGAGGCTGGCGAGCTGGGCGTTGCGAGCTGCCAGGAAGCTTTGGGCGCTGCTGCCAAGGGCGGAGCCGACGTGGCGCTGTTCGTTGAGTGTGACCCCGCTGCCGATTGGGCCGATTCCGCCAAGGTCGAAGAAAACCTGTCCGGCATTGGTTTCAAGGTCGTCATCGATTCGGTTCTTACCGAAACGGCGCAGAAGGCCGACTACGTGCTTCCTGCTGCGACCTATCTTGAAGTCGAAAGCGTGGTTGCCCCCGTTGCCGCTGAATGGTCGGTTGCCGAAAAGCGCAACCAGGCCGTGGCTCCTGCGGGTGAGGCTCGCGCCGTCTACCAGATCTTCACCGATCTGGCGAAGGCGTGCGGAAAGGGCGACGATTTCGCATTCGAACTCGACGACGTCAACGAAGCCTTCTGCAAGGCATACGGCATTACGCTCGACGGCTTGAACGACACCGCGTGCTGCGCCATCCCCGGCGCTTCGGTGCTCGCGGGCGATGCTCCCGCGATTGGCACTGGGTCGGGCAAGATTCCGTTTGCAGGCGACGCGTTCGAGAAGGCCGGATTGGCGCGCACCCCGCAATACGCCGATCCCACGGTTGCGCCGAACGACCACATGCCGCGCCTTATCACGGGCGCCCAGAGCCTGCAGACGCGCACCTATACCGCCGATGCCGATAAGATCGCCGCGCTTGCGAAAGATTCCGGTGCTGAGCGCGCATGGCTCAATCCGCAAACGGCGGCCAACTTTGGCATTGCCGACGGCGATGAGGCAGAGCTTTCTACCTCCACGGGCAAAATCCGCGTGAAGGTACGCGTGACGAGCCTTATTAGCCCGGAAGCGGTGTACGTGCCGCCTCATTATGGCGTTGAATCGAAGGAAATGGCGCAGGCTGCCGGCTATGGCGTAAGCGTGTGGGACATCGTGCCTCGCGCGAGCGACGCTGCGACCGGCGCGGGCATGGTATGCGAGGTGCCCGTCGAGATCAGGAAGGTCGGTGCATAAGCTATGGCCCGATACGGAATGGTGATCGACACGACCAAGTGCATCGGCTGCGGCGCCTGTCGCTTGGCGTGTCAGAATCAGAACGATTTGCTTTCGAGCATGCCGTTCGTGAAATTTTCCGAAGTCGAAACGGGCGTATACCCGACGGCTTCTTTGCAGGTGGTTCCTTCGCAGTGCATGCATTGCGAAGATGCGCCGTGCCAGGCGGTTTGCCCCACCGGCGCGACGTATACCAACGAAGATGGCATCGTGTGCATCGATCATGGTCGCTGCATCGGCTGCAAATACTGCATGGCCGCGTGCCCTTACCAGGCACGTGTGGTCGACGAGCGCACGGGCGCGGTCGACAAATGCCGTTTCTGCACCGTGAGCGCTCTGAACGGTACCGAGATGTCGACTTGCGTGACCGCGTGCCCTGCGGGCGTGCGTGTGTTCGGCGATTTGGACGACCTGAATTCGGAAGTGTCCAAGGTTCTTGCCGCAACGCATGCGACTCCGCTTCTGGGCGATGCGACCAAGTCCAAGATTTTCTACGTAAGGTAGGTGGGCGAACATGTCTTTTGAACCAGTTTGGGGCGCACCTATTGCGTGGTACCTCTTCCTTGCAGGCTTGGGCGGCGGCGCCTTCATCACTTCGGCGTTTTTGCGCTGGAAGCATCCTGAGGCGCACGGCATGCGCTTCGCGGGCCATATCATTGCCCCCGTGGTTGTTATCATCGGTTTGTTCTTGCTGATGTTCGACGCTGAGGCCGGCCTGCACAACCCGCTGCGCTTCGCGCTGCTTCTGCATAACCCGTGCTCGGTTATGACCTGGGGCGTTGTGTTCCTGGCAGCGTTCGTGGTAATTGCGCTTATCACGCTTTTGCTCGATTGCTTGAAGAAGCAGGTTCCCGCGTGGCTTGAAATCGCGGGCTCGGTGTTCGCGGTGTGCGTGGGCGCATACACGGGCGCGCTGCTCGGCGTGTGCCAGACGTTCCCTCTGTGGAACAACGCGCTGCTGCCGATTCTGTTCTTGGTTTCGGCGGTTTCCACGGGCATGTCTTCGGTGCTGCTTGTGGGCGGCCTGAAGTTCCCCAAGGAATTCGACAGCGTGGGCGTGCTGAAGAAGTTCCACTATTGCTTCCCGATTGTCGAGCTTGTGTTGGTGGCTTCGCTGTGCTTCATCACGAGCTACAACTCCGTTGCCGGTTTCGACTCGGTGATGAGTCTCGTGTGCGGTAACTGGGCGATTTTGTTCTGGCTTGGCTTTATCGTGGTTGGCTTGGTTGCGCCTACCGCGGTTGAGACGTGGCTTCTGTTCGCGTCGAAGCCTGGCTTCGAGGAGACCCCCAAGGCGCACTGCATCGGCGCTGCCGCCGATGCAGGCGTGCTTATCGGCGGCTTCCTGCTGCGCTTCCTCATTGTTGTGGCGGCGCTGCCGGTGGCGCTGGTGTAAGAGGTTTTGCCGTTCTGGCGAACAGTAAACGAGGTTTTCGCTCTGTGCGAATGGGGCGCTCGCTTTAAAGGCGAGCGCCCTTTTTTGTTTCACCTGTTAAATGCTCGTAGCGTTTAACGGGTTTGAGGCAACTAAGCTAACGCTCGCCGAGAAGACGTCTGATCAAAGCCGCCCATTTCAGTCTGAGATAAGCCCCCGACGAACTTCGGTGGCAAGCATTCGGCGCATTGCCTGCGATACGGGCAAGCCCTGAGGGAGCGCCGATCAGACGTCTTCGGATGGGCGTCTGTCTCTGCTCCGAAGAGAGCCCGGGGTGTAGCCTCCAAAGGCGCTCACTGCTCCGAATGGCCGATAGGAAGCTGCCGGACGCGGATGCCACGGCCTTCCTTGAACCCTTCGGAGCCTTTCCTGTGACGGCGTCGCTTCGCGGACCTTCTGCCTGGCAGAATATCGCGCGGAAGGGTCGCGAAATCGCCCTCGAATGGGGTTTGCGGGTTTCCGAGGGTCATTCTTACTTGAAAGTGCAGCTCGCTGGTCGCGACGAGAGTCCCTGAACTGGGGTTTTGCAAATCTCGACTCGATCGCTCGGGAATAGTCGTCGTGCTTTGTGAGGGGCGGCAGGATATGCGTCCCTCGGGACGCATATCCTGCCAGCAGAAGGAGATTTGCGCGATTTCGCGACCCTTGGGCGCAATATTCTGCCATGTCCGAGAAGGGCGCGTTTGGCGCGCCGTCTGCGATAGGGGCAAACTCCGAGGAGCTACCGACCGGGCAAAAGCAATCCGCCCCGCTCTAAAGCAGCAGATTTCAGGGCATGAGCGCTGTCTGCGTCGCGGTAGTAACGAATGCGTACTTTCGGGCGCGGGTGGAGTTTTCGCGATCTGGGGCCGCTGGGTGGTAAAATCGCGGCAATCATTTGCTGCGGGCGGCAGGCGGGGTGGCCTGTACGCTGCAATCGGGCGGTTCTGCGCGAGCCCTCATCGCGCGCCCGGGAGCCTATTCGAAAGAACAACTGAACATGAGCATCGTAGAGATCGTCCTTCTGGGCGTTGCGTTGTCTATGGACGCCTTCGCCGTCACTATCTCGAACGTTTTCTGCTATCCGAACGCCTCGCGCGCACGTTTGCTCGCGTTGCCGGTTGCATTCGGCGTTTTCCAGGCGGGGATGCCGCTGCTCGGCTATTTCTTGGGCGGCATCGTGGGCGACTTCATCGAAACCTACGCGGGCATCGTCACGCTCGTTATTCTTGGCTTCATCGGCGGAAATATGATTAAAGAAGGCGTGCAGGCGCTGCGCGGCGGCGACGATGGGGAAGAGGAAGTTTCCGAAGACGCGAACGCGCTGACGCTCAAGGTGATTTTGGTGCAGGCTGTTGCGACGAGCATCGACGCGTTTGCTGTGGGCGTGAGCCTGCGCGCGGTGAGCGTTGCCGTGGCTCCGGCTGTGAGCGTTATCGGAATCACGACGCTCCTTTGCTGCATCGTGGCGCTGGCCATTGGCAAGCGATTTGGGCATCTGCTGGGCGATCGCGCGCAAATCGTCGGTGGCGTGGTGCTTGTGCTTATCGGCATCAAGGCGATGTTTTAAGGGGCTCCACGTTGACGCGACGTTGCGCGATTGTGCGACCGCGGGCCTGCAAGGCTGCCGAATTAGGGCGATACTTTCGGGTCGACCCTGTACAATGCCTTGCAATAGAGGGTGCAGAAAGGGAAACGCCATGGCAAATACAAATGTTACGATTCGTATGGATGAAGAGTTGAAAAACCAAGCGGACGAACTTTTTGAGAGCTTGGGTATGAGCTTCACGACCGCCGTGAATGTATTCGTGCGGCAAGCGCTTCGAGAGGGGGGCATTCCTTTTCGTGTGACGCAGGGGCCTAAAAGCGACCCCAATATAGATTATGGAATAGTTGGCATAAAGGATGAAAAATAAACGCTCATGTTGGTTCTATAGTAGTATAAATGCACATAAAATTATGTGCATTTATACTATAATGGCATCGTAAACGAAAGTTTTGCCTTTACTAATGCTTACGCAAGCGTTAGTATTAATTAAGGAGAACAAGATGCCGCCGAAGCCGCCTGAAATTTATCGTTGGGCAATAAAGAACGGTTGGGACGACAAAGGCGGCAGGGGCTCTCATCGCAAGCTAGAGAAGAACGGCAAAGTGGTTATCGTTCCCTACCATCGCCAAGAATTGGCACGAGGAACGTGGCTGCGTATCAAGCGCGATTTGGGCTATCCCGATTAAGGCGGTGAGTCGTTATGCGCTATACCTATCCATTGGTGTTCGAAAAAAACGAGCTGGGCGGCTACAGCGTGTGGGCGATAGATTTGCCCGAGTGCTATACCGATGGCGATTCGTTTGAAGATGCAATCAGCATGGCGGGCGAGGCGATGGAACTCGTGATTGAATCGTATATCGATAATGCCCGAACGCTCCCGAGCCCGTCGTTGGAATATGAACCAAAAAAAGGCGAGCGCGTCGCGTTCGTTTCCTGCAATATCGATGAAGAAAATCGTCTCGTAAACTCTCATTCTGCGGCGTCGCTTCTTGGCGTGAGCGACGCGCGCGTTCGTCAACTTATTCGAAGTGGTCAGCTCGAATCGAAAAAACAAGGGCGCGACAATTACGTCTATCTGTGGAGTGTGCGCGACAGACTCAACGCGCCGCGATCGGCGGGTCGGCCGATTTCATCTGTAACTGCATAGCGTTCTCTGTTCGCGTTCTTGCGGTCTTCCGGTGAATGCGCGTGAATTGGGGTACAATTCTAGGTTGCCTATATGAATCAATCGGCCGAAAGGATTGCGCCATGAGCGAAGAGCTGTATGTTGACGGACTGGGGCTGGCCCCCGGAGTCATGGAGACCATCGTCGCGATCGCGGCCAAAGAGGTTGAGGGCGTTGCCAGCGTTGGCTCGTCTACGTTCACGGGCCTGCGTTCCCGCTTCGCCGCAAAGCCGGCTGGCCAGGGCATCGATGTGAGCATGAACGAAGAGCAGGGCGTCGATGTCGCCGTGCATATCGACGTGTTCTACGGCAAGCCCATTCCGCAGGTTGCCGAAGCCGTTCGCCAAACCGTCGCCGATGCCGTGGCAACGCAGGTCGGCTTCACCGTGTCGTCGGTCGATGTCTATGTCGACGGCATTCGTTTCAACAACTAGTTAGCAAGGGTTCCAATTCGCATGAGCAACGTATCTAAACGAATTCTTGCACGTCGCGCTGCGGTGCAGATTCTGTATCAAAGCGAAATCACCGGCGTGCCCGCCGACAAGCTGGTCGAAGAAGGCCTGGTTCCTGAAGAGGCCAAGGCCAACGACTACGCGCGCGAATTGGTGTGCGGCGTTTCCGCCCATCGCGCCGAGCTCGACCGCGCGATTGGCGAAAGCTCGCAAAACTGGGCTATCGACCGCATGCCCGTGGTTGATCGCTCCATTCTGCGCCTCGCCGTTTACGAGATGCGCTATGTCGACGATGTTCCGCAGTCCGTCGCCATTAACGAGGCTGTCGAACTCGCCAAGGCGTTTGGCGGCGAAGACGATTCCCATCGCTTTGTGAACGGCATCTTGGGCCGCCTGGCTCGCTTGGGCGAGGCCGAGCAGGGTGCCGCCGCAGAATCGACGACCGCGGAGGCTTCGACCGAGGAAGCCCTCGAGACTTCCGCTGAAGCTGCGCCCGCCGACATTCCCACGATGGGTATTCTTTCCGACTTCAAGCCCGCAGAAGCCGATTCTGCTGAAAGCGCCGAGTAAGGCTCGCCATGGGCTTGGAATCGCTCGACCGCGAGGCGTTCACGCAGATTCGCGATCGCCTCGATGAAATCGCGACGCAGGTGCGTGGCGACGATATGCCACTCGACGCGGCGCTCGATTTGTACGACGAGGCCGTGAAGCTGGGCATGAAGGCGACCGAGTTGCTCGAAACGCTCGACGCTTCCGATAACGATGCGCCCTTTTCGGAGGGCTCGCCGCAGCGCTAGTCGCAAGGCATCCGCGAGGTGCCGAATTCGAATACGGAGATTGGGAGTTCCTTAATGGAGAGCCATCGCATTCTCGATATGATTTCGTCCCCCGCGGACTTAAAGCTCCTCACCAACGAGGAGCTTTCCATACTCGCGTCGGAAATTCGCGAGCAAATCATTATGACCACGTCGAAGACGGGCGGCCATGTGGCGCCGAGCCTTGGCGTGGTCGAACTTATTCTGGCATGCCATAGCGTGCTCGATTGCCCGCATGACAAGTTGCTTTTCGATGTGGGGCACCAGTCGTATGCCCACAAGCTCGTAACGGGCCGCCTGGGCGAATTCGACACCTTGCGCCAGTTCGGCGGTATGTCGGGTTTCCCGAAAGCGAGCGAAAGCGAATACGACGTGCACCCTTCCGGCCATGCATCCGATTCGGTTTCGGTGGCGCTGGGCCTTGCCATGGCGCGCGATTTGAATGGCGGCGATGAGAAAATCGTCACCATCATCGGCGACGCGTCGCTTTCGGGCGGCATGGCGTTTGAAGCTCTCAATCAGCTGGGTCAGTTGCAAACGCCCATGGTTATTATTCTGAACGACAACGAGATGTCGATTTCGCGCAACGTGGGTGCGTTCGCTCGTTATTTGGGCGAAAAGCGCGCGAGTCGCGAATACACGCGTACGCGCGATTCGGTACAAAGTGCGCTCGAGGCAAGCGGTCCGCTTGGCCGCGGCCTGGTCGATTTGGGCCGCAACGCGAAAGATTCTTTCAAGCAAATGGTCATTCCGGGTGAAATGCTCTTCGAAAAGCTCGGCATCACGTGCACGGCGCCCATTCCCGGCCACGATATCGCTGCGCTCAAGCGTGCGCTGCGCGTGTGCCTCGAAGCCGACGGCCCCACGCTTCTGCATGTG
The DNA here is from genome assembly GCA_934661005.1 of uncultured Slackia sp. Classification (GTDB taxonomy): domain Bacteria; phylum Actinomycetota; class Coriobacteriia; order Coriobacteriales; family Eggerthellaceae; genus Slackia. Next base: position 12,104 of record CAKUIK010000003.1, read on the forward strand.
GTTACCAAAAAGGGCAAGGGTTACGGTCCCGCAGAAGAGAACCCCAGCAAGTTCCACGGCATTGGGCCATATGACATCGCGACGGGCGAAGTGAAGAAGGGCTCAAGTACGGCGCCGAAATATACGAGCGTGTTCTCGAAAGCCATCGTTGCTGAAGCTGAGGCGAATCACGATATCGTCGCTATCACAGCTGCCATGAAAGACGGTACGGGTCTTGCCGAGTTCGCCGAGAAGTTCCCGAAGCGCTTCATCGATACGGGTATCGCTGAAGAACACGCGGTGGCACTTGCGAGCGGTTTGGCGCTTGGCGGGAAAAAGCCCGTCGTGTGCATTTACTCGACATTCATGCAGCGCGCGTTTGACCAGCTCGTAATTAATAACGCTCTTGCGAACACGAATGTGGTGTTCTGCCTCGATCGCGCAGGGCTCGTGGGCGACGATGGCCCTACGCACCACGGCGTGTTCGATATTGCGTATGGCCGCATGGTGCCTGGCGTTCGCATGATGGCTCCTTCCGACGAGGTCGAGCTTGTGCATATGCTGCATACGGCATTGACGCTCGAAGGCCCCGTCATGCTTCGTTGGCCGCGCGGTGAGGCTCGTGGCGTCGAGCTTCCTGCCGAGCCCCAGGTGCTCGAAGAGGGCAAATCGCGCACGACGCGCGAGGGCAGCGATGTGGCGATTCTTGCGTTCGGCCGCATGGTGCAAGAGGCGGAAGGCGCTGCCGACATGCTTGCCGAACAGGGGATTTCTGTGCGCGTTGTGGATATGCGCTGGGTGAAGCCGTTTGACGAGGAAGCGGTTCGCAAGGCCGCGGTCGAATGCAAGCTTGTGTGCACGGCAGAAGAGGGCGCCATTGAGGGCGGCATTGGCGAGGGCATTCTCGAGGCGCTCGCTGCAGACCCGCCGGCTCAGGTTCCTCCCGTGCTCACGTTCGGCATTCCCGACGAATTCGTTGAGCAGGGCAAGGTGTCGCAGTTGCATCATATGCTTGGCATCGATGCTGAGGGCATGGCGGCTCGCATTCGCGAGAAATATGCGGAGCTGTAGGCGTGGCGATGAAAACTGCGCAGCCGGGTTCGCCTCGGCCGAAGAAGCCGAAACAGAAGAAGATTCGTTTGGACGATTTGCTCGTTGAGCGCGGCTATTTCGCCGATAGGGGCGAAGCGTTGCGCGCGGTTCTCGCACATGAGGTGCGCGCGAATGACGTGTATCCCACAAGCGCCGCGGTATTGGTGAACCCCGATGCCGATGTGTTCGTGCGCAATCGTCGTGCTTATGTGAGCCGTGGCGGGCATAAGCTCCAAGGGGCGCTCGATGCGTTTGCCCAAGATGTGCGCGGAGCGCGCTGCATCGATGTTGGTTCGTCGACGGGCGGTTTTACCGACTGTCTGCTTCAGGCGGGCGCCGCTGAAGTCGCGTGTGTCGACGTGAACTACGGACAACTCGCGTGGAAGCTTCGCGAAGATGAACGCGTGCGCGTGTTCGAGCGCACGAATATCAAAACGGCCGTTCCTGCCGAGCTTGGCGCGCCGTTCGATATCGTCGTGGCCGATTTGTCGTTCATTGGCCTGGCCGGATTGGCCGACGTATTCGCTGCACTGTGCGCGCCTGGCACGGTATGTCTGTTGCTCGTGAAACCCCAGTTCGAAAGCGCCCATGACGAAACCGACCGCGGAATCGTGCGCGACGAATCGGTTCGACTGCGCGTTGTGAAAGAAGTTTCTGACGCTTTCGCTGCTGTGGGCTTCTCGATTGAGGGTGCGGTGGAAAGCCCCATCAAGGGCGCCGAGGGCAACGTAGAATACCTGGTGAAGGCCGTATATCAGGCATAGGCCACACGCTGCGAGTCCAAGGCACGATGCGCGCGACGAAGCGAACGTCGCATGCGTTGTCGAGGCGTCGTTCGCGTCATTCGGGCGTTGATTCGCGCGCGGCTGCGCCGTTCGGGTGCCGTTGTTGTTTAGTTGCCGCCGTTGCCACTTACGTATCGCTGTGCCACTTGAATGCGCCGCCTGATGACACGCAATCGGGTCTAGAACGCTTCTTTCGAATTCGTCTTTCAGGCAATCCATACAGAAAAGGACCGCCATAAAGGGCGGTTTTCTTTTGCCGTTTCGCCCCATCTAAAATTAACGATATTAATTCCTAATTAGTATTCCATTTTGCTCACTTTCGTTTTAATATGATACCCAACAGGTAACATATCGGCAACGATACAAGGGGGTTTGGAAATGGACGCATTGTTCGACGTGGCATTACTTTCGCGAATTCAGTTCGCGGTCACGGTGGCCTACCATTTCATATTCGTTCCGCTTTCGATAGGCTTGGGCCTTATCACGGCGATTTTTGCGACGAAGTACTATCGAAGCCGCGATGAAAAAGATGGCGCAGCCATGCATTTCTGGGTGCGCATCTTTACGGCGACGTTCGCCATTGGTGTTGCGACGGGCATCACCATGGAGTTCTCTTTTGGAACCAACTGGGCCGATTACTCGCGCTTCGTAGGCGATATTTTCGGCGCGCCGCTTGCTGCCGAAGCTCTGTTCGCCTTCTTCTTGGAATCGGTCTTCCTTGGCGTTTTGCTCTTTGGGGAAAAGAAGGTGTCGCCTAAGTTCTATACCGTGTCGGCTTGGCTCGTGTGGGCTGGATCGTGTTTGAGCGCGCTGTGGATTCTTATCGCTAACTCTTGGATGCAAACGCCGGCCGGCGCGGCGCTCGCGAGCGATGGCTCGAAGGCCGTTATCACCGATTTTCTCGCAGCGGCTTTCAATCCTTCGACCCTGCCGCGCTACACGCACGTGATTGTGGCGCTGCTTATTTTGGGTGCGTTCGTGTCTATGGCGGTTGGAGCGTGGTACCTGCTGAAAGGCAAGCATGCCGATTTCGCGATGAAAACCGTGCGCATCGGCGCTGTTGTGGGCATTGTCGCCTCGTGCGCGATGATTGTGACGGCTCACGCTTCGGCAGTGGAGGTATCGGAAGAACAGCCCACGAAGCTCGCCATGATGGAGGGTATGTATAACGACGAAGTGCCGCCGCTGTACGCTTTCGGCTGGGTCGATGAGGAAAGCCAGCGGGTCATCACGCCGTTCGCGATTCCCGGTGGCACGAGCTTCCTAGCGACGGGCACGTGGGATACCGAATACGCCGGCCTTAATTCGCTCGCCGAAACCGAGAAGTATGGCGAAATGGATGTCGCAGACATGCCGGTTAATTTGGTATTCCAGTCGTATCACCTGATGGTTGCGATGTATGGACTCATTATGCTCACTGCGATTCTCGCGATTGTGTTCTCACTGCGCGGTGGGCGCATCGCGAATATGCGTTGGCTGCAGAAGCTCCTTGTTATATCGCCCCTATTTCCGTTTATCGCCATCCAGGTTGGTTGGATTACCGCCGAGGTCGGCCGTCAGCCGTGGGTGGTGTATCCATCGACGTCGGGGCCCGATGGCGTGAGCCTTCTCACGAATAATGCCATTTCGCAGGCGGTATCGGCTCCCGAGCTGCTGCTTACGCTGGCCCTGTTCGCGGTGGTGTACGTGTTCTTGTTCATTGGTTGGGTGCGTGTGATTTCGCACTTCATTAAGCGCGGTCCCGTCGATGATGTCATGGTCGCCGAAAGCGCCCCGGTGGCCGAGCCTGCCGCGAAGGCTTGCAATGCGAAGGATGGTGAATAGCGATGAGCGTTCTTGCTGTGCTGTGGTTCTTCTTGATATTCGTGCTTATTGCGGGCTATTTCGTGCTCGATGGGTTCGATTTGGGCGTGGGCGTGCTCTACCGTGCGCTCGCGAAAACCGATTCTGAGCGCGCTCTTGTGCGCCGCAGCATCGGACCTGTGTGGGATGGCAATGAGGTGTGGCTGCTCACGGCGGGCGGCGCGCTGTTCGCCGCGTTTCCCGCGGCGTATGCCACGACGTTCTCGGGGTTCTATTTGGCCGTTATGCTCGTGCTTTTCGGCCTTATCGTTCGCGCGGTGTCGCTCGAGTTCGGCGCGCACGATCCCAAATGGAGCCGCGTGTGGGATGCGTGTTTCACGGTTGGGTCGTTTTTGCCGGCGCTCCTGCTGGGCGTAGCGCTTGGCAACGTGATTGCTGGCGTGCCGCTCGCGGTAAACGGCGACTATGCGGGCGTGCCGCTGCTTGGCTTGCTATCGCCGTTTACGCTTGTCGTTGGCGCGCTGGGGTTTGCGATGTGCATGGAGGCGGGCGCCGCATGGGTGTCGCTTAAGACTGAGCGGGCGAGTGCGGTGCATGCGCGTGCGGAAAAGCACCGCCGCGTGTGGCAAATTGCGGCTCTCGCGTTGTTTGCGGTGGCGACCGTGCTTGCATTTGCCGTGGTGAAGCCGCAGTTTGCTCCGGGTATGTTTGGTGTGGGCGTGATTTTCGCCGTAGCGTTCGTCGCATGCATCGCGTTGTCGATCGTACAGGCGAAGAAGGGCAACGACCTGGTCGCCTTCGTGCTGCAATCGGCTGCGGCGGTGTGTTTGGTGGCGTTGGCGGCGGTGTCTTTGTTCCCGAATTTGGTGGTTGCAACGCCGGGGAGCGTGGGTGAATCCATTACCCTTATGAGCGCGGCGTCTTCCGACACCTCGCTTGCATGGATGACGGGCATTGCGTGCATTGGCGTGCCGTTGGTACTGGTGTACCACGTGATTGCCTACCGGATTTTCAGCGGGCGCCTCGCCGAAGAGGACGTGGCATAAATGAGCGGCATAAAGAACATGAGGGGCGTTGCTCAAGGGCGCAGGAGCGTTGGTGAAGAGCGGGGAAGCGCCGCCGATGGGCAAAGGGGTGCATCGGAAAAACGCCTCTACGAGAAGTGGCTGTCGGTGCTCTGCGCAGGTATGGCGATCTTTGGCGTTGGCGTGATGCTCGTGGGCTATAAATCTCCGACGGTTGGCTTGGTCGCGACCGTGGCGCTGCTGGTAATCGCATCGTCGCTTCTGGCAATGAAGGCAAAGGCGAACGTGAGGGAATAGGATTCTGCATTGATGGGCGGCTATTCGAACCGCGGTTGGCGTTGCAGCCGATTCCTTTGCAGAAAAGAATAGGGCGAGTCGTATCGAGCGGCTCGCCCTATTGCGTTTGGGTCGGAAACGAGGAAAGCGATGCTTTAGCCGGATGGGCCGGTCTACAGGTCTTTCCGCTGGTAAATCGACGTGCTTATAGCGCAGCTGGCAGCGAAGAGCGCAAGCGATACGACGGTCAACATGGTGAACAAAAAACTTAAGTGGGAATCGGCCCAGACTCCGAAACGTTCAAGGAGCAGGGGATCGATTGCTTGCTCCGCAATTGCGAAACAGATGCAACCAGCGAGAACGGCGAAGCACATAAGATAGCGTACGCCTTTCGTGGCGCCGAATTTGATGAGGGGCGGTTCACCAATGGCTACCATGATGATGACCGAGAAGGTCGCAGTGAATGACCCTGCGGCTATCTCAATTGTCGGCATCGTTTCGAAATCGTGGATGAACGAAGGCAAAATGGCATTGAGTGCAATGCCAAGTACTGCCGCGCATGCGGCGGTAGCGAGGGATGCAAGAAGAATCGAGCCATATCGTGCAGCAATGACATCGCGGCGCGAGAAGGGCAGCGATGCGCGATAACGCCCCCATCCGTTTTGATCGTCATATGAGGCGAGCGAGAGCGTGAGAATCATGGGAACCATGGCGCTTACGCAAGCGGCGGCCGAAATACAATTGCCTATGGCGAACGTCATAATGGCGCAAATGGGCACGAGTATCACGGCGAACGCCGGCATGAAGGTGCTCAAGATGGCAAATTCCGATTTCAATGCCGCTTTCATTGCGCAGCTCCTTTCAGCATAAAACGCAGGTAGTCTTCTATGGAGGCGTGGTCGCAGGGGATTTCGGGGAATGCTTCGGCGAATTCGAATCGATTAGGAACAAGCACGTCGCAGTTGAATTCGCGGTGCTCGGCGCGTGCTTCCTCGACGCATGCAAGAATCGCACGGGCCTGCTCTGCAGTGCAATGAGCGATGCCTGCCATGTCGGTAATTTCCTCGCGAGGCATATCGAAAATGATGCGGCCGCCATCGATGCCCACAACGCGATCGGCGATGCGGTCCAAATCGCTTGTGATGTGGCTTGACAGCAGCACGCCGCGATTGTCCTGGACGGTGAATTCGCGCAAAATGGTGAGCGTTTCATCGCGAGCGATGGGGTCGAGCCCCGCAGTGGCTTCGTCGAGCACGAGCAAATCGGCCTTATGCGAAAGCGCCACGGCGAGTTGCAGCTTCATGCCCATGCCGCGGGAGAGGTCCTTCACTTTCGCCTTGCGCGCGAGTGAAAAGCGTTCGGCGAGGTGCCAGAACTGTGCTCTATCCCAGGCGGGAAAGGCGAGCGCGAGGCAGCGCTCCACCTGTGCAATAGTGAATTCCGTCGGATAGGGGCACGTGTCGAACACCACTCCGATGCGCGAGCGCACGCGGCGCTGTGCGCTGTCGGGCACGTTCGGGCCGAAGGGCTCGCCGAGCAGGCGCACCTCGCCGGCGTCAAGTTTCATGAGCCCCAACGCGGCTCGAATGGTTGTGGTTTTGCCCGCGCCGTTTGCGCCGACGAAACCGACGACCTCGCCTGGCGCTACGGCAAGGTTCACGTTGCACAGCGCGAAGCTGTCACCAATCTTGCGCTGTGCATCTTTGATTTCCAAAAGGTTCGTCATGATGCCGCCTTTCTATTCCAGCGTTTCGGGGGCTACGAGGTCGAGCGCCTTGTGCATATCGGCGCGGGTGACGCCGAGCGTTTCGGCGAGCGCCGCCGCTTGTGCGAGCAGTGCCTCCATGCGCCGCAACTCCTCTTCGCGCAGAAGTCCCTGATTGCCCGCTGCGACGAAGCAGCCCTTGCCCTGCACGGTTTCGATGAAGCCCGCTTCCTCCAAATCGGAGTAGGCGCGCTTGGTGGTAATGACGCTTACGCCGAGGCCGTTTGCAAGCGCGCGGATCGATGGCAGCTTCTCGCCGCTCACCAACGTGCCCGCCAAAATATGCGCTCGAATCTGCGACGCGATTTGCTCGTAGATGGGCTTGTCGCTCGAGTTGGATAGGATGATGTCCACGATGGTTCCTTTACGTGTATATAACCGGTAAGCACAGTATATATACACTATGCACAGTTGCGCAAGGGGGCGTTTTGCTTTTTTCAATCGGGCTGGTGCGGTGCGTGCAAAGGCTTTCGCTTCGCGATTTCTCGGCTTGGATAAATTGCGAGTGTATCGTGGGCGATATGCGGGAATATTGCTCGAGGCTGAGGGAGAATTCTTTACGCCGTAAAAAGAAACAACCCAGCAAGCCGAGCATCACGTGCCTTTGCGGGGCTGTCTTCGAAACACGGTGGGTGTTAGTGTGGGGTTTGGAGCGCGCCTAACGATTTACTCGTTTCGTGTGGAGCGCATCGATGACCTTGTCGGCGCTTGCGTCGATAAGAATCGATTGGTGTTCGATTTCGACAGGCGCCACCGCTTCGCCGAGATTCACGCAGGCGTACGTGGCATGTTGGTTTTCGGCGGCCATTTGCCAAAACGGATACTTGATGATGCCGGGCGTGTTGCCGCCGACGCCGAATTCCAAAAAGAGCGTTCGCATGCCTTTGTGTCGATGAAGGAAATCGCGGTATCGATTGGCGGCGGCGTGCCAGCCTTCGTCTTCGACGAAGGTGCCATCGGAGCGAAGGTTCATTGTTGCGTGTGATCCACAATGGGGGCAATAGGGCACAAGCTCGCTTGGTATACGCATGTTGTCTTGTTGATCCACCATGGCTAGAACGCTCTCCTCGTTGCTCCAGGTTTTTTGGCAGCACGGGCGGCTGCATTGGAAGAGGCCGTAATCGCCTTGCGTATAGAACAGGCGATGCTTGTCGAACCCCGCGCGTTGGAAGCAGTGATCGACGTTGGTGGTGAGCACGAAGTAATCGCGGCCGCGCATGAGTTCGAGCAGCTGCTCATAGACAGGCTTTGGAATTGGGTCGAAACGGTTGCACGCGATGTATCGGCTCCAAAACGCCCAATACTATTCAAAAGTTTTATAGGGATAGAATCCGCCTGCATACATATCGGTAAAGCCATATTTCGCGGCGAAATCGCCAAAAAGGCGCTCGAAACGTTCGCCTGCATATGTGTAGCCCGCTGCGGTGGAAAGTCCTGCGCCCGCGCCTATTACAACGGCGTCTGCCGACTCAATCGCGTTTTGCAGTTTATCGATTTGTTCCGAGAAGCTCTTGGTAGATTGCTTCGTTAGACGGGAGAAATACATCGAATATCACCTTGAGATGGGGGTCGTTTTCCTGTAGGTAGCCAGTGACGGTATCGAGGGCGATGCGCGCTGCGTCGCGTTGGGGATAGCCGAACACGCCTGTTGATATGCAGCAGAATGCGATGGTGCCCAAATGGCGCTCGGTTGCCGCGGTAAGGCATCGCTCATAGCACTGGCGAAGCAGCAGCTCATCGGTATTGCTTGGGCGGGCGTTTGCGACGATGGGACCCACGGTGTGGAACACGAAGCGGCTCGGCAAGTTGAATGCGGGCGTGACTTTCACGCGGCCTGTTGGTTCGGGGTGCCCCTGGGAGCACATGAACTTGGCGCACGCGATGCGCAGTTGCATGCCGGCGAAAGTGTGAATAGCGTTATCGATGCAATGGTGTCCGGGCGCGAAGCACCCGAGCATCTGATCATTCGCGGCGCTGACGATGGCATCTGCGGCAAGAAGCGTGATATCTCCGCGCCAGAGGGCAATGCGGCCGCGATAATCGAGCGTTTGTGCGCTTGTCGCGCCTCCGCGCTCAATAAGGCGTCGTTGCAGGTAAGCGTCTTGGACGGCGAGCATATCGGGCATTAGGGCTTCTGGCATGCGCGTATTCATGAGCGCCCGCAGCAGTTCTCGCTGTTTTGTTTCTTCCTCGGGGATTTTCGCCAAGGAAGATTCTCCGCGTTCCTCGAGAAGAGCCCTGATTAAAAAGAGCCTGCGTTGCGCCTGATTCATCAGCCTAGATCCTTCCAACATTGCGGGTCGGCATCGTACATGTCGCCCGTGTAGCCAAACGTGACGGCGGGGCATCCGCGACACCAGTCGAACAACTCGCACGTTGAGCATTTTTTGAATTTCTTGAATTCGCGCTTGGCTTCCATCGCAGGCGAGAAGAACAGACTTTCGAGCGTGTTCTCTGCTACATTTCCGATCTTGCTTTCCATGCGGCGGCAGGCGTACACGTCGCCCGTGGGCAGCACGGTCATGTGGCCCGTTCCGCAGTGACATCCGTCGTATATCATGCCCGGTTTGGCGTCTTTAGGAATGGCGAAGCGTCCCTGTTCCCATAAAAGCAACGTCCATAGATGGTCTTTGAGCTGGAAGAACGTTTTGCAACCACGTGATTGGTGATAATCTATGCGCTCTTGCGCCGCAAGGAGTACGTTGCGATATTCCAGGGGTTCCATATGGAACTCGTCGCGCGCCTGGCCCGAGGTGGGGCAGTAGCGCCCGAAGGCGAACACATCGACCTCGAGGCTTGCCACCAAATCGATGAGCTTCGGAAGCTCGTGCGCGTTCGTGCTCGAAACGGTATTCATGATGGCGACCCAAATGCCTGCGCGCTTGAGGCATTCAATGGCGCGCAGCGTATCGGCGAACGAGCCGGGCTTACGGAAATAATCGTGCGTAGCATCGAGCCCGTCGAGTGAGAGCTGGTATTTGCGGCAGCCGAGTTCTTTCATGCGACGGCAGGTTTCGTCGTCCAAATGGAAGGGATTGCCCATGACGCACCACATGAAACCACGTTCATGCAAAAGCTCCGCTAGCCGCCAGAAGTCGGGGTGCAAGATGGGGTCGCCACCAGTCACGTAGAAATAGGGCTGTCGATTGAGCTTTTCGCAAAGCTCCTCGGCTTGATCGACGACTTCCTCCATTTGGCTCCACGGCATGCGCGTGAATCCAGCGCAGTCGCCGTTGGCGAAAATGTAGCAATGCTTGCAGCGCTGGTCGCATTCATCGGTGATGTGCCATTGAAATGCAAATGCGGGCTTGGGGGCCATGGGTAATCCTTTCTATAAAGGAGGGTTTTATGAGTTTGGGGCGCGGGTGTTGAGCGGGCGTTGTTAGAGGCGCTCGATGGCGTCGGCGGGGCAGTTTTCGGCGCACGAGCCGCAGTGCAAGCAATGATTCTGTTGGATGCGGTACATATCTCCAGGCGTGATGCACTTTTGAGGACAGTGCTTCAAGCATGTGCCGCAGCCAATGCAGTCATCGGTTATTCGGTAGCCTTTGGCGGAAGGGGGCGTGCCGTCGAGCATATACACCGCACGCTCGATGGGATGGGTTCCGAGGTTGAAGTAATCGATTGCGATGTTGCTCACCTTGAAGATGATGCCGATATCGCGCGTGTCACCTGGATATACGTTGGAGAGGTAGGGCTGTTCGGAAAAAATTACGTCAATCCACTTTTTCTGCTCATTTTGCGGCGCGGGTTTGGTTGCGCCGCTCATGCGAATCATTTCGTTGAAGCGCGTGTGCACGAGCGTTTGGATTCTGCCGTCCGCCAAAAGCTGCTGAGTCATTTCTTTGCCACGAGCAGTAAAGAAATAGATGGCATCGGGCTCGTAATGAACGGCGCTCACGCAGCGAATTTGAGGGGCGCCGGTTGCGTCGGTCGTTGCGAGCGAAAGCGTTCCAGCGAGTTTCATTTTTGCGAGACAGGTTTGCGCGTCCATTACGAGCCCTTTCTACGAGGATTGATTACTGAGCGTCGGCGGTGCCGCAGGCGGGCGCAGCCTTCGGGTCGGCGGTGCCGCAGGCGGGCGCAGGGTCAGCGGAGCCGCAGGCGGGTGCGGCCTTCGGATCGGCGGTGCCGCAGGCGGGCGCAGGCTCGGCGGTGCCACATGCGGTGCCGCAAGCAGGAGCCGCTTTGGGGTCGGCGGTGCCGCAAGCGGCGAAGGCGGCGACGTTGGAGAGGTTCTCGGACATGGTGATTCCTTTCGACGTGACGCATCGGAGGAGGCGTCGTGATGAAGCGCGTTTTCGCGCATGGCTATCATCCGAAAAAGTGAATTCATGCAAAAGAAGGCACTAAACTATTACCCGCTTACCAAAAGGTAAGTAGGTGCAATTTCGTTAGCGGCTGCGATAATGGAATCGCTTCGTGGGCAGGTGCGATTTGGCCGCGCGAAAAGCCTCGCCCAATAATGTGGTGCCGCGAATATGCGAGAAAGGATTGGCATGCTTACCAAGGAAGAACTGCCCCCGTGCCCTGTTGCCACGTGCTTTCAGCTGTTCGGCAACAAATGGAAGATTTATATCATTCAGCAGCTCATAGACCAGCCGTATGGCTTCAATGCCTTGCAGCGGGCCATTCCTGGCATCAGCCAAAAGGTACTCTCGTCCAATCTCAAAGAAATGGAGTCGGCGGGCCTTGTCACTCGTACGGTGATTCCCGAAACGCCCATTCGTACGGAATATGCGCTTTCTGACGTTGGTAAGAGCCTTCTGCCCCTGATAGATTCCATGGTCGAATGGGGAACGGGGTACCAGCGGCTTGTGCTTGAGGCATAAAGGAGGCTTCATTATGCTCACTGTTGGATGCCACTTGTCTACTTCGAAGGGCTTTGCCGCCATGGGGCGCACGGCGCTTTCCCTTGGCGCGAATACGTTCGCATTTTTCACGCGCAACCCTCGTGGCGGCTCGGCCAAGGCAATTGATGCGGCCGATGCCGCGGCATTGCGCGAGCTCATGGCTGAACACGACTTTGGCCCGTTGGTGGCGCATGCCCCCTATACGCTCAACCCTTGCTCGGCCAAGCCCGAGGCGCGCGAATTCGCTCGCATGTGCATGGCCGACGATTTGGTGCGTATGGAAGCCGTTCCGCACAGCTACTACAATTTCCACCCGGGCAGCCACGTGAAACAGGGCACAGAATGCGGCATTGAGCTCATTGCGGGCCTGCTCAACGAGGTGCTCGCGCCCGAACAAACCACTACGGTGTTGCTCGAAACCATGGCGGGCAAGGGTACTGAAGTGGGTCGCACGTTCGAGGAGCTTGCGGCGATCATCGAGCGCGTTGAACGCGCCGATCACGTGGGCGTGTGCCTCGATACCTGCCATGTATGGGACGGTGGCTACGATATCGTGGGCGACCTCGACGGCGTGTTGGAGGAATTCGATTGCGTGGTGGGGTTGCCGCGCTTGCGCGCAGTGCATATCAACGATTCGAAAAACTCATGTGGCGCGCACAAAGATCGCCACGAGAAAATCGGCCAAGGCTTCATCGGCGTAGAAGCATTCGAGCGCATCGTGAACCACCCTGCGCTGCGCGAGTTGCCGTTCATTCTGGAAACCCCCAATGAACTGCCTGGCTATGCCGAGGAAATCGCTTTGCTGCGCAGCCTTGCCGAATAGACTTTAATAATAATCGAACGTATGTTTGGTATAATAAAGGAGGAGACTATTAGCAACGCTTGACGTTATTAACGCGAGGAGTTACTATGATTGCATCGTTCGGGGATAAAGACACCGAAAAGCTCGCGCGAGGCATAAGGGTTCGACGTTTCGTTTCCTTCGAGAGAGTTGCCCTTCGCAAATTACGACAGCTTCAGGTTTCGGTATCTTTGGACGATTTGCGCATTCCTCCAGGAAATCGCCTTGAATCGTTGAAGGGCAATCTTGAGGGCTGGCACAGCATTCGAATCAATGACCAGTTCAGAATCATTTTTCAATGGCAAGATGGAAATGCTGAACATGTGCAAATAGTTGACTACCATAGCTAAGGGGTGAAGCGATATGTCAGATTTTCTTGGCCCTGTGACTCCGGGCGAACTTTTGAAAGAGGAGTTTTTGGAGCCGATGGGCATTTCTCAATATCGCCTCGCGAAAGAAATCGGCGTGCCCGCGCAACGCATCGGCCAAATAGTTCTTGGCAAGCGTTCCATTACGGCCGATACCGATTTGCGCTTGTGCGCATTCTTCGGGCTGTCCGATGGCTATTGGCTGCGCGCGCAGGCTGCATACGATATCGAGATTGCTCGAAGGAAGATTGCTCCTGAGCTTAAGAAAATTCGTCCGTGGAATGCGGTGGCTGTGTTGTAGCCACTGTGCGTCGAATAGTTTTGCGCCAATTGATAGAAAGTCGCGTGAAGGGCTGCCATTGTGACGGCCCTTCGTTCGTTTCTGCGCGATAATGGCCGCATTCATTTCGAAGGGGGACGTGTTATGACGCCTATCAACGATAATTCTGCGCGCGCGATGCGCGCTGTGCGCTGCGACGAAAACATGGCAGCCGTGCTGCGCGGTGAGCGTTTTTTGGTATTCGACGGCGCGATGGGAACCATGCTGCAGCAGGCGGGGCTTGAGGCAGGCGAGCTTCCGGAGCTTTTATGCCTTACGAACCCCGAGGAAATCACGGGCATCCATGCTCAATATGTGGAGGCGGGAAGCGAAGTTGTGAGCGCCAACACCTTCGGCGCGAATCGCCGCAAGCTTGGCGATGCCGCCAGCGTGGCCGATGTGTTCGCGGCGGCCATCGCATGCGGCAAGGCATCGGGCGCGAAATACGTTGCAGCCGATATTGGCCCTACGGGCGCGCTGCTCGAGCCGCTTGGCACCATGCCCTTCGATGAAGCATACGAGCTGTTCGCCGAGCAGGTGCGCGCGGCCGACGCGACTGGCGCCGATTTGTTCATCATTGAAACCATGGCCGACCTTCTTGAGATGAAGGCAGCCATTCTTGCCGCGAAGGAAAACTCCGATCTGCCCATTTTCGCGACCATGACCTTCGGCGAAGACGGTCGCACGTTCTTGGGCACGAGCCCGCAAATCGCGGCCATCGTGCTTTCGTCGCTCGGCGTCGATGTGCTGGGCGTGAACTGCTCGCTTGGTCCCAACGATTTGCGCCCCATGGTAAGCGAAATGCTCAAGGCGTCCACGGTTCCCGTTATGGTGCAGGCCAACGCGGGCTTGCCGAGCATCGTCGATGGCAAGACCGTATTCTCGGTGACGCCCGATGAATACATTGAAGCCGTGGCGGCGATGGTCAGTGAGGGCGTGACGGTCGTGGGCGGCTGTTGCGGCACGAACCCCGCCTATATCGCGAAAGAGGCGGCGCTCGTGGCGGGCCGCGTGCCGGTTGCGCGCGATGTGGCTTTCGCCTGTGGCATTACGTCGGCAAGCCACGCCACGCTTCTAACTGGTCGCGACGTTGCCACTATTGGCGAGCGCATCAATCCCACGGGCAAGAAGAAACTCAAGGCCGCGTTTCGCGAGGGCAACCTCGACTACGTGCTGGGCGAGGCGATTTCCCAAACGGAAGCGGGCGTCGATGCGCTCGACGTGAACGCCGGCTTGCCCGAGATTGATGAGGCGGCGACGCTCGTGTCGCTCGTGGGCAAAATCCAGGGCGTATCGCCCTTGCCCCTGCAAATCGACTCGTCCGACCCGGTTGCCGTGGAGGCCGCCGTGCGCGTGTATTCCGGCAAGCCGATCATCAACTCCGTGAACGGCAAGCAAGAAAGCCTCGATGCCGTGCTGCCCATTGTCAAACATTATGGCTGCGCGGTTGTGGGCCTCGCGCTCGATGAGCAGGGCATACCTCCTACCGCTGAAGGCCGCTTCGCTGTTGCGCAGCGCATCGTGGAAGAGGCCGACAAATACGGCATTCCGCGCAGCGATATCTTCATCGACTGTCTGGTTATGGCCGCGTCGACCAACCAAGCCGAAGTCGTCGAGATTCTGCGCGCTATCACAATGGTGAAAGAGCGCCTGGGCGTGCGCACGGTGCTCGGCGTGTCGAATGTGAGCTTTGGTTTGCCTTTGCGCGAAATCGTGAATGCCACCTTCTTGGCGGCGGCGTTTTCGGCGGGCCTCGACATGCCTATTCTGAACCCGCTTTCCGCGCGCTATCGCGAAATCGTCGATACGTGGCGCGTGCTGTGCGGGCAAGACGTCTCGGCGCAGGGCTATATTTCCGAATACGCGAACAAAAGCATGTCGGCCGTGGCCGGTGCTCCTGGGGCGACAACGGGGCAGGGGAATGCCTCTGCGCCTGCGCCCGCAGCGGGCGACGCCTTCGACGATGCGTCCGACTTCGGTCTGCGCCGCTTTGTGGTCACGGGCCGCAAGGCGAACATGCCCGAAGCGGTTTCGAAATTGCTCGAAACGTGCGACGCCATGGAGGTCATCAATGGCCACCTGATTCCCGCCCTCGACGATGTGGGCGAGCGTTTCGAGAAGGACAAATTCTTCCTGCCCCAGCTCATGGCTTCGGCTGAAGCGGCGAAGGCGGGCTTCGACGTGATTAAAGAGCAGGGTGGAAGCGGCGCCGTCGCCGACAAGGGCTCGGTCGCCATTGCCACGGTGAAAGGCGACATCCACGACATTGGCAAGAATATCGTGCGCATGCTGCTCGAAAACTATGGCTACACGGTATACGACTTGGGCCGTGACGTGGATCCGCAGGTCGTGCTCGATTGCGTGCGCGAGCACGACATCAAGCTCGTGGGCCTCTCGGCGCTCATGACCACAACCGTGCGCGGCATGGAAGACACCATCGCGCTTCTGCGCGAGCAGGCGCCCGATGTGAAGGTGTTCGTGGGTGGCGCCGTTATCACGCCTGAATATGCCGAAATGGTTGGCGCCGACTACTACTGCAAAGATGCCGCCGAAAGCGCGAAGGTCTGTGCCGAGGTGCTGAGCGCGTAGGGTTTTTCAGGGCGATGCGCGACCAGCTCGTTGCCCTTGCGTTTGTGAGGGGAACTTGAGACCTTGATGTTACACGTGTAAACCTTTTGCAAGAAAGCCGCCGGGGGATTATTGCCCTCGGCGGCTTGTTCTATAATCCACTCCTTCAGAAAGCGGAATGCAGGGTGGCGGTGCGCGCGGTGGAATGCTGAAGGCGATTCCCGAACGCGCCCGTTTGCCTTGCCTAGAGAAGAAGGGGTGCGAAGGCGTGGCATCGAATGCTGGGAAAATAACGGCTCGCGAATGGGCGGCGATTATCTCGGTTGCGGCAACGGCGTTCATATTCAATACGTCGGAATTCATGCCTATTGGCCTGCTCGTTGACATTTCGGCCGATTTTGGCGTGAACGAGGCAACGGGCGGCATTCTTATCACGGTCTATGCATGGGCAGTGTGCTTGCTGTCGGTGCCTCTCATGGTGGCGACGTCGCGTTTCAGTTTCAGGCCTTTGTTGCTGTGCGTGGTCGCGGTGTTCGGTTTGGGACAGCTCTGCTCAGCGCTTGCCCCTGGCTATTTCCCGCTTATGGGCGCCCGCCTCATCGTCGCGTGCGCGCACGCGATCTTCTGGTCTATCGCGCCTTCCATCGCGGCGCGCGCTGTCTCGCTTGAGCATCGCTCGATTGCGCTTTCCGCCATCGTTACGGGTTCTTCAATCGCCCAGATTCTCGGTCTGCCCTTAGGGCGCGTCATCGGTTTGGCGCTCGGCTGGCGCATGACGTTCGCGTGCATCGCGGTGTTCACGGCCGCGCTGCTCGTGGTGCTCTTCTTCGCCGTGCCGAAAATGAGCGCGGGCGAGCCGTTTAAGATAAGCCAGCTTCCCAGTCTGGTGAAAAACCCGGTGCTGCTGTCGCTATTTGTGGGCACGGCTGCCATCGCCACGGCGTATTACACGGGTTACAGCTATGTGGAACCCTATCTGCAGCAAATCGGCGGGCTTTCTGACGAGGCCATTACCACCTCGCTCATGATGTTCGGCGTGGCGGGTGTTATCGGCAGCTTCCTGTTCGCGCGCTTCTACGTGGGCCAGCGCCGGCGCTATTGGTACATTCGCGTCTCGCTCACCGGCGTGGCGCTCGCGCTCGCGCTTATGATGCCTGCTGCGCTCGGCGGCATGGGCTCGGTGCTTGTGGTGTTCGTGCTGTGGGGCATTTGCGGCGTGTCGTTCAACGTGGCCTACCAGTCTGAGATATTGCGCTTCGCGCCCCCGCATGCGGCGGCGGTCGCCACGGCCATTTACTCGGGCATCTTCAACTTGGGAATCGGCGGTGGCTCGGCGGTGGGCGGCGCGGTGAGCACCGCTTTCGGCATGGAGTCGGTGTGCTTCGCGGGCGCGCTCATCGGCGCTGCGGCGGTCGCGATCGCCTGCGTGTTCCTCATCCCCTCCATGCACCGCACCAAGCCTGTCGAATAGCGCGAAAGCAGGGGAGGGCGCATGCGTGATTTTGCCGGATTGAGCAAAGAAAAACGCTTCGGCAAAGACCAGCACGCCATGTATCGCCTGAGCCTGTAAAGCATCGTCTTGCATAAAAATTCGCCCGATGGTTGTAATTTCGTGTATGCTATCGGGCGTTTAGCATATGTGCGCTCGCGATTCGGCCATGCTTGCGGCCGTCGCAATGGGCGCTGCGCCGTTTTTGCGCATGCGGCAATCGCGTTGCGCAATCGCCTTATATATAGGTAAGAAATCGGGAGGACTCGCTTTGAAGCTCGTCGTTACTGAGAAGAATATCGCCGCCCAGAAAATCGCCGATTTGCTGGGCATCAAAAAGCCGAAGGCCGACAAGGTCTACAACACGCCCGTCTATCGATTCGAGCTTGATGGCGAAGAATGGGTGACCATCGGTTTGCGCGGCCACATTCTCGAGCCCGATTTCGTACCCCAAATCGTGTACAAGAAAACGAAGGGCTGGCAGGGCGTGACCGCCGATGGGGAAGTCGTGCCTGCTGACATCCCCGATTTCCTTGCGAAGCCACCGTATAAAACGAAGCGCAAGCCGTTTTTGGCCGATGGCGTTGCCATGGGCGCGTGGAAGATGGATGCGCTGCCGTATCTTGCGTATGCGCCCATCGAGAAGCTGCCGAAGGAAAAAGACATCATCCGCAGCTTGAAGAACTTGGCCAAGAAGGCCGATGAAATCATCATCGCGACCGACTTCGACCGTGAAGGCGAGCTTATCGGCTCCGATGCGCTTGGCCAAATCCAGCAGGTCAACGATACCGCGCCGGTGTTCCGCGCGCGCTATTCGGCCATCACGAAAGAAGAAATCACGCATGCCTTCACGAACCTCGTGAAGCTCGATGAAGACTTGGCTGCGGCGGGCGAGAGCCGCCAGGAAATCGACCTTATTTGGGGCGCTGTGCTCACGCGCTATCTCACCATCGTGAAATTCGCCGGCTACGGCAACGTGCGCAGCTCGGGCCGCGTGCAAACCCCGACGCTCGCGCTTATCGTCGCTCGCGAGCGCGAGCGCATGGCGTTCGTCCCCGAAGATTATTGGGTAATCAAGGGCGATTTCCAGCACGACGCCGACGAGTTTAGCGCGCCGCATGCCACGGCTCGCTTCAAGAGCGAAGATGCTGCGAACGCCGTTATGGCCCACGTCGAAGGCCGAACCGTAGGCACGGTTTCCACCATCGAGAAAAAGAAGCGCACGCAGGCTGCCCCCGTGCCGTTCAATACCACGTCGCTTATGGCTGCGGCTGCAAGCGAGGGCCTTTCTCCCGCGCGCACCATGCGCCTGGCCGAAAGCCTGTACATGGATGGCTATATTTCTTACCCGCGTGTCGACAACACGGTGTATCCCGAATCGCTCGACCTTGAGGGAACGGTGAAAAAGCTCTCGGACGTCGCGGCCTATCGCCCCTATTGCCAGGAGCTCCTGAAGCGCGGCAAGCTTGTTGCCACGCGCGGCAAGAAGGAAACCACCGACCATCCGCCCATTCACCCCACGGCCGCCGCCGACCCCGATAAACTCGGCGCGCCCGAGTGGAAGCTCTACAACCTTATCGCGCGCCGTTTCTTGGCGACCCTTTCCGATGCCGCGGTTATCGAGGGCACGAAGGTGACCATCGAAGTGAACGCCGAGCCGTTCGCCGTGCGCGGCGATGTCGTGGTGAAGCCGGGCTTCCGCGCCATTTACCCCTACGGCATGAAGAAGGAAGAGCAGTTGCCCGCCCTTGCCGAAGGCCAAACGGTCGATTTCAAGGGCGCCGTGTGCGCCAAGAAGCAGACCGAGCCGCCGGCGCGCTACAGCCAGGGCAAGCTCATTCAGGAAATGGAGCGCCTGGGCTTGGGTACCAAGGCCACGCGTCATGCGATTATCGAGCGCCTCTACACGGTGAAATACGTGCAGAACGATCCTATCGAGCCGAGCCAGCTCGGCATTGCGGTATGCGACGCGCTTGGCCAGTTCGCACCGCAAATCACGAGCCCCGACATGACGGCGACGCTTGAAGAAGACATGAACCAGATTGCCGCCGGCAACAAGACCCAAAAAGACGTCGTCGATTTGTCGCGCGACATCTTAAACGACGTGCTCAACGAGCTTTTGCCGCACCAAGAGCAAATCAAAGACGCACTGGCCGACGCTGTGGCTGCTGACGCATATGTGGGACCGTGCCCGAAGTGCGGCAAAGACCTGCAGCTGCGCGCGAGCCAGAAAACGCGCTCGATGTTCATCGGCTGTTCTGGTTGGCCTGAGTGCGATGTGACCTACCCGTTGCCGAAGGGCAAAATCGAAGCGGTCGAGGAAAAGTGCCCCGAGTGCGGTATGCCCCAAATCAAGGTGACCGCATTCCGCAGCAAGCCGCGCATCCAGTGCATCGATCCTAATTGCCCCACGAATCATGAGCCCGATATCGTGGTGGGGAAGTGCCCGACGTGCGCCGCGAAGGGCCTCGACAAACAACTCATCGCCTCGAAGAACCCGCGCACGCTTAAACGCTTCATTCGCTGCGAGAACTATGAGGAATGCGAAACGAGCTATCCACTTCCGCAATACGGCAAGCTCACCGCGACCGAGGAAACGTGCCCCGACTGCGGCGCTCCTATGGTGATTGTGACCACCGCTCGCGGCCCGTGGAAGCTGTGCCCGAACTTCAATTGCCCGAGCAAAGAGCGCGAAGCCGCCGAAAAAGCCGCGAAGGCCGAGGCGAAGAAGGCCGAAAAGGCCGCAAAGCCTGCCGCGAAGAAGGCTCCCGCCAAAAAGGCGGCCGCCAAGAAAACGACGGCCAAGAAGGCCGCCGCGAAGGAATAACGCATCTTGTATCGGTCTCGTGCGTGCCGGGGGCATGCCCGAGACCGACGCGGCAAAGGGTCTGGAATCACGCGAACCGACAGTGACTGCGCGCATGCCTCTCGGCCCTCTGCGTTAAAGCTTGCTTTCATTTTTAAATGAAACGCAGCGAGGTGAGCGCATAGCGAGGCGAAGCCGAGCGGTAGCGAACCGTGGCCGAAGGGCATGTGTCCACTCGCTGTCGGTCCGTGCGATTCCGCAGGTCATCGAACGTGCGAATTTTGTGAACTTCGCTTTCATATTCCCATTTCTCTTCCAACTCTTTATAATTCTGCAGTTGCGTCCCGCTGTGTATGGATACACCCGGGCGCGTGGGAACGGAGTCGAGGGCGTGCACTCCAATAAGCGCCTCATTCGGCAATCGTTCCCGAAATGTAAGTGGAACGCCTGGTACGTGCATGGAGTGGCACGCGAGCAGGCTTCCAAGGAAGAAAGGTTGTTTGATGGGAATCAAGCAATACAAGCCGACCAGCGCTGGTCGCCGCTTCCAGACGGTTTCGGACTTCGCCGAAATCACCTGCACGAAGCCCGAGAAGTCGCTGCTTGCGCCGCTGCCTAAGAAGGCCGGCCGCAACAACAAGGGTCGCATCACCACCCGTCATCAGGGCGGCGGCGTGAAGCGTCGTTACCGTATCATCGACTTCAAGCGCAACAAGGACGGCATCCCCGCCAAGGTCGCTACCATCGAGTACGATCCGAACCGTTCCGCCCGTATCGCTCTTCTCCATTACGTTGATGGCGAGAAGCGCTACATCCTTCACCCCAAGGGCCTGAAGGTTGGCGACATGGTCATGTCTGGCTCCGAGGCCGACATCAAGCCCGGCAACTCGCTTGCTCTGGCTGACATCCCTGTTGGTACCCTCATCCATGCAGTTGAGCTGCAGCCCGGCAAGGGTGCTGCGCTGGCTCGCTCCGCTGGCACTTCTATCCAGCTCATGGGTAAGGAAGGCAAGTACGCCATTCTGCGCATGCCCTCTTCCGAGATGCGCCGCGTGCTGCTCACCTGCCGCGCGACTGTTGGCGAAGTCGGCAACGCCGAGCATGCCAACATCAAGATCGGCAAAGCTGGCCGTAACCGCTGGAAGGGCATCCGCCCGACCGTCCGTGGTACGGTTATGAACCCGGTCGACCACCCGCACGGTGGTGGCGAAGGCAAGAACAAGTCTTCGGGACGTCATCCTGTGTCTCCGTGGGGCAAGCCCACCAAGGGCCATCGCACCCGCAACCCGAAGAAGGCTTCGAGCCGCCTGATCATCCGTCGTCGCAAGAAGTAGCGCGAGCTAGAACGCTAAGGAGAAACCGTGAGCAGAAGTTTGAAGAAGGGTCCTTTCGTCGAGCCGCGTCTTCTCGGCCGCATTGCCGCGATGAACGAAGCTGGCGAAAAGCACGTCATCAAGACGTGGTCGCGCTCCTCGACCATCTTCCCCGACATGGTGGGTCACACCATTGCCGTGCACGATGGTCGCAAGCACGTGCCCGTATACGTTACCGAATCCATGGTCGGTCACAAGCTCGGCGAATTTGCGCCTACGCGCACGTTCAAGGGCCACGCCGACAAGAGCAAGAAATAAGTAAGGAGGCAGACCGCACATGGAAGCTAAGGCAGTCGCCAAGTATGTGCGCGTGAGCCCCCGCAAGGCTCGCGTCGTCATCGACCAAGTCCGCGGCAAGGACGTCGTCCGCGCCCGCGAAATCCTGCGCTTCTCGGAGCGCGCTATCGCCGAGACCATTGAGAAGGTTCTCAACTCGGCTGTGGCAAATGCCGAGAACAACCATGGCATGTCCACCGACAACCTGGTCGTGAAGGCCGCGTTCGTCGACGAAGGCCCCACGTTCAAGCGCATTCGTCCTCGTGCAAAGGGCTCTGCCGCTCGCATCCGCAAGCGCACCAGCCACATCACGATCATCGTTGCGCCGAAGGAGGCATAAAGCATGGGTCAGAAAGTTATGCCCACCGGCTTCCGTCTCGGCATCACCGAGGATTGGCGTAGCCGTTGGTATTCCGACAAGGACTACGCGAAGAACCTCGCTAACGACATGGAGATTCGCAAGTTCCTGGACAAGTATCTCGCCAAGGCCGCTGTTGCCAAGGTCGAGATCGAGCGCGCTGGCGACAAGGTGAAGGTCATCATCACCACCGCTCGCCCGGGCGTTGTCATTGGCAAGAAGGGCTCCGAGATTGAGCAGCTCCGCAAGGAACTCGCCAAGATCGTTGGCGGCCCGGTGAACATCGAGGTCATCGAGGTCAAGCGCCCCGAGCTCGACGCCAACCTGGTTGCCCAGTCCATCGCCGAGCAGCTCGAAGGCCGTGTCGCGTTCCGTCGCGCCATGCGCAAGGCTGTTCAGTCCGCCCGCAAGTCTGGCGCTCTGGGCATCCGTATTCAGTGCTCCGGCCGTCTCGGTGGCGCTGAGATGAGCCGCCGCGAGTGGTATCGCGAAGGCCGCGTGCCTCTGCACACCCTGCGTGCGAAGATCGACTACGGCTTCTGCACCGCTGCTACCACGATGGGCTCCATCGGCATCAAAGTGTGGATCTACCACGGCGAAAAGCTCCCCGGTGGCAAGACTCCGCAGCCTGCTCTCGAGGGCAACTCTCGTCCGTCGCGCGGCCGTCGCGACCGCAATGATCGCAACGAAAGGGGTGCTAAATAATGCTAGCTCCTAAGCGCATTCGCCACCGCAAGGTGCAACGCGGCTCTATGAAGGGCAAGGCCAAGGGCTACACCCAGCTGCATCACGGCGAGTACGGCATCCAGGCTCTCGAGGCTCACTGGATCACCAACCGCCAGATCGAGGCCGCTCGTATCGCTATGACTCGTTACATGAAGCGTGGCGGTAAAGTTTGGATCACCATCTTCCCCGACAAGCCCATCACCCAGAAGCCGGCTGAAACCCGCATGGGTTCTGGTAAGGGTAACCCGGAAGCTTGGGTTGCTGTCGTCAAGCCCGGCCGTATCATGTTCGAGATCGGCGGCGTCGACGAGGCTACCGCTAAAGAGGCCCTGCGTCTCGCCATTCAGAAGCTTCCTATCAAGTGCAAGATCGTTACCAAGGAATCGGAGGTGGCTGAATAATGAAGGCCGTCGAGATTCGCGAGCTCTCTTCTGACGATCTTACCGTCAAGCTGAAGGAAGCCCGTGCTGAGCTGTTCAACCTGCGCTTCCAGATGGCTACCAGCCAGCTGGACAACACCGCTCGTGTGAAGCAGGTCAAGAAGGACATCGCGCGTATTCAGACCGAAATGCGCGCCCGCGAGATCGCCGCTGCCGGCGCATTGAAATAAGGATTTGGTGGGATAAACATGAGTGAAGAAACCCGTAGCTCCCGCAAGGTCCGTCAGGGCGTCGTTGTTTCCGCGGCGAACGACAAGACCATTGTGGTTGAGATCAAGGAGCGCAAGCCTCATCCTGTCTATGGCAAGATGATGACGAGCACCAAGAAGTTCCACGCTCACGACGAGAACAACGAGGCTGGCCTCGGTGACACCGTCACCATTATGGAGACCCGCCCCATGTCCAAGATGAAGCGTTGGCGCCTCCTCGAGATCGTGGAAAAGGCCAAATAGCCCAAGCGTTGCGTAACTAAACTATCGGAAGGATTGCACAATGATTCAGATGCAAACCATGCTGAACGTTGCCGACAACTCCGGCGCGCGCAAGGTGCAGTGCATCAAGGTCCTCGGCGGCTCCAAGCGCCGCTATGCAGGCCTTGGCGACGTCATCATCTGCAGCGTCAAGGAGGCAGCTCCCAACGGCAGCGTCAAGAAGGGCGACGTTGTCCGTTGCGTCATCGTTCGCGTGAAGAAGGAAGTCCGTCGCAAGGACGGTTCTTACATCCGCTTCGACCAGAACGCCGCCGTGCTGATCGACAACTCCGGTGCTCCCAAGGGCACCCGCATCTTCGGCCCCGTGGCTCGCGAGCTGCGTGACAAGAAGTACATGAAGATCGTGTCTCTGGCACCTGAGACGCTCTAAGGGAGGTGCACGAAACATGAACAGCATGAAGGTCAAAAAGGGCGACAAGGTTCAGGTCATCGCTGGTAAGGACAAGGGCAAGCAGGGCACCATTCTGCGCTCCGTTCCTACCCGCAACCGTGTTGTCGTCGAAGGCTGCGGCATCGTGAAGAAGGCCGTTCGCCCCACCCAGCAGAACCCGCAGGGCGGCATCATCTCCATGGAAGCCCCCATTCACGTTTCCAACGTGATGCTGGTCTGCCCCTCTTGTGGCAAGCCGGTTCGCACTGGCAAGCGCATCAACGACGAGGGCAAAAAGGTCCGCGTCTGCAAGAAGTGCGGCAAAGACATCGACTAGAAATGGTCCACCGGTTGAATAACCAGTGAATTTTAAGGCGCATCCTGCGGATTTTCTGTGGGATGCGCCTTATGCCGTGTAGAATATGACCCTGGCTGCCTTAGGCGGGCAGGGACGCAGGGTCGGTAATCCTGCGTTTAATTCATCGACAAAGGAGAAACTTACCTATGGCTACTCCTCGCCTGAAAGAACTGTACAAATCTGAAATCGTCTCCAAGCTGGAGAGCGAGCTTTCTATCGACAACATCAACAAGGTTCCGCGCCTTGAGAAGATCGTTGTGAACATGGGCGTCGGCGAAGCCGCGTCTGACTCCAAGCAGCTCGACGCAGCTATGAACGATATGCGCATCATCACGGGCCAGCAGCCCTGCGTCACCCGCGCCAAGAAGTCCATCGCAGGCTTCCACATCCGCGAGGGCCAGGCTATTGGCTGCAAGGTTACCCTGCGTGGCGACCGCATGTGGGAGTTCCTGGACCGCCTGCTGTCCATGGCTCTGCCTCGCGTTCGCGACTTCCGTGGCATCTCCCCGAAGAGCTTCGACGGCCGTGGCAACTACACCCTCGGCATCACCGAGCAGCTCATCTTCCCCGAGATTGAATACGACAAGATCGATCGTACCCGCGGCATGGACATCACCTTTGTCACCACTGCCGAAAACAACGAACAGGCCAAGGCTCTTCTCGACGCTTTGGGCTTCCCGTTCAAGAAATAGTAATTCATTCGGCAAAATCCGAGTGGAGATAGAGGAAAGAAGGAAAGCATGGCAAAAAAATCGATGATCGCCAAGGCTAATCGCGAGCCGAAGTTCTCGACTCGTGCCTACACCCGCTGCACCCGCTGCGGCCGTCCGCGTTCTGTGTATCGCAAGTTCGGTCTGTGCCGCGTGTGCCTGCGCGAGTTGGCTAGCAAGGGCGAACTCCCCGGCGTGACCAAGGCTTCCTGGTAGGCCCACGCTAGGTGCTTGCCGGTAAGGCGCACACGCCACGGGCGTCATTGCGTACCTCCGGCTGAGCTCATCACGAACCAAAGGAGAATCAAATGACCATTAACGACCCCATCGCAGATATGCTTACGCGCGTGCGTAACGCCAACTCTGCGGGCAAGGCGACGGTCTCGATGCCGTCTTCGAAGAAGCTCGTCGAAATCGCTCGCATCATGACCGAAGAGGGCTATGTCCAGGGCTACGAGATCATTGAGAACTCGCCCCGCGACATTCTCGAGATCACGATGAAGTACGGCGAGAAGAAGGCGAAGACCATTCGCGGCATCAAGCGTATTTCCAAGCCCGGCCTGCGTATTTACGCTGGCAAGGACGAACTGCCCCGCGTTCTCGGCGGCTTGGGCACGGCTATCGTGTCCACCTCCAAGGGCGTCATGGCAGACCGCGACGCTCGCAAGGCTGGCGTCGGCGGCGAAGTTATCGCATACATCTGGTAAGGAAAGGATAGGAGCTTACTATGTCTCGTATCGGCAAACAGCCCATTCCGGTTCCTGCCGGAGTTACCGTTACCATCGAGGGTAACAAAATCACCACGAAGGGCCCCAAGGGCGAACTCTCCTACGAGTTCAACCCCATGATGTCCATCGCTCAGGAAGGCGAGGAGCTCATCGTTTCTCGTCCTGACGATTCCCGTGAGGCCAAGGCATTCCACGGCCTTACCCGTTCGCTCGTCAACAACATGGTCGTTGGCGTCCACGAGGGCTACGAGAAGAAGCTCGAGCTCGTTGGCGTTGGCTACCGTGCTGCTCTGAAGGGCAACAGCCTGGATCTTTCTCTCGGCTATTCTCATCCGGTTGTCGTTGAGGCCCCCGAGGGCATCACCTTCACCGTGCCCGATCAGACGCACATCATCGTTTCCGGTGCCGACAAGCAGGCTGTTGGCCAGACTGCTGCCGTCATCCGTAAATGGCGTGCTCCCGAGCCTTACAAGGGCAAGGGCATTCGTTACGAGGGCGAGCAAGTTCGTCGCAAGCTTGGCAAGGCTGCCAAGGGCGACAAGTAGCTTAAGGTCTGAAGGGATATAAGATGAAGAAACTCCAGAAGAAGCAGGCCGGGCTGGCTCGTCGCCACCGTCGCGTCCGCGGCAAGATTTCTGGCACCGCCGCTCGTCCGCGCCTTTGCGTTACCCGTTCCAACTCGAACCTGTACGTGCAGTTCATCGACGATGTCGCTCATGTGACCATCTGCGGCGAGAGCACCCTGGGCGAGGCTTTCAAGGCTACCGGCAAGTCCGGTGCCAACGTTGAAGGCGCTGCCGCCATGGGCGAAATCGCTGGCAAGAAGGCCGTCGAAGCCGGCATCACCGAGGTCGTTTTCGACCGCGGCGGTAACCTGTACCACGGCCGCATCAAGGCTCTGGCCGATGGCGCTCGCGCCGCTGGCCTGAAGTTCTAGGAAAGGGTTTGGATATGACTCCTCGCAAAGAAGAAAAGAAGCAGTCCGCCGTTCCTGAGCTTCAGGAGCGCGTGGTCTACATCAACCGCGTTTCCAAGGTCGTCAAGGGCGGCCGCCGCTTCGGTCTGACGGCTCTCGTTGTCGTTGGCGACGGCGAAGGCCATGTCGGCGTTGGCATGGGCAAGTCTCAGGAAGTGCCTATCGCCATCAAGAAGGGCATCGAAGACGCCAAGAAGAATATGTTCGAAGTTCCTATGAACGAAGATCGTACGCTTCCGCATGATATCATGGGCGAGTTTGGCGCGGGCCGCGTCTACCTCAAGCCTGCTGCCCCTGGTACCGGTATCATCGCCGGTGGCCCGGTTCGTGCTCTGCTCGAGCTTGCTGGCTTCAAGAACGTGTTCGGCAAGTCCCTGGGCTCCTCCAACGCGATGAACATCGTGAAGGCTGCCGCCGAGGGCCTCAAGGAGCTTTCCGCTCCCACTGAGGTTGCTGAGCGCCGCAACATGACTGTTGGCCAGATCTATGGCTGGTCCGAGAAGAAGGAGGCGTAATCATGGCTGAAGCGAAGACTCTTCACATCACCCAGGTTCGCTCCCAGATCGGCCGTCCGGCCGACCAGGGCAAAACCCTGAAGGCTCTGGGCCTTGGCAAGATTGGCCGCACGGTTGACCAGGCTGATACGCCGTCCATCCGTGGCATGATCTTCAAGGTCAAGCACCTCGTCGAGGTTGTTGAGGACTAAATCCTCTTCGATTTTCGAATTTTTAAAGCCCGCTGTTCGCAGCGGGCTTTTTTATGTTCATGTTTCGAAATTGTTTCGCTTGCCGACGGTAAACGGTTGTGAATAGGGGGCGGACGCTCAATAGACTACAATCCAGTGTGCATTGATGCGCCCTCGCCTCATATCTCATGGAGCGAGGACGCATCAATCGATTCTGTTCCTGCATTGAAAGGGGAGACCGGTGTCGCAATTGAGCGATCTTGGCAAGGAAGCCAAGCATGACTTCGACGAAGTGTCCGAATCGAAGAAAGATTTGCCCTGGTACAAGCGACTTTCGCTCACCACGTGGATTTTCATCGCATTGGCCTTGGGCGTTGTGGCCGGCATTGCGCTTCAGGGCAATGCTGAGTTTGCCACGACGTATATCAAGCCGCTCGGCACCATTTTCTTGAACCTCATCAAGATGATCGTTGTGCCGTTGGTCATTTTTACCATGACCGCTGGCGTCATCTCGCTGTCTGATATCAAGCGCGTTGGCGCTATCGGCGGCAAGACGATTGTCTACTACCTCGCCACCACGGCGTTTGCCATCATCATCGGTTTGGTTATGGCGAATATTCTCAACGTTGGCGGCGGATACAGCCTGCCCGCCGAGGAGCTTTCGTATGAAGCGAAGGAAGCGCCTTCGTTCATCGATACGATTGTGAACATTTTCCCCGCGAACGTCATTCAGCCTATGGCCGACGCCACGATGCTCCAGGTTATCGTGATTGCCCTCGTCTTCGGCTTCGGCATTATGGCCGCCGGCAAGAAGGCCCAGCCTGTTGCTGACCTCGTGAATAGCATGAGCGAAGTATGCATCAAAATCATGCACGGCATCATCTGCTTTGCGCCCTTTGGCGTCTTCGGCCTTATCACGCCTGTTATTGCGAGCAACGGCCCCGATATTTTGCTGCCGCTGCTGAAGCTGATTGTGGTTGCATACCTCGCCATGATTCTGCATATGGTGGTCGTCTACTCCGGCCTGGTGAAGATTCTTGCCAACGTGAGCCCCATCCGCTTCTTTAAAGAGCAAATGTCGGCCATGGTGTTCGCGTTCGCTTCCGCTTCTTCGGTAGGCACGCTGCCTGTGAACATGCAGTGCTCCAAGAAGCTCGGCGTTTCCAATGAGGTTTCGAGCTTCGTTTTGCCGCTGGGTGCCACCATCAACATGGATGGCACCTCAATTTACATGGGTGTGTGCTCCATCTTTATCGCCCAGGTGTTCGGCATCGATTTGACCATTAGCCAGCAGTTCACCATCGTGCTTACCGCCGTGCTTGCCTCCATCGGCACCGCCGGTGTTCCCGGTTCGGGCATGATCATGCTTGCTATGGTGCTCCAGTCGGTTGGCTTGCCGGTCGAGGGCATTGCCCTTGTCGCGGGTGTCGACCGTATCCTCGATATGATGCGCACCACCGTCAACATCACTGGCGACCAGAGCTGCGCCGTATGCGTTGATGCCATGGAGCGCCGCAAGGCCGAGCGCAAGGCCGCGAAGGCGGCATAGTGCTCCCTTGTTTGCTTCAGATACGAGAGAAGGGGCCGTTTGGGGCGGGGCAGTCTATGACCCTCTGAGCTTCAAATATGCTCTTCTTTCTTAGATGAAGCGAAGGAGCGAGGCGCATAGCGAGCCGAAGGTGAGCGGTAGCCGAGCGCGGTCAAAGACGGTCCTGTCCCAAACGGCCCCGGCTGGCCGCTGTCCTCCATGTGGTTGCTTCGCAGGGTGCAGAACCTATGAATTGAAGACCCGTCTGACTTGTGCAGACGGGTCTTTTCTTGTATTCTTTGAAAGCTTGCGTTTTGGGCGAATTGTGCCCGCAAGCGGTAATGTAGTTGGCCGGCGAGCGAGCTGCCGGCGAAGGTGGGGAAGCATCCCACCCGAAAAGCGAAAGGATCCATCATGGAGATTAAAGACCTGGTGCCCGCAGAGGGCTCTACCAAAAACCGCAAGCGCGTTGGCCGCGGCCCCGCTTCTGGTCATGGCAAAACTGCCGGCCGTGGTATGAATGGCCAGCTGTCCCGCTCCGGCGGCGGCAAGCGCCCCGGCTTCGAGGGTGGCCAGACTCCGCTGGCTATGCGCCTCCCGAAGCTCCCTGGCTTCCGCAACTTCAACCGCGTTGAGTACGCTCCTGTCAACGTTTCTCGTCTCGAGCGCAAGTTTGAGGCTGGCGACGTCGTCGACGCCGAGTCGCTGAAGGCCAAGGGCATCATCAAGAAGCTCGACACCCCCGTCAAGGTTCTTGCTGATGGCGAAATCACCAAGCCGCTCACCATCAAGGTTGACAAAATTTCTGCTGCTGCTGTCGCCAAGATCGAGGCGGCCGGAGGAAAGGTCGAGCAGTCTTGCTAACGTCCATCATTGATGCATTCAAGGTGCCGGAGCTTCGCAAGAAGATTCTGTTCACCTTGGGCATCTTGGCGCTGTACCGCTTCGGCGCGTACGTGCCGGTGCCTGGCATCCCCTTTAAAGAGTTCTCAGACGCTTTTGCTGCGAGCGGCGTGAGCATGACCATGCTCGACCTGTTCACGGGCGGCGCGCTGTCGAACTTCTCGGTGTTCTCGCTGGGCATCATGCCTTACATCACGGCATCCATCATCATGCAGCTGATGCAAGGCGTTATTCCCGCTGTGGGTCGCTGGGCCAAAGAGGGAGAAACCGGTCGCCGCAAAATCACCCAGGTCACGCGTTTCCTGACGCTGGGCCTTGGCCTGATTAACGCTGTCGGCTACCTCTTCCTGTTCAAGAGCTCCGCCTACGGCGTGGTGTTCACGAGCGAGGTCCCCGAGATTCTCACCGACATCATCGTCGTCTTCACGCTGGTTGCGGGCACTGCGTTCATCATGTGGATGGGCGAGCTTATCACCCAGCGCGGCATTGGCAACGGCATGTCGCTCATCATCTTCGTGTCCATTGTCTCTCGCGTTCCCGCCGCTATCTTCAGCAGCGTGAACCTCACGGGCGACACGGGCATGGGCATTGCGGTCACGCTGCTCATCGTGCTTGTCGTGCTGCTGTGCATCCCCGCGATTATCTTCGTGGAGCGCGCGCAGCGCCGCATCCCGGTGAACTACGCCAAGCGCGTGCAGGGTCGCAAGATGATGGGTGGCCAGTCCACCTACATTCCCTTGAAGGTGAATGCGGCGGGCGTTATCCCGATTATCTTCGCGAGCTGCTTGATTTACTTCCCGGCTCAGATCGCTGCCCTGTTCAACATCGGCTGGCTCACCGCGGTGGCCGACGCCATGTCGACGGGCTGGATCAACTGGCTGCTTACGCTGGCGCTCATCGTGTTCTTCGCGTACTTCTACACCTCTATGGTGTTCAATCCCGAAGAAACGAGTGACAACCTGCGCAAGCAGGGCGGCTTCATTCCGGGCGTGCGTCCGGGTAGCGCTACCACGCAGTACATCAAGAACGTCATCAATCGCGTGACGTTGCCCGGTGGCCTGTTCATTGCGCTTATCGCGGTTGTTCCGTCGATCCTGTTCTACTTCACCGGCAACCAGCTTATTCAGGCGTTTGGCGGCACTTCGATCCTCATTATGATCGGCGTTGCGCTTGACACCATGAGCAAGCTCGAGAGCCAGCTGAAGATGTACAACTACGACGGCTTCTTCAAGTAATTGAAAATGCGGGTCTTTATGGCCCGCATTTTTTGTTGCCGAATATCAAGCTCCCTTCACGGGGGCTTTTTTACTATGAAATCACGTAGAAATTAGGTGGGGAAACGTGAGGAAATTGCAATTCTCGAATGGCATATGCGCGCGCTGACTTTCATAATGCTGGGCTTGTTGGGCTATGCGAGGAAAGGAGCGCGGCGTGATTGAGTCGAATGCCCGTGTCGGTTTCGTTGGCGCAGGCAAGGTAGGCGTGGCGCTCGGGGAGCTGTTCCGGGGCTGCGGTATCGCGGTTTCTGGATACGCCTCGTTGCTGGCGTGCGATGCTCAGTCGGCGGCAAAGAAGACGTCATCTGTTGCTTTTGACAATGCTGCCGATGTAATTGAAGCGTCCGACGTGATTTTCTTCACGGTGCCCGATGGCGAGATTTCAAACGCATGGAACAGCCTCGTGGCTTCATATGGGGCTGCGGCGGCCGATGCGTTGTTCGGCAAAATCGTGTGCCATTGCTCGGGAACTTTGCCCGCTGCCGCATTAACTGACGCGGCGGAATATGGCGCGCATGCCGCTTCGGTGCATCCGCTTTTCGCCATCTCGGGCGGGGGAAGCGCCCAGGCGAAAATCGGTTCCGCGCTCTTCACGCTCGAGGGCGACGCGTCGGCTCTTGCGGCGGTGTCGACCCTGCTCGATGCATGCGAGGTTCGCCATAGGCAGATCGCTTCGTGCGATAAGCCGCTCTATCATGCGGCGGCGGTGTGCGCGAGCAATTTGGCTGTGGGGCTTTTCGCGAGTGCGCAGACGATGCTCGAGCGATGCGGCTTCGATGCCGACGAGGCTCGCGGTGCGCTGCGCCCGCTGTTTGTGGGCAATTGCGAATCTATTGCCGAGCGAGGCCCCGTCGATGCCCTTACGGGTCCCATCGAGCGCAACGACAGCGAAACCGTGATGGGCCACTTGCTGGCGTTTCGCGAAGATCCGACGCTGCTGAAAGAACGCGACGCTTATACCGCTCTTTCGCGCGTCGTGGTCGAAATTGCCGCCGCGAAGCACCCCGAGCGGGATTACTCGCAGCTCGCAGAGATTCTGAGGGCCGCTCGATAAGCGCTGAAAACGACAAGAGGGAAGGAAGGGCCAGGGCGCGTGTCCCGACCCGAATAAGGAAGGCGAATATCATGAAGAATACTGCCGCAACGTTTGCCGCCGCCAAGGCGAAAGGCGAAAAGCTCTC
This sequence comes from uncultured Slackia sp., assembly GCA_934661005.1. Lineage (GTDB taxonomy): Bacteria > Actinomycetota > Coriobacteriia > Coriobacteriales > Eggerthellaceae > Slackia. The sequence continues at coordinate 44,453 of CAKUIK010000003.1, forward strand.
GATGCTCACCGCATATGACTATTCTACGGCGAAACTCGAAGACGAGTCGGGCATCAACGGCATTCTGGTTGGCGACTCGCTGGGCAACGTTGTGCTTGGCTATGAGGATACCGTTTCGGTAACCATGGAAGACATGATTCACCACGGCGCAGCTGTTGCTCGTGGCGCGAAAAACGCTCTTGTCGTTGTCGATATGCCTTTCATGAGCTACGAAGTGACCGTCGAGGAAGCCGTGCGCAATGCGGGTCGTCTTATGAAAGAGGGCCGCGCGGGTGCCGTGAAACTCGAGGGCGGTGTGCGCGTTGCTGAGCAGATTCGCGCCATCGTGAAGGCCGGCATTCCCGTTATGGGCCATATTGGCCTTACGCCTCAGTCGATTAACGTTTTCGGCGGCTTCAAAGTGCAGGGTAAAAGCGAGGAGGCCGCCCGCGCTCTGCTCGCCGATGCTAAGGCGGTTGAGGAAGCCGGTGCATTCGCCGTTGTAATTGAGGCGGTTCCCGCCGCCCTTGCCCAAATGATTACCGACGCCGTTTCGATTCCGACCATCGGCATTGGTGCGGGCGCTGGTTGCGACGGCCAGATTCTCGTTTATCAGGATATGCTCGGCATGTTCAGCGACTTCACCCCGAAATTCGTGAAGCGCTACGCAAATGTGGGCGAAGTCATGCGTGAGGCGTTTGCGAATTACGCAGCCGAGGTCGCATCGGGCGCATTCCCCACTGAAGAGCACACCTATAAAATCAAGGACGACGTGCTCGAGAAGCTGTACTAAAGAAAACGGCGCAGTGGCCCGAAGGAAAGCGTGTCGCTGCGATTTGATAGATTGCCAGGAGCGCGCATGCGCTCAAACATCCCGAAGAAAGAAGAACGATGAACATCGCTTATACCGTGGAAGACGTGAAGTCGCAGGTTCGCGAATGGAAGAAGGAAGGCCTTACCGTTGGCCTCGTGCCCACCATGGGTTATTTGCACGAAGGCCACGAGAGCTTGATCAAGCGTGCCGTCGCGGAAAACGATCGCGTCGTGGTGAGCGTGTTTTTGAACCCCACGCAATTTGCCCCCAACGAAGACCTCGCGAGCTATCCTCGCGATTTCGAAGCCGATACGAAACTGTGCGAAGGGGCTGGCGCGGCTCTGGTTTTCCATCCCGAGCCGTCTGAGATGTACGCGGAGGACGCGTGTACGTTCGTCGACATGAACGCCGTCACCAAGGAACTGTGCGGAAAGAGCCGTCCGATTCACTTCCGCGGCGTGTGCACCGTTGTGAACAAGCTCATGAATATTTCCATGGCCGATCGCGCGTACTTCGGCCAGAAAGACGCGCAGCAGCTCGCCGTTATTCGTCGCATGGTTCGCGATTTGAATATGAACGTTGAAGTTGTGGGCTGCCCCATCATTCGCGAGGCTGACGGTTTGGCGAAAAGCTCGCGCAACACCTACCTTTCCGAAGAAGAGCGTAAGGCGGGTCTGGTTTTGTCGCAGGCCGTGAAGTTGGGCCAGAAGCTTGTCGCCGAAGGCGAGAAGTCTGCTGCTGCGGTCACCGGCGCTATGAGCGAGCTCATTTCTGCGGAACCTCTCGCAAAGATTGACTACGTCTCTATGGTATCGTGGGATTCCATCGAGCCCGTCGAAACCATTGAAGGCCCTGTGCTCGTTGCCATGGCGGTCTACATTGGCAAAACCCGCCTGATTGACAACTTCATTTACGAAGGATAATCTTTAGATTTCGCTCGGAACGCGCCGAGCGGCTCCGCTTGGAGCCACGGCTCGCTACCGTTCGCTTCGCTTACTATGCGCTCGCCTGGCTGCGCTTAGCTTTGGACTAAAGCAAATTTGAGCGCAGACGGCTCCAATCAGAGCCGCCCGGCGCGTTCCGAGCGAAGCATTCCCGAACTTGTAAAAAACGATTCGGTTCGAATAGATGTCAGCGAGCGGAATCGTGGTGTGCCGAATCGGCGTGAAGCCAAGCCGCCGCGTATTGAAAATACGCAAGGTGAAGGCTGAACGTCGAGGCGGCCGCCACAATTCCGCGCAGCGTCGAGCCGTATCGTTTGCCGAAAGGCAAACGAAAGGATACTAATGCAACTCAATATGCTCAAGGGAAAAATTCACCGTGCTACCGTTGTTCAGGCCGAGCTTGACTACGTGGGCAGCATCACCATCGATGAAGACCTCATGGAGGCTTCGGGCATTCTGGAATACGAGAAGGTCCAAATCGTCGATGTGAACAACGGCCAGCGCTTCGAGACGTATGTCATTGCCGGTGAAGCCGGTTCTGGCATGATTTGCCTGAACGGCGCTGCGGCGCGCAACGTTTCAGTGGGCGACAAGGTCATCATCATGTGCTATTGCCAGATGTCTCCCGAGGAAGTGTCCTCCAATCCGCCGCGCGTCGTGTTCGTCGACGACGACAATAAGATCGCGCGTGTGACGCGTTACGAAAAACATGGTCTTCTGAAAGACATGGAATAGCAGACGGGCCGCGAAAGCGGCCTTCGTTGTTTATAATGCAGTGGTTTGAAAGAGTCGAATGGGGGAGTTCGATATGGTGAATCGCCAGCGCGATTTGGAGGGCAAGCGGGTTTTGGTAACCGCGGGTCCCACGCAGGAGGCCATTGATCCGGTGCGCTTTATTTCCAATCACTCTACGGGCCGCATGGGCTACGCCATCGCTGAAGTGGCGCGCGACCGCGGCGCGCAGGTGGTGCTTGTAAGCGGACCTGTTTCGCTCGAGGCGCCCGAAGGCGTCGAGCTCGTGAACATCGTGAGCGCGCAAGACCTTTTCGATGCCGTGAGTTCTCGCTATCTCGAATGCGACGCCGTTATCGCCGCTGCTGCGGTGGCCGACTATCGCCCGAAAACGGTTGCCGATAATAAGATGAAGAAAAAAGACGGCGACCTGTCTATCGAACTCGAGCGCACGCCCGATACGCTTTCCTGGCTTGGCGCACATCGCGTGGCCGAGCAGCGTTTGTGCGGCTTCTCGATGGAAACGTGCAATGTACTCGAAAACTCGCGCGGCAAACTTACGCGCAAGAATGTCGATATGATTTGCGCGAACAGCTTGCGCGAGGAAGGCGCTGGCTTCGGCACGGCGACGAATCATCTTACGCTCATCTCTCGAGAGCGCGAGGTCGACCTGCCCATGCTTTCGAAGGCCGATGCGGCAGACGCGCTTTTGACGGAGCTGTTCTCGCTTGAGCCGCTTCCTGCATCGACGGAAGGGGAGTAGTCATGCTGCTTACGGTTGATATTGGCAACACCAATGTGGTGATGGGCCTTATGCCTACGCGCGGCGAGCTTGCAAGCCAACTGCGTTTTCCCACCGACAAACGTCGCACGGTGCGCGAATTCATGGATGGCTTCGAGGCGCTCGTTGCCATGCACGGCTTCGATTTCTCCGATGTGACCGGCGCTGTTGTCTCTTCCGTCGTGCCAGAGCTCACGGAATCGGTTGTAGCTTCGGTTCGCGCGAAAACGAACCTCGAGCCGCTTGTGGTGAACTACCAAATGAATTTGGGGTTCTCCATCGACATGGACACGCCCGAGCGTTTGGGCGTCGACATGATCGCCGATGCGGCGGGCGCCGTGAACGATTACGACGGCGCGCTCGCGATTTTCGACATGGGCACGGCCACCACGTGCTCGGTGCTCACGAGCGATCGCACGTATATCGGCTCCATCATTTATCCTGGCGTGGTTATTTCGCAGGACGCGCTCACTGCTCAGTGTTCGCAGTTGCCGTTTATCAAGTTTGAAAAGCCGAAAGGCCTTATTGGCAAGAACACCGTCGAGTGCATGTATTCGGGTGTGCTGTATTCCAATGCGGCCACCATCGATGGCCTGATCGACCGCATTGCCGATGAACTGGGCGAGCCGGTGACCGCCATTGCGACGGGCGGTGTGAGCCGCATGATCGTTCCCGCATGCCGCCGCGAAATCGTGCATGACCCGAACCTGTTGCTGAAGGGGCTCTGGGACCTCTATAAGTTGAATGCCTAAGCTCTTCTCGAAAGTCGTTAAAAGCGCCATGCATCCAGAACTCGGGCGGAAATCGGTGCTCATCGGTCGTTGGTGGCGAGATTCCGCGCATTGTCTGGGTTTTCTTCACGTGCGTGCGCAAGCTGATACAATGGGGCCACTGCATAAGTTGAAAGGACTTACGAATGAATATCGTGTTGTTGGGCGCCCCGGGCGCCGGCAAGGGTACGCAGGCCGCCAAGCTGGTTGAGGAATTCGCCACGCCTCACATTTCCACGGGCGACATTCTGCGCGCCGCGGTGAAGAACCAGACCGAGCTCGGCAAGAAGGCCAAGGGCTACATGGATGCGGGCGATCTGGTTCCCGATAGCCTGATCATCGACCTCATGGACGAGCGCCTGCGCGAGCCCGACTGCGAGAAGGGCTTCATTCTCGACGGCTTCCCGCGCACCACGGCTCAGGCTGTGGCCCTCGACGACATGCTGGCCCGCCTCGAGTGCCCGCTCGACGCAGCGCTGCTCGTCGACGTTGACCCTGAGGTTATCATCAAGCGCCTCACCGAGCGTCGCTGCTGCAAAGAATGCGGCTACATCGGCACCGCTGCCGATGCCACCTGCCCGAAATGCGACGGCGAGATGTATCAGCGCGACGACGACAACGAGGCCACGGTTCGCAATCGCCTCGACGTCTACGCCAAGAGCACGAGTCCGCTTATCGACTATTACAAGGGCAAGGGCCTGCTGAAGAGCGTCGACGGCGATCGCCCGGTCGATACCGTCTACGCCGACGTGAAAGCTCTGCTCGGCCTGTAATTCGACTGCTAAACAAAACTGGGACAGTTTCCTCGTAAGTAACTGTCCCACCGCGCCTCCTTCGGGAGGCGCTTTTTATGATTCGAACGAATTGACGAAAACCCTAATCGCCGCTGCGATCCATATCATTTTTTAAGTTGTCAATCGAAGCGATAATCTCTTTTCCTGCAGCATAAAGGAGCCTTCCATCTTCGGTCGGCTCAATTCTCCCATTTCGTCGTAGGACGAGAGTGGCATTGGTTGTTTTCTCTAGCGATCTTACGGCTTTCGATATGCCTTCGGGACTCATGTAATGCTTGTCTGCAGCCGCGGCATAGCTGCCCTCGTCAATCGCCGAAATAAAGAAACGTACATGGTCGGTGTTCAATAGGGCCTCCTAAAGTTGATTTTGACATGGCCCATGCGACTCTTCGATTATAGAAGAGTCGCCTGTATCGATGGATTGAATTCGGCGCATGGCTCATATGCTGTTCGAACGGTTCGCCTTTGCGTTTCTCCAAACGGTTTGTCCGTTCGCCCAAACGTTTGGTTCGCTTCGTAGAACGATTTCTGCCTTTATGATTCTTGTAGGGAAATCGCCATGGAGATTTCCCTACCGCATGGTTAACAAGAAAGGGGTTACGATGACACAATTGAAGAGGCGGGCTATGGGTTTTGTTCTTTGCGCTGGTTTTGTTCTTGCGGCATTGCCCGCAACTATTGCCTATGCAGGCAATAGCGCCGATACGCCTTACATTTTTAACTTAGCATACAATGCAAGTGCCGATACCGAGTGGAGGGCGAAGTACGACCCCACTTCATCCTATATTAACTGCCAGAGTAACACTGGCGTGACATATGTCCAATCAAACGGCGCTCAAAAGGGTTCCGTCTACACATGGGGTCCGACGTATCCTGTTGGAATTGGGTCTCAATACCTTATTAATTATGTCTGGGAAAATCGTCCCGAGAAAGATGTGTCGGCATACTGCTTCCTTCGTTTTCATAATTATGACTACAACAAAGTTGTGAGGACCCAGGGTCTATGGAGTCCCGATAGCGTTTAGGCTATTGGTGCGGGCGTGGGCCACCGCGCCCGCTCGTTTGAAGAACGGGGTGAAGCGTGGTATCGGATAGAAAGAGAAAAACAGGGCTGAGAATTCTCCTTCTCGTCGTCATTCTTGTGTTCTTTTTCGCTTCGGCGGGAAGGATTAAAGGGGTAAACGAGTCAGTGTCGTCTTTGGATTCAGTCGCGGTTTCTGGAAGCTATGAAGCTGGGCTCGATTTGAAAGAGTATGTTGAGGACGAGAAGATCTCCCTGTCTGGCATGACCGTCGACGCGCAGCTTATTCCCGAAGGAATAACGTATCTTGTATCTAACGCGCGCATCGAGTCGGAGTCTGACGCTATGGAGGACCATCCGGGGTGGACGGGCGTAACGTATAGCTCAGAATACTTGAAATACGATGAGCCACTTTTCTTGTTGGTCGACATAACTATAGAGAACAATACTGGAGATGCGTATCAGCCCGTTTGGCTTAATTTGGAGGCTGGGTCGTGGTCTACGGTGCGTTATCCCGACCTTATGCTTTTGGAAAACAACGCCAAGGACAAAGCGGATTTTATCGTTGCGGCGGGCGAAACCAGGGTGTTTACGATTCCTTATGAACTGTGGGAGCCAACTTTTTCTAAAACGCAATGGACCCATGTTTACGCTTTGGACTATTCGCTGACCTGTTTGGACTATCCACGTAAAGTCTTGGTTCATCTTGCGGTGGGTGATTGACGTTGCTTATTTTAGCGGTACTTAAAGAGGAATTGCATCGGGCTTTCTGCAATTGGAGGCTTATTGTAGCTTTGCTTGCCGGAATCTTGATTGTAGGGCTTCATATAATTACGTGCGTCATTCCCGAAGCCAGCAATCAGGAACTATATTTAACGACGACTGGGTACCCCCTGTCCGTTCACAATCGCTGGATTGGGGGATGGGGCGGGTCGATATTTCCAATGCTTTTCTTCTCGCTTTTGCCGCTTATTGTGTGCATCCCTTTTTCCGATTCCCTTTATATGGACTGTCGAAGCGGATATGTGGCGCAGGTCGTGTCGCGCGCATCGAGGTTGAGCTATATTGGAGCAAAATACTTCGCGAGCTTTGCGATTGGCATCGTGGCTTCGCTCGCCCCCTTGCTTTTTGATTTTTATCTAACGGCTCTTTGGCTGCCATTGACCGCCCCCGATTCCTCGGCTGGTGTATACCCAATTTTTGCATACTCACTCTTTAGTGATTTGTTTTATGACAATATTGTGCAATATTATGCAATTTATGCGGCCGTTATTGGCGTGACTTCTGGTCTCCTCGCATGCTTCCCCTTGGCTCTTGGCTTTGTTTTGCCGAATCGAGGATTGGTTACATGCTCGTCGTTCATGATATGCCTTATTCTGTACTTCATATTTGGTTCGGGCGATTCTGCTTGGCTTGTCCCTGCGATATTCATGAGGCCTGATCAGCCTGTATGGGGGTATTCCTTCGCACAGATATTGTGTTTTTTAGGCGGGCTGAGTCTAATGGAAGGGGTCATGCTTGTTATCGAGGGCAGACGGCTCGGACTGAAGGCTTCAGAATGACGAGGTTGCGAGATTCGCTCTCCAGCGATTTTTTCCCCGAACAGCGTTTTGTTCGAATGGTGAGTGCTTCGTTCGCGGTGATCGTCGTCTCGTGCGCGATTAATTCGAGATTAATAGATGGCCTGTTTCGCGGTATCGGAATCAGGGTGACGCTGTTGGATTATTTGCTTTTCTCGACAGTTCCTCCTTTTGGGTGCATCCCGATCGCTTGGTTTGTCTTGGGGCCGATTGCAATCTTGCTGTTTAATTATTCAACGCGATACCTGTACTCAATTCAGGGACGCATTCGTTTTTGTCGCACGACTTGTCGCGAAATGGCTATTTTCACTATTGCGTACGGAGTAATACTGCTTGTTGTCGTCGAATTCTTCGTTGCGGCAATGTTTGTGGCGGCATGGCGACGTTATTCATTGCATGGATTCTTTCGAGACGATTCCTTCATGGGATCTTACTGTCCTTCTGCAGCTGAACACTCGTGGGTGTTCGTCACTATGGTTTTTGTAGCGGATGCGATATGTATTGTTGCTTTGCAGCTCATAGCATTTTTGGGGTTTAGGCATCTTTTTAAAAAGCCGACAGTGGGATTTACTCTTTGTATAGGCGCGGATTTTGTTATCTGCTACTTGATGCAAATGTTCGGCACGTATTGCAGCGGCTATGAGGCTGTTGCGTCTGGTTCGGGCGCAATTCTATTTTTTATTGAGGTGCTAGGTGTGGGGTTGCTCTGCCGCGCAGGCTTCTCTGCGTGTCGCTTTATGAAGAGTGCGGAGGGATTGTCTATGGCGAAAGTCGAAATAAAAGAGCTATCGAAGATAAAACGTGGTAAAGCGTTGCTGCGAGATATCAATGCAACATTTGATAGCGGCAAATGTTATGAGCTTCGTGGCGCGAACGGGTCTGGTAAAACAATGCTTCTCTGCGCAATTGCGGGGTTGCTGAAGCCGACAACGGGATGTGTGGTGATTGACGGCGAGATTCTTGGGCGTGATATTGAATTTCCTCAGAGCGTGGGAATGCTTATTGAGAAGCCAGGTTTCATCCCGTCTTACACCGGCTTCGATAATCTAAAATTACTAGCCTCGATAAGGGGGGCTGCCGGCGGCGAGGACATACGAGACGCGATGCGCAAGGTTGGGCTTAATCCGGATGATGAAAGGAAGTACAAGGCTTATTCGCTGGGTATGAAACAGCGTCTAGGCATTGCGTGCGCCATTATGGAAAAGCCCCAAATTGTGTTGCTGGATGAGCCGCTTAATGCCCTTGACGAGGCGGGCCCGGGTATTGTCTGCGACGTTATCGAGAGATGCAAACGAAATGGGGCGGTTGTGGTTGTCGCAAACCATGAGAAAGGTGCGCTCGACTCAGTAGTTGATGAGGCAATGCTAATGCGCGAGGGGCAAATATGTCCGGTCGATGGGAGCGACTGATGGTGAAGCGTGGCGTCGTACGGTGCTTGGGTCGCATCGTCTGGTACGACGTATGCCGAAGCATTCCCCAATGCATCCCGCTATATTGCGTTTCGTTTGCCGTTCTTGCGGTTCTTGCTGCACGATATGATGCAAATGTCGAGCTTATAGGTCTTGCCCCGTCTCCCTCAGAGGTGCTGGCATCGTTTCTTTTGGGATCGAACCCGTTTGACCCAGACGCCGGAAGCGTTTTTGTCGTGCCGCCCACATGGTTTGCTCTTAATGTCTCCGTTGCTTGCCTCGTTGGTTTTTATCCTTGTTCTGATTATCGCGCGAGCGGATGCCAAGTCATTTCTCGATGTCGTTCGACGCAACTTTGGTTTTTGGGCAAAGAGATATGGGCTATGCTGGTTGTATTTATCCTGTATGGCGGATTGCTGATTCTATGTGCTGTTTTTGGCGCCGGTAACGGAGGCCTGGATTCAGAAGTCCGTATGAATGTGGTCGCTTTTGACTGGAATGGTGAATCTGTTGATTTAAACGTGCTCGAAGCGCTGTGTGTGCAAATAAGCGTTTCGATTGCTCTGAGTATAGTTCAAGTGGCGATCTCGTTGTTGACGGGACCGCCTGTTGCCATGGGCGTTATCGTTGCGTATTTCATTGCTTCGTGCTTCTTCGGGGGCATTCCGTTTGTTGCCGATTGCGGAATGATTCTACGGTCGTCTTTTTGCGCTCCCAATGGATATGATTTCTTGTCGTGTTTGTCGATGTGCCTGTTATCCGCAGCCGTGATAATAGTTACATCGGCAATCGTCCTGCGTAACGTTGATTTTGGGCTGAATCTGAAAAACGTCGATACCGAGTGAGTGGATTGTTCCTTTCGGGAGGCGCTTTTTTGTGGTGCGCATGGGGGCGCGGGCTCGAGCGTTCATTCGGCGCGTGACCTTGGGTATAATGCGCTCCATGCATGCTTTCTTTACATTACTTGGCGAGTTCATCGCCACTCATCACGCGCGGTTGCGACACTTCGCGAAGGTTGCCTGCGTTATTTTGCTGTGCGCCGCGGCGCTTGAAGTCGTGGTGTTCAACTTCAACCATTGGCGCAGCCTCACCTGGCAGTCCATCACGGTGAACGAGCAGTCGAACCTGCAGGAAACCGCCGATGAGCGCCTGCGTATCTCGGCCATCGACAACACCATCGAGTTCGATTACGTCGGCGTGCCCGTGCATAATATCAAGCTCGATTTCTCGGGGAACCAGTCGGCGCAAAACGTGCCCGTGAAAATCTGGTTCACCGACGACGCGCACTCGACGTATTTCGACGATGACGAATACACGGCAGGCGTGCCGGTGACGTATGTCTCCACCAACAACGACGAGAGCAAATACCTCAACATCAATGCGTCGGGCTCGGTGTACAAGCTGCGCATTCAGGTGGGCGTCGACGACGGGGAAACGAAGGTCACCTACCCGCTGTATGTGTCGAAAATCGTGCTCAATGCGCCTGAGCCGTTCCATTTCAGCAATGAGCGCTTTGTGTTCGCGGCGTGCATCATGGCCCTCATATACGCGTTTCGCCCCAAGTCGAGCCTGTATCGCACGCAGTTGCGCGAGCACCCGCGCCGCACGAAGATCGCCGTCATTGGCGTGGCTGCGGTCGAGATTTGGGTGGGCGCGTCGTTTCTGCTGTTCGGCACGAACCTCGTGGGCGTTGCCACACAGCATTACAACTCGGGCTCGTGGGATGGCGTGAGCGTTATCAACGTGTTCGAATGCGGCGGCGAAAATGCGCAGCAATACGCCGAGCTCGCAAAATCCATGACGCAGGGCAAGCTGTATTTGGAAGAAGAACCGCCCAACTGGTTGCAGAATATGGACGACCCGTACGATCGCGGCGCCCGTGACCAGCTGGTGAAAGAAACCGGCGAGAACTACTTGTGGGATACCGCCTATTACGAGGGCCATTACTACGTGTACTTCGGCGTGGTGCCGGTATTGCTGTTCTACCTGCCGTTCTACCTTGCTACGGGAGCGAATTTCCCCACGGCGATTGGCGTGCTCATCGGCATGGTGTTTTTCATCGCGGGCCTCTCGGCGCTGCTCGACCGCTTCGCCCGCTACCACTTCAAGCGCATGACGACCGGCGTGTTCCTGCTACTGCAAATCGCGATTGTGACGTGCTGCGGCATGCCGTATTTGCTGAAGTTCCCCACGTTCTATTCGCTGCCCATTATGCTGGCGCTCGCGTTTTCGGTATGGGGCTTGTATTTCTGGATGGTGGGCCGCAGCCATAAACGCCCCGAGGGCTTCTATTTGGCGGGCTCGCTTTGCATGGCGCTCGTGGTGGGGTGCCGCCCGCAGCTCGTGTTGCTGAGCTTCTTGGCGTTTCCGCTGTTCTGGCGCATGTACATCACCGAAGGCCGCATTCGCACCGCGGCGGGCGCTCGTCAGTTCGCGTGCCTTATCGCACCCTATATCGTGGTGTGCGCGGGCATCATGTGGTACAACAAGGCGCGCTTTGGCAGCCTGTTCGATTTCGGCGCGAACTACAACCTCACGGTAAACGACATGACGAAGCGCGGCATGGCGGTGGGCCGCATTGCGCCTGCGTTGTTCGCATATTTGTTCCAAACCCCCGCGACCACGGGCGTGTTCCCTTATTTGCAGGCCGTCACGTTCGACACCACGTATTTGGGACAAACGGTGAAGGAAGTCACGTTCGGCGGCATTTTCGCCGTGCTTCCCATTTTGTGGGTGTTGCCGTTTGCCCGCCGCATTCTGCAAATGCGCATTAGCCAGCGCAAGACGCGCACGGTGGCAGGCGTAATCGGCGTGCTCATCGGCATCGGCGTGCTCATCGCTGTGGCCGATGCGGAAATGGCGGGCATTCTTCAGCGCTACTTCGCCGACTTCAGCATCATGTTCCTTATGGCGGCGGTGTTGCTGCTGTTCATTGTGAACGAAAACATCGAAAACGGCTCGAAGGCCCACGCGGTGTTCGTGCGCGTGCTGCCGGTTGCGGTTGCGGTTGGCGTGGCCTATACGGTGCTCTTGTGCATTACGGCGGAAACTGGATGGGTTTCGGATGCCTACCCGTGGGCATACCAGGGGTTGTTGGAAACGTTCCAGTTTTGGACGTAAAGGACCTTTCGGAGTCTGGGCGGGTGATATGCTTCTTGCTCAAACGGCCCCGCCTCGCGCAAGCGGTGCATTAGGAGCTGTTTGGCTGCGCGGAACCGTGCGGAAGCGCGCCATTTGCCCAGACGTTTTGCGATGCTTTATTGAGTGTTTTGCGGAAGGTTCGGTACGCGAGGTGAAGGCCGAACCTGAAATGCGCTGCCGGATTGCCGCGAAGCGCCGGCGACTGCTGGCGACGGTAGGGCCGGCGGAAGGAGATATATGCAGAAACTTTTAGCCCAAATTGCAAAATTCGGCGTGGTAGGCGTTATCGCTTTCGTTATTGACTACGGCTTGCTCGCATTGCTCACCGAGGCGTTCGGCGTGAACTACTTGGTATCGGCCACCATTTCGTTCACGGTGTCGGTTGTGTTCAACTATGTGGCATCGATGCGCTATGTGTTCACGCACAAAGAAGGCATGAGCCGCCGCCGCGAGTTCATCATTTTCGTGGTGCTTTCGGTGATTGGCCTTATCATCAACAACGTGTGCATGTGGGCGGGCGTTGAGCTGCTGCATATTCACTATCTCATTACGAAGATCGGCGCCACGGCAATTGTTATGGTGTGGAACTTCGTCACGCGCAAGAAATTTCTTGATGCGGGGAATGAAGGAAAGTAATCAGGCCTGCGTTTGGGCGGACGGACATGCGCTTCCGCTTCGGTCAAGTCCTGGCTCGCACGAACAGCACATTAAGTGCTGTTCGGCTCGTGCGGAATCTATCGGAATCGCACGTCCGGCCGCCCAAACGGTTTATCTTTGCAAGCGAACGAGGCCTTTGGGTGGTTAGGAGATGCAAAATGGAAAATCGCGATGTGTGTGCTGAATTGGAGCGCTGGATTGCCAACGTTTCCGACGCGGAGCTTTCGGCCGAGCTGGTCGAGATGAAGAAAGCGGCCGATGCGGGCGACGATTCTGCTGCGGTGGACGCATTCTTCCAAGATTTGGCTTTCGGCACGGCGGGTTTGCGCGGCACGCTGGGCGCCGGCACGAATCGTATGAACATCTATACCGTCGGCCGCGCCACGCAAGGTTTCGCCGACTACCTGAATGCGAATTTTGAGAACCCGAGCGTTGCGATTGCGCGCGACTCGCGCAATAAGGGCGAGTTGTTCGTGCAAGTCACGGCTGCCATCTTGGCCGCCAACGGCATCGTGGCGCATGTGTACCCGAAGATTTCCCCTGTGCCTACGCTTTCGTTCGCCGTGCGTGACCTGGGCTGTTCGGGCGGAATTTGCATGACGGCAAGCCACAACCCGGCTGCCTACAATGGCTATAAAGCCTACGGCCCCGATGGCTGCCAAATCACGAGCGCGGCTGCGAAAGCCATCTCTGCTTCTATCGCGAACACCGATGCATTCTCGGGCGTGAAGACGATGGACTTCGATGAAGCCGTGGCGTCGGGCATGGTGAAATGGATCGACGATGCGGTGCTCGAGCGCTATTACGATGCGGTTTTGTCCAAATCGGTGAGCAGCCTTTCCGCCGATCAGGTCGCCGAAGCTCCTTTGAAACTCGTATACACGCCGCTCAATGGTACGGGTCTGATTCCTGTGACCACCGTGCTTGAGCGTGCGGGCATCGCCGATATCACGGTGGTTCCTGAGCAGCGCGAGCCCAATGGCGATTTCCCCACGTGTCCGTATCCGAACCCCGAAATTCGCGAGGCCATGCAGAAGGGCATCGACCTGTGCGAGGAAGTGCATCCCGACCTGCTGCTCGCGACCGACCCCGATGCCGACCGCGTGGGCGTTGCGTGCAAAGACGGCGACGACTATACGCTGCTTACCGGCAACGAAATGGGCGTGCTTCTGCTCGATTACATCGCTCGCATGCGCAGCGAGCGTGGAGAGGATCTCTCCGATAAGGTTGCGGTCACGACTATCGTGTCTTCCGCCATGGTTGACGCGCTTGCCTCGGAGTATGGCTTTGAGTTGCGCCGCTGCCTCACGGGCTTCAAATACATCGGCGACATCATCACCGAGCTTTCCGATGCTGGCCAAGTTGACCGTTTCATTTTTGGCTTCGAAGAGAGCTATGGCTACCTGTCGGGCGACCATGTGCGCGACAAAGACGCCGTGAACGCGAGCTTGCTTATTTGCCAAATGGCGCAGGATTACAAGTTGCGCGGCATGAACCTGGCGCAGGCCATGCGTGCGCTCTACGAAAAGCATGGCTGGTGGCTCAATCGCACCGCGTCGGTGTCGTTCCCGGGTGCTGCAGGCGCTGAAACCATGCGCGGCATTATGGCGAAGTTGCGCCAGCAGGCTCCGAGCGAACTTGCCGGTCGCGCGGTTGAAGCTGTGGTCGACTACGAGGGCGGCGTGAATGGCCTGCCTTCGGCGAACGTCGTTGAGTTTGACGTTGAGGGCGGCAACAAGGTTATTGTGCGCCCGAGCGGCACCGAGCCCAAAATCAAGCTCTACGTGTTCGCGAAAGATGCCGACCGCGCCGCGGCCGACGCGTTGCTCGATGCCCTTGAGGCCGCGGGCCGCGAATTGCTGAAATAAAAATTCGTATCGGGTGGCTTTGGGGCCGCCCGTTATGCGTGGGGCATGTGCGGGCTTCGTGCAAAGGCGGGTTGTTCCAGGCTCCGTTGCAAGGCTCGTTATAATGGGTGTGCCGTGCGTCAATGCGCGGTTTTGGGATTCGCAACAAGGAAGGACATCCCATGATTTTCGGAAATATCGAAAGCACCGATTTGTCGACCATCGGCCACGAGGGCGTGCGCCGCGCGATTGAGTGGGCGCGTGAGCACGACCTAGGCACGTTGCCGTGCGGCCGCAACGATATCGACGGCGATGCGCTGTATGTGAACGTTGCCGAATACGATTCGAAGGCATTCGAAGATTGCAAGTTCGAAGCGCACAAGCGCTACATCGACGTACAGGTTGTGGCTTCGGGCATTGAACGCATCGACTCCCAGGTGATCGCCAAGTGCGATGCCGGCGAATTCGACGAAGAGGGCGACTTCATGCTGCTTGAAGGCGAGGCCGCCACGCAGGTGGTTCTTGAGCCCGGCAGCTTCGCGGCGTATTTCCCCGACGATGCCCACAAGCCGGGCATTGCCGTCGACGGCGCTTCCCATAACAAGAAGTGCGTCTTCAAGGTTCTGGTGTAGCGGGGTTCGGGCGTAGGTTAGTATGCTCCAACTATCAGCGGCGCTCGAACTTAAGAGGCTGGGATTTCAATAAGTAACGGCGGGCGACGCCGGTAACGCTTGGGAGCGGCTAGGATTTAATCCAGCCGCTCCTCTTCTTTTCCGAGGTTTTTCGCGCTCCCGATACGGCAAGTTGGATGATTCCTGCGAAGAGCGATGGAACGGAGCAAGCTCTTGCAACAAGGGAGGGATATCCATGGAGCCCTCCCTCGAATCTAAGATTGAAGGCGCCAACCGCCAGACGTTGAAACCTGCTAAATGCTCTGAGCGTTTGGCAGGTTTCGGTTTCTGGGCGTGCTATTGAGAGCGGAAATAGTGCCTTTTCAGAAGCGCCCATACGATGGCAGCTCCAATGGCTGCGGCGCAGGTGTCGACGAGCCAATCCATGGGGTCGCAGCTTCGACTGGGCGTAAAAATCTGGTGGAACTCGTCGCTTACGCCATAAAGGCTCGAGAAAATGAGCGCGACGAGCGGGGTGGGGAAGTCTCCGAGCATGCCTGCGGGGTGCGCGACGGCGTTTTTCTCGAACGCGGTCCACGACGTGAAGCGCAGCGCGTTTGCAAGCGCCGCGCCGAGCAGCAAATATTCCGTGAAGTGTCCAACGGGCGAGACGTCGACCTCGTGGCCGAAGAGCGCCGTAGCGCCCACGGCCAGAAGATTCTTGATGACCGAGATAATGCCCGAGTGGTTATCGAGGTCGTTGCCCGTTTTCGCGCTCATAAAGAAAATGAAGACGAGCATAATCGCGACGGCGGCCCAGGAAAGAAGCGCGCATGCGCGCCGAGAGGGGCGAGGGCGATTCGAGGTTTCGCGCCTTTCTCTAAGCGCGGCGTTTTCTGCACCAATGCCGCGCGCATTGTCGATGGCGGGCGCATCTATGTTTTGGGTTGTGGCGTGAGATTGCGTTTTCATGGTTTGCGATTCTATCAAATCGGTGGGTTACCGTCGCAACAGCCGCGGTTTTCGATAACATGAATAGGTTACGTTCACGCGTGCGACAGATTCATATTCGGAAAGGCGCATCCATGGCCGAAGACCACACGAACCAGCAACCCCAGCAGCCGCCGCAGCCCGCGGCGCCGCAAGGTTTTGACGCGCAGCAAAGCCAGGCATATGCCCAAGGCCAGGCGCAGCCCTTTACTCAGGCCCAGGCGTATGGCCAGCCTCAGGCGCAGCAGCCGTATGGCCAGCCTGGCGCTCAACAATACGCTCAGCCTGGATATGGCCAGCAAGGTTACTCCCAGTCGTACAATGCGCCTGCGTCTCAGCCCGCCTATGCTGCTTCCGTGCCGAAGAAAAAGAACATGGCGCCTTGGATCGTGCTCGGTGTGATTCTGTTTGCCGTTGTGTTCTGCTTCACCATTGGGGCAATGTCGTGTTCGAGCGCGGTTCGCTCCCTTTCGGGCTTTGGTTTGGGCGCCATCGAGGAAGAGTTTACCGACGGGCCTACGGTTGCGGTCATCGACATTTCGGGAACCATCCAATACGACGGCACGGCCTGTTCTCCCGAAGGTCTTTCGTCGCTTTTAGCTCAGGCGGAAGAAAACGACGATATTCAGGCCGTGGTTTTGCGCGTCGATTCCGGCGGCGGTACGGCAACGGCGGGCGAGGAAATGGCTGAATACGTGAAGCGTTTCAGCAAGCCCGTGGTGGTGTCGAGCGCGTCGATGAATTGCAGCGCGGCGTATGAGATTTCCAGCCAAGCCGACTTGATCTACGTGAACAAGACCACCGATATCGGCGCCATTGGCACGGTGATGCAGGTGACCGACCTTTCGGAGCTGCTTGATAAGCTGGGAATCAAGGTCGACAATATCGCGTCGGCGGAATCGAAAGATTCAAGCTACGGCACGCGTCCTTTGACCGACGAGGAACGCGCCTACTACCAGGAGCTCATCGATGTGACGAACGAAGTCTTCGTCGAAAATGTGGCTGAGGGGCGCTCCATGAGCCTCGATGCGGCCCGTGCGCTTGCGACGGGCCTTCCGTTCACCGGCGAGCAGGCCGTTGAAAATGGCCTTGCCGATGAGGTGGGCGTTTTCGATGACGCAATCGAAGCCGCCGCGCAACTTGCGAACCTCGGCTCAGACTACAATGTGATTACGCTGACCCAATCGAGCGATTTGGGTTCGCTTATGGATTTGCTTTCCGAAAGCGACAGCGACTCGGCTACGCAGGCCGCAGCCGCGAAACTGATTGAACTTTTGAAGAACGAGGGGGTTCTTTCGTGAGCTACACAAGCGAATTGACCTGGCCTGCGCGCGCGGTTGTGACCGCCGGCATGCCGTATGGCAACAAAAAGCTGCATTTCGGCCACGTTGCGGGCGTGTTCGTGCCCGCCGATGCCTATGCGCGCTTCCTTCGCGACCGCATTGGCGAGCAGAACGTGCTGTTCGTTTCCGGCACCGATTGCTTCGGCTCGCCCATTCAGGAGGGCTACCGCAAAGCTTGCGAGAACGAAGGCTTCGAGGGCACCATCGTCGACTACGTGCAGCGCAACCACGATGCGCAGAAGGCGACGCTTGATGCTTATGACATCTCGCTTTCCATCTACGAAGGCTCGGGCATCGGCCGCGCGGGCGAAGTGCACCAGCGCGTGACGAACGATTTGCTCGAAAAGCTGCACGAAAACGGCCACTTGCGCCTTATGGAAACGCTGCAGTTCTACGATCCCGAGGCGGGTCAGTTCCTTAACGGCCGCCAGGTGCACGGCTATTGCCCCGTGCAGGGCTGCAAATCGGAAAAGGCCTATGCCGACGAATGCGACTTGGGTCACCAGTTCGACCCGGCCGATCTTATCAAGCCCACGTCGTCGCTCACGGGGTGCGTGCCCGAGCTTCGTCCCGTGCGCAACTGGTATTTCGACCTGCCGAATTTCCGCGAGCAGCTTGCCGAGGTCGCCGAAAACCTTGAGGCCGACCCTGAGGTGCGCCCCGTGGTGTCGCAAACGGCCAAGGAATTCCTCGTGCCGCCCGTCATCTATATCAAAAACGAGCTTGAGGCCGATTACCGCGCCATCGAGTCGAAGCTGCCCGCGCACGAGTTCCATGCCGCCGAGGGCAACAAGCAAAGCTTCGAGCTCGAGTTCGCCAACATCGAATCGCGCGATGCCGCCCGCGACGAGCTCACCGCTGCCGGAATTCGCTTCCGCACGGGCAAGGCGCTTGTGCCGTTCCGCATTTCTGGCAATGTGGAATGGGGCGTGAAGGTGCCCGAGATGGAGGGCGTGGACGACCTCACGGTGTGGTGTTGGCCCGAAAGCCTGTGGGCGCCTGTGAGCTTCTCGGCCACGGCTCTCGAGGCTCGCGGCGAAGAGCTGAGCGCGGTGCGCGACTGGTGGTGCAGCCCCGATGCACGCGTGTATCAGTTCATCGGCCAAGACAACCTGTATTTCTACGGCGTTGCCCAGCCCGCGCTGTGGATGGCGCTCGAGAACGGCAATGCCGAGGCCGCGTATCCGCAGCCGGGCGATTTGCAGCAAACGAGTCTCATCGCGAACCACCACATTCTGTTCGGCAAGGTGAAGGCGTCGTCTTCGGGCGCGGTGAAGCCTCCTTCGGCCGACCAACTGCTCGAGCATTATACGGTTGACCAGCTGCGCGCCCACTGGCTTGGCCTGGGCCTTGATGTGAAATCGGTGGGCTTCAAGCCAAAGCCGTTCGAGGCCGACGAGGCGAAGCGCAACGACCCCCGCGTGGCCGACCCCGTGCTCAAGGAAGGCGCGTTGCTCACGAACGTGTTCAACCGCTTGGCGCGCAGCTGCTTCTACGAGGCGCAGAAGAACTTCGAGGGCTTCATGCCCCTTGGCGCTCCCGCGGCCGATGTGGTGGCGCGCTGCCATAAGGCGTTGGCGGAATACGAGGCCATCATGCACAAGGCCGAGCTGCATTCGGTTATGACGCTCATGGATGACTTCATTCGTTGGGCGCAGAAGCACTGGGCCGACGGCATCAAGGCCGCCGAGGGTGCCGACGATGCCGACATGCGCCGCCAGATTCTGGTCGACAGTTTCTTCACGCTGCGCGTCGCCACGCTGCTCATGCACCCTGTGGCACCCGATGGCTGCGAGAAAATCGTGGAGCATTTGGGCCTGCCCGCCGAGCGCGTGTTCAGCTGGAACGCGCCGTTCGAGGGCATGGCCGAGCTGTGCGACGCCGCCGACGTTGAGGCGGGTCGCCACGCCATCGTGGAGCTTCCGCCGCGCACCGACTTCTTCGCGAAGCACGAATCGCAGTTCAAATAAAACGTGAGTTGCGGGAAAGGACCCTCATGAATAAGAAGAAAACGCTTGTACTGGTGGCGCATCCTCATCTTGCCGACGGGTCGCGCGTGAATGCGCGATGGGCGCGCGAGCTTCAAAAGCACCCGGAATCGATCGAAGTGCGCGATTTGGCCGCCGAGATTGCCGCGAACGACGGAATCATCGATGCCGACGCGTGGCACGCGGCGCTCGAGGCCCATGATACGATCGTATTCCAATTCCCGGTGTACTGGTACAGCTGTCCTCCTGTGTTGCGCGCATGGGAAGACGAGGTGTATACGTTCGGCTGGTCGCATGGCGGCGAGCGAGTGTTGCCGGGCGAGCCGGGCAGGAAGATGGCTGGCAAGAAAATTGCCTATGCCGTGAGTGCGGGCGACGCCGAGGAACATTATGACGCGGCGGGCCCCGTTGGCTTCGGCGTGGCGCAGGTGCTCGCTCCGTTCCATGCGACGGCGAACTACCTCGACGCGACGTATGTCGATGCGCCGTGGACACTCTTTGGCGCCGAGGCCGACTTGAGCGACGAGGAGCTTGACCGCAATGCCGAAGGCTATGCGGAATGGGTTTTGTCGCTGTAGCGCTCGGCTCGAATGGGGGACTCGCGAAAGCGCGTCTCGATTCCGTGAAACTCTCGAATCTTCACAGCTTCTCCCTTGCAATGCAGGGTAGGGGCTGTGGTATTATTCGAGGGCTGTGTCCTGCCTTGGTCGGAAACCAAGGCACTCTGTCAAAGGAGAATACCAATGAAGCAGGGAATTCATCCCGAATACGTTGAGTGCACCGTTAAGTGCACCTGCGGCAACGTCTTCACCACCCGCTCCACCAAGAGCGAGCTGAAGATTGACATCTGCAACAAGTGCCATCCGTTCTTCACCGGCACCCAGAAGCTCATCGACACCGGTGGACGCGTCCAGCGCTTCGCCGACAAGTTCGGCTCTGCCGCCGACATGGTCGCTAAGGCCGAGGCCGAGAAGAAGGCCGCCAAGGCTGCGAAGGCTGCCGAGCTCGAGGCTGCCAAGAAGGCTGAGCGCGAAGCCAAGGCTGCCGAGAAGGCTAAGCGTGCTGCCGAGTACGCCAAGAAGGCTGAAGCTGAAGCTGCTAAGGCTGCCGCTGAGGCTCCTGCCGAGGAAGCTGCTCCCGCTGAGGAAGCTGCCGCCGAGGCCACCGAAGCTGCTGCTGAGTAGTTTCAACCGCGAATACATCGCTTGAAGAAGAAGCCCGCTCGCTTGAGCGGGCTTCTTTGTTTGCCTGAAATTCGTGAAGCGTCGTGATGGATGGTGCTGCATCGGGCGAAAGTGCGCTATACTTTCGAACGCAAATGCTAAGACGAAGACAGCGGCTTGCAGACGCGTGCTTTTCAGAGAAGGGCCCCTTGGCTGGAAGGGCCTCAAGTGCGCAGCAACGCCGATTCCCTTCCGAGCAGCATGGTTGAACGCTGGCGGACAATTCCGCGGATTCGCAACTAGGCCATGCCGGGCGCTCCCGTTACAGGGCATACGAGCGGGCGGCACGCTTGCGCAATTTCGCGTGAAGGCCGTCAACCAAGGTGGTACCGCGAGAGCCTTCTTTCGTCCTTGGGTTCCGAACGCGAGTTGTCGGGTTCGGCCGAGGGGTGAAAGAAGGCTCTTTTTTATTGGCGAAGGTCGCGCAACCTCGGGCGCGGCGGCCGGGCGGTAGGGCGCCCGGCGCAACGACGAAAGGCGAAGGCTATGGCAATAGTCAACGAGCTCAACGAGCTCAATGCCCAAGCCCTGCGCGACATCGAGGCCGCTGCCGACACGGCGGCGCTCGAAGAGGTACGCGTGGCCGTGCTTGGCAAGAAGGGTACGCTTACGGGCTATCTGCGCGGCATGGGTCAGCTTCCCAAGGAAGAGCGCGCTGAAGTGGGCAAAACTGCGAATATCGTGCGCAATGCGGTGGAATCGGCGCTTGCGAACCGCAAAGACGCACTTGCGAAGGCGGAGCTGCTTGCAAAGATGGATGCGGAAGCCGTGGACATCACGCTTCCCGGCCGCGGCCAGCAGGTTGGAACGCGCCACCTGATCAGCGGCATCATCGACGAGATTTCCGATATCTTCCTCGGCATGGGCTATTCCGTGGCTTCCGGTACCGAGGCCGAGACCGACTACTACAATTTCGAAGCCCTGAATGCTCCCGCCGACCACCCGTCGCGCGGCATGCAGGATACGTTCTACCTCGTCGACCGCACGGGCGAGCAGGCTGCCGTGAAGGGCGAATCGGCGGCGCTTCTGCGCACGCAAACCTCGGGCGTGCAGGTGCACACCATGGAGGAAAACAAGCCGCCTATCTACATCATCGCGCCGGGCAAGGTGTACCGCCGCGACGTTGCCGACCCGAGCCACTTGCCCCAGTTCCACCAGGTGGAAGGCCTTGTCGTTGACAAAGGCATTTCGTTTGGCGACCTGAAGGGCACGCTCGATTACTTCTGCAAGCAGATGTTCGGCCCCGATCGCAAGACGCGTTTCCGCGCGCATTACTTCCCGTTCACCGAGCCCTCTGCCGAAGCCGACGTGAGCTGCGGCGTGTGCGGCGGCTCGGGCCATTTGCACAACGGCGAGAAATGCCGTATGTGCAAAGGCACGGGCTGGCTCGAGATTCTGGGCTGCGGTATGGTCGACCCGAACGTCTACGGCTTTGTGGACATCGACCCCGAGGAGTATTCGGGCTTCGCGTTCGGCATGGGCGTTGAACGCATCGCATGCCTGAAGTACAACGTGCCCGATTTGCGTATGTTGCTTGAAGGCGACATGCGTTTCTTGCGTCAGTTTTAAAAATTTTAATTTTTAAAACTGACTGCCGACGCTGCGGTCTTCCGTGGCACGTCGCCTTAAGGCTTTCGGGCTTACCCTCGCGTAACGAAGTACGCTCGGCCGCCCGACACCTTAATTCGGCGCACCACAAAAGCCCTCGCTGGCTTTTGGTTGACCTGCGGCGATTGATTAAATAAAAGGCCCGCTCGTTGATTTTTTGCTAGATCAGAGATGGCTGTTTAGATAGGACGAATTATGAAAGTTTCTTTGAAGTGGCTTTCCGATTATGTCGAGGTGCCTTCTGATATCAAGGCGTTCTGCGACAAGCTCGACCTTACGGGTACGGGCGTCGAGGGCGTCGACAAGCTTGGCGCCGCGTTCGACGGCGTGGTCGTGGGCTATGTTGAGACGTGCGAAGACCACCCCGATTCCGACCACATGCATGTGGTGAAGGTGAATGTGGGCGGCGACGAGCCGATTCAAATCGTGTGCGGCGCCCCGAATATCGCCGCTGGCATCAAAGTGCCTGTTGCCACGATTGGTGCGGTGCTCCCCGGCGATTTCAAAATCAAGAAGTCGAAGCTTCGCGGCGTGACGTCTATGGGCATGTGCTGCTCGAAGCGCGAATTGGGCATGGGCACCGACCATGAGGGTATTTGGGTGCTTCCCGAAGACGCGCAAATCGGCCAACCCATCGCTGATTTCATGGGCCTTACCGATACGGTGCTCGATTTGGAAATCACTCCGAACCGCCCCGATAGCCTCTCCGTTGTGGGCTTCGCTCGCGAAGTTGGCGCCATGTACGCCAAGCCGTGGACGAATCCGCTGCAGGATATGGCCGCCAAGCTGGAGCTTGCGGGCGAGCCTGAGCCCGGCGCCGTGAAAATCGACGTTGCCGACGCTGTGCGCTGCCCGCGCTATTCCGCTCGCGTGATTCATGGCGTGAAGGTTGGCCCGAGCCCCGACTGGATGGTCGAGCGTCTCGCCGCCATCGGCCAGCGTTCCGTGAACAACGTCGTTGACGTGACGAACTATATTCTGTTCCTGTTCGGCCAGCCGCTGCATGCGTTTGACCTGAACAAGGTTAAGAATGCCGAAGGCGTGGCACATATCGTGGTTCGCGCTGCCGAAGACGGTGAGAAGCTCACCACGCTCGACGGCGAGCATCGCGAGCTCACGAGCGATATGACGGTTATTTCCACGCCCGAGCAGGGCGCCGTGGCGCTTGCGGGCGTTATGGGTGGTCTCGATACCGAGGTCACCGAGGAAACGACCGATATTCTGCTCGAGACTGCCGTGTTCGAGCCTGGCCGCACGAGCCGTACGAGCCGCAACCTGGGCTTGTTCAGCGAGAGCTCCATGCGCTATGAGCGTGGCGTCGACGACCACGACGTCGAGGTGCGCTCGGCTGCCGCTGCGGCGCTCATCGTCGAAGTTGCCGGCGGCACCGTTGCCAGTATTGGCGAAGACGGCTGCGGCATTGTCGATGCGTGGCCCGCTCCCAGCGAGCAGGCGCACCTGCAGTTCCGCGTGAAGCGCTTCCAGGCCATGATGGGCGCCGACATTCCGCGTGACTTTATCGTCGACACGCTTGAGCGCCTCGGCTGCGAAGTGGCCCAAACCGAAGATGCCGACGTGCTGTCGGTGGTTTCGCCCACGTTCCGCCCCGACCTCCCGCGCGAGATTGACCTGTACGAAGAGGTGCTGCGCCTTTACGGCATGGACAATATTCCCACCACGCTTCCTGCTGGTCGCGGTCGCATTGGTGTGCGCACGAACGCGCAGCTCGTGGATGCGAAAATCCATCGCACCCTTTCTGCGTGCGGCGTAAATGAGACCATGACGTATTCGTTCGCCGCTGGCGACGATCTCGATAAGCTTCGCATGAAGGAAGACGGCCTGGGCGAGGCGGTTGAGCTCATCAACCCCATGAATTCCGAGCAGGCGTTCATGCGCCGCACCGTGATTCCTGGCCTTTTGCGCAGCGTCGCGCATAACCAAGCTCATGGCGTTTCGAACATTCAGCTGTACGAAATCGGCACCGTGTTTGCGGCCCACGAGGGCGATCGCAAGCCGAAGGAACGCCGTAAGCTGGCGTGCGTTTTGGCGGGCGCAATGGACGACAAGGGTTGGAACACCGATCCGCGTGCGTTCGACTTCTTCGATGGCAAGGGCGTGCTCGAGTCCATCGCTCGCGAGCTCGCGCTGTCGAAGGTTCGCTTCAAGGCGCTCTCTGCTGAAGACGCGCCGCATTTGCAGCCTGGCCGTGCGGCTGAGATGCTTTCTGGCGGCGACGTGATCGGTTGGGTGGGCGAGCTGCACCCGCTGGCGGTTGCTGCCTACGACGCCGAAGGTCCTGTGGTGGCGTTCGAGCTCGATATGGCTGCGCTTGAGCGCAATGCTCGCCCGGCTCGCGACTACGTCGACGTGCCTCAGTTCCCGGGCGTCGAACGCGATGCCGCGTTCGTCGTGGACGAGACCGTGACGTGCGAGAAGATCATGCAGTGCATGCAGAGTGCGGGCGGCAAGCTGCTCGAGAGCGTGCGCTTGTTCGATGTGTATCGCGATGCCGAGCGCGTGGGCGCGGGCAAGAAGTCGATGGCGTTCTCGCTGACGTATCGCGCGGCCGACCGCACGCTGACGAGCGAAGAGGTCGACAAGGCGCACGAGAAGCTCGTGACGAAGGTGTCGAAGGCCACGGGCGCAGAGATGCGCGGCTAGCGGCAATTCCGCTTGAATGAAAAATGGGAGCCAATATGGCTCCCATTTTTTGTATCGAGGCGAAGCGGCTGCTTCTTGAAAGGTTCGAGCGCGATGGCGCTCGTGTTTATTGGTCTTGCAGTCTGCGAATGACTGCGGCGACGTTTTCTGCGTCGATTGAGGAATAGCACATCACGAACACGGTGTCGTCGCCGGCGAGCGAGCCTGCGACGCCCTTGAGTTCGGCCGCGTCAAGCGCCACGGTCACGCCGCTTGCGATGCCGGAAGGCGTGCGCAGCACGATGAAGTTGTTGACGACTTCGATAGAATCGACCAGTTCGCCCACCATACGCTGCAAGCGAAGGTCTTCGGGCAGCACATAATAGCCCTCGCGCGATTTCGCCAAGCCCATGCCCGCGATGTCGCGAGAGACGGTCGCCTGCGTGCAGTCGTAGCCTTCGGCGGAAAGCTGCTCGACCAGGTCTCGCTGGGTTTTGATGTTGCCTTTTCGGATAATGTCACGAATCACATCGTGACGTACGGCGCGTTTCGTCATTTCGTTCCCCTCAGTCGAAATTATGAATGCATAAAATACGTGGCAAAGCCCTCGTGATGCATAAATTGTACTCCTTACGGCGGAAAAATACACTCATTTCCCCGTTCATTGGGGGATTTTAAAATATGCGCGGGTAGAGGCTGAAAAGCGTGGCGCGCGCGACAAGGGGCGCTATCGGGGGCTTCTTGCGTGCTGAAGAAGGGCTGGCCTATGAGCGACTTTATTTGAAAATGTTGCAGTTGGCCCCCGTTTTGCTGGAGTCTACTCAATTCGTGCGTTTGTCGATTTGTCGGGTGCGCGCCTCGCCGCGCTTCCCAACGAGCTGGCAACGCCTTCGTGAAATCGTTTTATGCTCGTGTCGAAATAAGCGTGTTCGCGCTACCATAGCTCAAAACGTGGTTTAGCCCGCATGATGAATGGCTGCGCAGGGGCGTTAGGCCGAGCGGGAGGGAAATGAGGACCTTATGAGGAAAGCAACCGCTGCGCGCAACGCTCAGCTCGCTTCGAGCCAACCGGCGCGTGAGGAAAACATTGCGGCAATTGTGGCGCATTTGCGCGCGGGCGCAAAAGCCGAATGCCGTCGCGTGGGCATTGAGCTCGAGCATATTTGCGTTGACGGCACAGGCGACCCTATTACCTACAGCCAGCCCAACGGCGTACGCGACGTGCTTGCCGCGCTCCAGGCGAAATACCCCGAAGCCACCGTCCATGGCGGCGACTTGCTCGGCGTGGCGCGTCCGGGAGCGGCGGTAACCATCGAGCCCGCTGCGCAGCTTGAGCTTTCGGCGGGGCCGTTCGAGAGCCTTATCGAGGCCAAGCGCGTTTTCCTCGAATTCGAGAATGACGCCTACCAGGCACTCTCTCCCATTGGAGGCCGTGCCCTTACGCTCGGCTTCGATCCGGTGAATCGCGCAGCCGACAAGGAACTCATCCCTAAGGCTCGCTACGATTACATGAACGAATACCTTTCCTCCATTGGGCCGTGGGGCCCGCGCATGATGCGGGGAAGCGCCTCCACGCAGGTTTCCATTGACTATACTGATGAGGCCGACTGCATTGCGAAAATGCGCGTGGCGCAGGTGCTCGCGCCGCTGTTTGCGCTCATGTGCGACAACACGCCCGTGTTCGAGGGCAGCCGCCGTCCGCATGCGCTTATGCGCACCGAGATTTGGAAATACTGCGATCCCGATCGTTGCAATAGCGTGCCGGGCGTTTTCGACGAAGGCTTCGGTTTCGAGGACTACGCGGCATATTTGCTCGATATTCCTGCGATCGTCGCGCTCGACGCCGACGGCGAGGCGCGCTACGACACGCGCACGTTCGGCGAGATTTTCGCCAACCGCGTCATGACCGATGACGAGGTGTTCCATGCTATGTCGATGGTGTTTCCCGATGTGCGCCTGAAGAGCTACGTGGAAATTCGCCCGGCCGACTCCATGCCCATTCCTTATGTGCTGGGGTATGCGGCACTCATCAAGGGTTTGTTCTATGGTCGAAGCTCGCTTGAAACGCTCGTGGGCAGCTGTGCGGGCATTTCTGAAGCCGATGTCGCCAAGGCAAAAGATGCCCTTATGGAGTCGGGATATGCGGCCGAGGTGTATCAGCGCCCGGCGGCAGAGATTTGCGACGAGCTTATTACGCTCGCGCGTCGCGGCCTGCCTGCGGCTGAATGGAGCTTCCTCGACCCGCTTGCCGAATTAGTGGCGCGTCGCGTAACTCTTGCGGATTTGGATATTTCGACCCAGTAGTTTGCTATAGTTCAAGGTCACGATAAGAAAGGTTTGGCCTTATGACCCACAACTTCCGTGCCCGTGCTGGGCAGTTCATGAAAATCGCTGCAATCGCGTGCGCCCTGTGTTTGGCCATGGCGGCTCTTGCGGGCTGTTCGAGCTCCGATTTGCAGCAGGAAAAAACGCCTGCCCAGGTGAATCGCGAGTACATGTCTTCGGTGAATTCCATTAGCCAAGAAGCCGCGAGCGCGCTCTCGAATTTCAGCGATGCTGCTGCGAAGCAAGATGTGGCCGCCATGCGCGTTGCCGCGAGTAACGCCACCAAGGCGCTCGATAAGATCGCCGCTCTGGAAGCGCCCGACGCGCTGAAAGATGTGAAGAGCGAATACGAGGCTGGCGCGAACGATTTGGGCCAGGCTCTTACCGACTACGTCGAGATTTATGCGCAAATCAAGAACGCCGGCGAAGACGTTGACGCCGCCGCTGAGGCCGCGAAAGGCATCGACGACGTGAAGGCTCGTTACGATTCGGGCATTGAACACCTTTCCAAGGCCGATTCGATGGTCGCCGACATGGCCGACAGCTCCACTTCCGACGATACTTCGAAGTAATGGCGGGGCAGAACAACCATCGCAGTGTAAAACGCGGGTCCAGCAAGGGCTCGCGTTTGTCGTATGCTGCCCAAAACCAGCAGGGAAGTGCCGAACGCGAAAAGGGGCAAGGGCCGCGAAAGCCCCAGGGTTCTCAGAATCAGAGCGCAGGAAAGCCCGCGCGCAAGGGTGGCAAGGGGTATGCCAAGAATGCGGCTCCGCATGCGAAGCACGCTGGGAAGGGCTCCTCTCATAACGCTGGCGGCGGCCGGCAGAAGGCTTCCACTGTGCGTCACGCGCCGCGCAGCGCATTTCTTCCCGTGAATATGGACGATGTGCGCGCCCGGGGCTGGGATGGCGTCGATTTCGCCTATGTGTGCGGCGATGCCTACGTCGACCAGTCATCGTTTGGCATGGCTATTATTTCGCGCGTGCTTGAGTCGCATGGCTACAAGGTGGGCATCATTGCGCAGCCCGACTGGCGCGACCCCGAAAGCGTGAATGTGTTCGGCGAGCCGCGCTTGGGCTTTCTGGTTTCGTCAGGCAATATGGACTCCATGGTGAATCATTACACCGTAAACAAGGTTCCGCGCAGCCAAGATGCCTATTCGCCGGGCGGTGCGCCCAACAGGCGCCCGAACCACGCCACGGCGGTATACGGCAATCTCATTCGGCGCACACACAAGCACACGCCTATTATTCTGGGCGGCATTGAGGCAAGCTTGCGTCGCCTGGCGCACTACGACTATTGGTCCGATTCGCTTAAGCGTTCCATTCTGCTCGATTCTGGCGCCGACTTGCTCATTTATGGCATGGGCGAGCGAGCCATTGTCGAAATCGCCGATGCGCTTGCGGCGGGCATTGTCGTAGAAGACATCACGTTTGTGGAGGGCACCGCCTACAAGGCTCGCTCGCTTGAATTCGTGGAAGATGCCATCGAGCTGCCTACGTTTGAGGCATTGCAGGCCGATAAGCTCGAATATGCGCGCAGTTTCAACATACAGTGGGAGAATTCCGACCCGTATCGCGGTAAGCGCTTGGTGGAGGAATACCCGCATAGCGTGTTCGTGGTGCAGAATCCGCCTCAAAAGCCGCTTACGACCGCGGAACTCGATGCGGTGTATGCCCTGCCGTATGCGCGCGACTATCATCCCGATTACGAAGCTGCGGGTGGCATTCCCGCAATAAAAGAAGTGAAATTCAGCCTGTCGAGCAATCGCGGGTGTTTTGGCGAGTGCAGTTTCTGTGCGCTCACGTTCCATCAAGGGCGCATTGTGACGGCGCGCAGCAAGGCGTCGCTTGTGGAGGAGGCAAAGCAGCTTACGCGCGACCCTGAATTCAAGGGATACATTCACGATGTGGGCGGCCCCACGGCGAACTTCACTGCGCCTGCGTGCAAAGCGCAGCTGCGACGCGGCGCATGCGCGCACAAGGCATGCTTGTTCCCTGAGCCTTGCAAGAAGCTCGAGGTGAACCATGGACCTTATCTCGACGTGTTGCGTGCCCTGCGTGCCCTGCCTGGCGTGAAAAAAGTGTTCGTGCGCAGCGGTGTGCGTTTCGACTATGCGATGGCCGATTCCGACGACACGTTCTTGCGTGAGCTTTCGCAATATCACGTGAGTGGCCAGCTGCGTGTGGCGCCTGAGCATGTGAGCGACGCGGTGCTCTCGGTGATGGGGAAACCGAAAAATGAAGTCTACCGGGCGTTTTGCAAGAAGTTCGAGGCGATAAACGACAAGCTCGGCTTAAAGCAATTCGTGGTGCCGTACTTAATGAGCTCACATCCTGGTTCTACGCTGAAAGAAGCTATTGAGCTGGCCGAATTCTGCCGTGATATGGGATTCAACCCCGAGCAGGTGCAAGATTTCTATCCAACGCCCTCAACGATGTCCACGGCGATGTACTACACCGGCGTTGATCCGCGCACCATGAAGTCGGTGTATACGCCGAAAAGCTCGCACGAGAAGGCGTTGCAACGCGCCCTTATCCAGTATCGCAATCCCGCCAATCGCGACCTGGTGCGCGAGGCGCTGCGCAAGGCTCATCGCGAAGACCTTATCGGCTTCGGACCGAAATGTTTGGTGCGCCCGGGCGATGGCAAAAGCGGCGGTTCGCGAGGCGGCAACGGCGGAAAAGGCGGCAAAGGAGGCGGCTCCAGACCTGTCCGAGGTGGCCAGAGCGCCGGCTCAAGATCGGCTCGAAGTGGCCAAGGACGCTCGAATCGGCGAGGGCGGTAATATGGCCTCGGACGCGGCGGTGCAAGCGGCAAAGATGCCAAAGACGGCAGCGATGCGCTTCCGGATCGCGGGTCCAAGGGAAGCGCGATGGGCGCGGAGGCAAGGGCGGTGTTCCGAGTCGCAATGGGGGAGGCGATGGCGCAAACCGCGTCGGCGTCCATAATGGCCTAAAGCATCCCCGTCGGCCATAGGGGCGAGGCGATAGTCCTGCCTGCAAAAGGGCCTGCTTGCAATCGCATGCGACGCAAGCAGGCCCTTTTTTAGTTGTGCCCGCGTTTCTTTTCTATTGGGAATTTCGCGGTGAATGTGGTGCCGTTTTCTGCTGAACTTTGCGCGGAAAGCGTGCCGCCGTGCTCTTCGACGATGCTGCGCGCGATAGAGAGCCCCAGGCCATAGCCGCCCGCTCCGCTCGTGCGCGCTTCGTCGGCACGCCAGAATCGATCGAATATATGCGGCAGATCATCGGCGGGAATGGGGGCGCCGGTATTGTTTACGCGAACAACGGCATGTTTGCCTTCGCGCTTCGCGCTTACGATGACGCGTCCGCCTGCGCCCGCGTATTTGCACGCATTGTCGATAAGAATGCCGAATACCCGCTCTATATCGTTGCGCACGCCGCCGATGAGTACCGCTCCGGGGTGGCTTTCGGCCGCATCGATTTCAATGCCGCGCTCAAATGCCACCGCTTCGAATTGGAGCACCGCGCGTTGCGCCATGTCGGCCACGTCGAGACTTTCGCGCTGCTTGCCCATGGTTGCTTGCGCGTCGACTTCGGCTGTGTCGTGCTTAGCGAGGGCAAGCATGTCTTCTACGAGACCCTGCATGCGTTGCCCTTCGGCCTGGATGCCCTCGATCCACTGGCGCTGGCTTTCCACGCTGCGTTCGGGATGTTCGAGCGCGATGGACGCATCGGCCAAAATCACGGTAAGCGGGGTTTTCAGCTCATGCGAGGCGTCGGCGATGAATTGGCGCTGGGAACGCCACGTTTGCTCGACGGGGCGCAGCGCCCAGCGCGAGAAGAACAGCGATATGACGAAAAACGCGGCGAGCGCGACAATGGCCGCGCCTACGAGCGTGAGCGCGAGCGACTTCCAGCCGGCGGCGGAATTGGCGTCAGCGAACGCGAGGTATGTGGTGTCGCCTATCGTTCGTTTTTCATAAAAGAGTTCCAAGTCGGAAAACGACCCCGTGCCGTCTTCCGCAGGGGTAAGGCGCGAGAGCGCGGTTTCGAGCACTTCGTCGCTGATGTTGGCCGTGCCAGCGGGGGAGGTGCTCATTGCATCGCCTTCCGCATTGAGCGCATATACGGCAACGGGGATGGTTTGGCCCTGGCCGCCGCCGATTCTCGGGGCAAGGGCGCCACTTTCGGGGCCGTCGAGTTCGCCTGTTTCAGCGTTTGATGCGCCGCCGATGTCCTCGCTGCTGTCGATTTCGTTTGGCTCAATCGGCTTTCCACCACTGTCACCTTGAGGATCTGTGTCGGGCGATGTGCTGGCTTCGCTTGCAAAACCTCCGTCGCCTTCGCTTGCGGGCGCCCCGCCGTTACGCATCTCTTTGTGCTCGTGCTGCTCAATTGCGTTGTCGATTGAGCTCGCAATAGCTTGCCGCACTTCGGCGACGTCTTGCTTCCAATCGAATATGCAAATCGCGGTGAACGAGACCAGAATGACGACCGTCACGCAAACCATATTCAACGCGACGAATTTCTTCCGCAGCTCGAAGAGAACGGGGCTGCCTTTCGCGTCTTTACGCATCGCGGCCCTCCGCCAGGCGGTAGCCAACGCCGCGAATCGTTTCTATATGCGCGGCCGCTTCGAGGAAGCGCAGCTTTTTGCGCAAGAACGAGACATATGCCTCGACGTTGTTGTCTTCGGTGACGCCGGTGGTGCCCCATACGCGGTCGATGATGGTGGCTTTCGGCACGGTTTTGCCCGCATTCGACATGAGCACGCGCGCGAGTGCGAATTCTTTTGCGGAAAGATGGATGGAAGACGAGCCCGATGTGAGTTCTCGTTCGGTCAAATCGAGCGCGAGATTGAATGCACGAATGGTTTCGAATTCCACTTCTCCTTGGCGGCGGGTGAGGGCGCGCAGATGTGCCATGAGTTCCGCGGGCGAAAACGGTTTGGTCATGTAATCGTCGGCGCCGGAATCGAGTCCGCGAATCTTATCGGGCACCGCGTCGCGCGCAGTGAGCATGAGCACGGGGGTGGCTATTCCGGCGCGACGCAAATCTGACACGATGTCGAAGCCGTTCTTCTTGGGCAGCATCACGTCGAGAATCGCGACGTCGTATTCGCCTTGGGCGGCGTAATCGTAGCCGGTTTCGCCGTCGTTCGCCGTATCGACCGTATGGCCGGCCTCTTCGAGAATATGGGCGAGTGCGCTTGCCAGTCGCACATCGTCTTCAACAATAAGCAGATTCATGGTCGATGCACCGTCCCATTCGCTCTGTCCGACAATTTATGTTTCGTCAAAGTGGCGCTACCCGGGCCGGCGCCGCCCGCGGAAACCTTCTGCGAACATGCTTTTCTTATTCCTGCACGCAGAGCAAGGCGCATAGCGAGCGAAGCGAGCGGTAGCCGCAGCGAGGTTTCGGTGGGCGGCGCCGGCCCGGGTAGCGTCACTTTCAACGATTCCCATTTTACCTGCGCTTCTGAAAGAAACCTGAAAGCAAGCTCGGCTTTTCAGCCCCCTTTCAGGCATGCGTTTTAGCATGGCGCCATCGAATTTACCTCGGTTTTACGAGATTGGAGCGGCTATGGCTGAGTTTACAGGGACGTTTGAGCGCAAGGAAGTGAAGTATCGCCTGAGCGCTGTGCAGGTTCGCGAGATAAAGCAGGCGCTTGGCGTATATATGGCGCCCGACGAATACGGGCAAACGCCTATTACGAGCGTGTATTACGACACATCGAATCGCGACATGATTTCTCGATCGCTCGAAAAGCCTCTCTATAAAGAGAAGCTTCGCCTGCGCACGTATGGCCCGCGCAACGCCGCCGCGCCGGTGTTCGTTGAGTTGAAAAAGAAGCATAAGGGCATCGTGTATAAGCGCCGCATCGCGGCAAGCGAGTCGGCGGCGCAACTGCTCATGGTGGGCGTGCCCTATGAGAGGGCGATCTCTCGTCATCCGCTGGCCGATGAGGCGCTTGAAACGGATTCTCGCTCTGTGAGGAATCTGCAAATCGCGGAGGAGATTGCGGCATGCGTCCGCCGCAACGGTCCCGTGGTTCCCTCGATGACCATTTTGGTCGAAGGCGTCGCATGGGCGCCCTTGCCGGATGCTCGTGGGGCCGATGCGGAAGGCGTGCGCATTACGTTTGACGAGCGCATTCGATATCGCGACTTGTTCGTGCCAGCTGGCAAGCGCGTGTCTGTTCCTTTGCTTGCCGCGGGCGAGGCGATTATGGAGGTGAAGGTGCCCGGGGCGTACCCGCTGTGGCTCGTGCGCGCGCTCGATGATTGCGGGGCTTATCCGACGTCGTTTTCGAAGTATGGCGAAGCGTATTTGGCGTGCGAGGGCAAATCTGCGCCGAAGGCATATCGCGAGCAAGTCGCCTTCGATGAGACCGCCCGCGGTGAGCGGAGTTGCTCCGAAAGCGGACATTCGCGTAGCGCCCATTCGCCGCTTTGCGCGATGCAGGGAAGAGATGCCGATTCTTCTGTGTTGCAGCTTCCCAAGATTGTCGTTGGCGCGTAACCCCTTGCTTGCTTATTTTGTTTCCTAAAGGAGTTTTGTATGCTCGATTTTGTATCTACGTCGTTGTTCGGCACGACCGATTCGGCCATGTCAAGCGTTTCGACGCCCGAGTTCCTCCTGTGCTGCGCGGCCTCGATTGTGCTTGGCGCGGCGTGTGCGGCTATCTATATGTTCCGCCACAACTACTCGAAGAATTTCGTGGTCACGCTCGCGCTCTTGCCCCTCATCGTGCAAATGGTGATTACGCTCGTGAATGGCAATCTGGGTGCCGGTATCGCGGTCATGGGCGTGTTCAACCTCGTTCGCTTCCGCAGCATCCCTGGTTCGGCGAAAGACATCGGCAGCGTGTTTTTGGCGATGGCCATTGGCCTGGCGACCGGCATGGGCTTCATTGGGCTCGCGGTGCTATTCACCATCATTGTGGGCATCGTGAATGTCGTGTACGTATGCACGCCCTTTGGCAAGCCCGCCGAGCCGGGCAAGCGCTTGTGCGTTTCGGTTCCTGAAGACCTCGAATTTGACGGCATGTTCGATAGCGTTCTGACGCGTTTCACGGAAAGCCATGAACTCGTTGAAATTCGCACGACGAACATGGGCAGCCTGTATCAGCTTGAATACGAGATTCGCATGCGTGAGCCCGGTCTTGAGAAGCGCATGATTGACGAAATGCGCACCATGAATGGCAATCTGAAAATCACGCTTGGCCGAGCGCCTATGGCGAAGGAGGTTTTGTAATGATGCGAAAAACGGCTGATTCGCGCTTGGAGGGCGAGCACGCCCGCGAGGGCGATTCGGGATGTGCGGGTTCTTCTCGGGAAGATATGAAGGCTGGCGGGGTTCGTTTCGCTTCTGGTTGCGTTCGTTCTTCCGAGGAAAGCGTACGGGCCGATACGTCCCTCTGCGCTTCAGGCGTGTGCCGTAATGCGGAAGGTCTTGGCGGGGATGACGTTGCGGTGTCTTCCGCATGTGCCGGTGCGACTGTCGTAGACGTGCAGTGTCGTGAATCGTCGGCGCGCACCGATTTTGTGGGCATGTTGCGCGGGGCCGGGCTGCTGCTTGCGGGTTGCGCTGCGGCGGTACTGCTTTTTTCTGCGGTGGGCTGTTCGGCGACCGACGCCGATGAATCTTCGGTCGCATCGACTGCGGAAGTTCTTGAGGGAAGCGCGTCTGGGAAGAGTGTTGAATACGCGAGTTTCGAGGAAGTTGCGGCCGCGTTTGATGCCTCCGCCCTCAATCTTGAATATTCCAAGCGCGACATGGATGCTTCCTTTGATGAATCGTCTGCAACCAAGATAACGCTCTCGGGGGATTCGGCGGGCGTATCGGAGTCGGGCGCTGTGGCGGAGGACTCCACGGTAACGATTTCCACTGCGGGAACCTATGTTGTGTCGGGAGATTTGTCCGATAGCTCGATTGTGGTATCTGCCAGCGAAAACGATAAGGTTCAGATTGTTCTTAACGGTGTAAAGATTGCGTGTTCGAACGGTCTTGCCATCGATGTTCAGTCGGCGGATAAATGCTTCATCACATTGGCCGACGGTACGCAGAATGTACTTTCCGACGGATCTTCCTATGCGAACGAAGATGCAAACGCGTGCATGTATTCGACGTGCGACCTCACGGTCAATGGGTCGGGCTCGCTCGATATTTTGGGAAATTATCGCCATGGGGTCTACTCGAAGGATGACTTGGTTGTCTATGGCGGATCCATTCAAATCAACGCCGTCGAGGATGGCCTTAACGGCAAAGATTCTGTGAAAATCGGTGCGGGCGATATCTCGATTTCGGCAGGTGCCGACGGCGTGAAGTCGAGCAAGTCGACGAACCCCGAGAAAGGCTTCGTATACGTGAGTGGCGGCTCTCTCTCGATTGATGCGCAAGACGACGGCATTCAGGCGAAAACATACCTGTGCGTTGCTGGCGGGTCGATCGAAATCGAGGCGGTCGACGATGCGTTGCATTCCGATTTGGAGGGTGCGCTTAACGGCGGCTCGACTTCGGTGAGCTGTGGCGATGACGCGTTCCACTGCGAGACGAAACTCGAAGTGAACGATGGTGCGTTCATTGCCGAGACGTGCAATGAAGGCTATGAGGCCGAGCAAGTTATTATCAATGGCGGCGATACGAATATCTGCGCCCTTGACGATGCTTTGAATGCCTCTACCGCTGACTTGAGCGACGATTCGGAATCGTCTGAATCGGATTCGGCGGCGGGTGCCGCGTCGGGTGAGTCGGGCGCGAATGCGGCCCAGCCCGATGGGGCCATTGGTGCGCCCGATGCTGCGGGCGGCGAAGGTAGCGCCGCCGGCGAGCAGAATCCCAATGCGCAGGATGGTGCGACTCCGCCTGAGCTTCCGAGCGGCAACGGCGAGCAAGGCGGCCAGGCTCCGAACGGTGGCGGTCAGGCGCCCGATGCTCAAGGCGGCCAGGCTCCCGATGGGCAGGACGGCCAGGCGCCTGGTGCCCAAGGTGGTGCGCCCGGCGCGAGCGATTCGAATTGCCTCATCCAAATCAATGGCGGCACGGTCGTGCTCGATGCCCAAGGCGATGGCGTCGATTCCAATGGCAATGTTGAAATAACCGGCGGCACGCTTTTGGTGAATGGGCCGTCGAGCGACGGCGATGGCGCATTTGACTATGACGGAGAGGCGACGATCTCTGGCGGTACCGTGCTCATGGCGGGCGCTGTGGGCATGGCGCAGAGCTTTACGAGTGGCACGCAGGCCTTTGCCCTTGCTCAAGCGAGTGGATCTGCCGGCAGCGTGATCGAGGCGATCGATGCGAGCGGCAACGTAATCGCGACACTTACGGCGACGAAAGCCTTTGGTTGCGTGCTGGTGAGCGGCGCAGGTGTCTCTGATGGCGATACGATAACCGTATCGGTAGATGGCTCGGCAACAACGGCTACGGCTTCGACAACGGGTACGAGTGGTATTGCCATGGGCGTAGGCGCGTCTGGCGGCATGGGTGACGGTGCTGCGATGGGCGGTCGACACGCGGGTCAGGGCGGTCCCGCTTAAGCGCCCGGCGCCTTCCTTGCTTTTTCTTCTTTCCTATGCGGCCTCGTCGTTTTCGACGGGGCCGTTTTGCTCTAGGCGTCGTTGCGGCAGTCGAGATATTCCCGAAAGCGTTCTACGGCGAGCGACGGCGGGTTCGTTTTGCGCGTAAGGAAGCCAAGTGTTCGAAAAGCTCGGGGCGCAAGGGGGCGCGTGGCGATGTCGTAGGGCGCGCGTCGTAAAACAAGGCTCGGAAGAATGCTCACGGCGAGCCCGTTTTCGACCATGGACATAACGGCGTAGTCATCCCAGGTGGTAAAACTCGCATTCGGCATTCGGTCGAGGCTGGCGAATATCTCGGCGACTTCGTCGTTTTCGTCGCGTTTGAGTTGAATGAACGCTTCGTCGGCGAATGACTCGATGGGCACTTCGTCTAACGCAGCAAGTTTATGGCTCGCTGGAAGCACCGCGAGCAGCTCGTCTTGCTCGAGAGGGGTTTCGTTGATGGGATATTGGGCCGGCAGTCGGGAGAATGCGCAGTCGATGCGCCCGCTTGCGAGCGCGGCTTCGAGTTCATCGTAGTCTCCCAGGAACAGTTCGTAGCGAATGCCGGGGTAGTCGGTTTGAAATGCCGCGATGATCTTCGGTAGCCAATGCGTGGCGATGCTCGAGATGGTTCCGATTCGAATAAGGCCCGAATCGAGGTTGTGGATTTCGGCCACGCGCGTCTCGAACGACTGCTGAGCGGCGATTACCTCGCGTGCTGTAGGGAGCAAGGCCAGGCCTTCGGCGGTAATTTGGACGCCCGAACGCGACCTTTCGAAAAGCGTGGTTTCGCATTCGTGTTCCAAATCGATAATCATTCTGCTGACGGCCGATTGAGAATATCCCATGCGAGCGGCGGCTTTCGTAAAGCTTCGCAAGTCTGCGACCAGGCAAAATGCTTCAAGATGCTGGATGTCGTACATAAAGCCGTCCTTTGCAGAATTCCAAATTCGCATGTAAAACATGATAACCATGCAAAATCGGAATGACAAGTATCTCGCTACACTTGACGTGTTGTTTTGAAAGGTGGGGCGAGATGAGACAAGGAAGCCAGGTGCGAGCGCGGCGGCGATATATAGCTGCGCTGTTGATCTTTGGAACAAACGGGCTTCTTGCGAGTGCGGTTGATTTGCCAAGCCCATAAATCGTTTTGTGGCGCACGTTGCTGGGGTGCGCCGTGCTCGCGGTCGTGATGTATGTAATTATGGTCATGCTTTTGAGAGAAACGGGTGCGCCGCGCTGTACTTGATGCACGGGTTTGGCATAACGCGTCCGGCGTAGTGTGTCCGGTATTGCGTGTGAGAAATAGGTGTTGTCGATATGACGCGATTGGTACGGCAAATGCGATATGGCTTGTTTGGCATGATGCGCGGTTTTTGCTAGTCTCAGATAAGCGATTGAAGGCAAGAAGAGGAAAGGCGTGCATGGGAAGGCTTAGGAATGCGGCGTGGCGTGCGCGCGATTTTTTCCGGCGCGATGCCGTGCTGGCAATTGCATGCATGCTGGCCGCGTTGTCGTGCATAGCGGCACCGCCCGATGCGGAATATACCGAATATATCGATTTACGCACAATTGGTCTGCTGTTTTCCCTTATGGTTGCCACTTCGGGCCTCGCGCGCGCCGGGGTGCTCTCGCGAGCGTGCCGCGCACTGGTTCGGGCATGCAAAAGCGGAGGCGTGCTGATTGCCGCACTTGTAGGCCTTACGTTTTTCGTGAGCATGGTTGTTACCAACGACGTTGCCCTTGTGGCATTCGTGCCGCTTGCTCTTGCTGCCTTGCGTGAGGCGGGCCTCGTGCGCCGGCTCGCATTTACCATCGCGTGCATGACAATTGCGGCGAATGCGGGCAGCATGCTCACGCCTATCGGCAACCCTCAGAACCTTTATATTTTGAGCGTTTCGGGCATGTCCGCACTTGACCTCGTGGACATTATGGCTCCGTATTCCGCTGCGGCCTTCGTGCTGCTTGCGGCGACTATCGGCATTGCCGAATTGCGCGACCGCAAACGTTTCAAGCGCATTCCGCCGCGACTGGTGGACGTAAACCCGAAGGCGCCACAGGAATCGTTTGCTCTGCGCGATGCGCTGCCGTGGATTGTGCTTATTGTGGTATGCCTGCTGTGCGTCGCGCGCGTCGCGCCAGTATGGCTTGCCGTTGCGGCGGCGATTGCTCTCGCGCTCGTTTTCGACATGCGCGCGCTTCGCCATGTCGACTATGCGTTGCTGTTCACATTCGTCGCCTTCTTTATTTTCGTGGGAAACGTCGCGCGCATTGATGCGGTGCGTGAAGCAGTGGCGGCGCTGGTCGATGGGCGTGCCTTGCTCGTCGGCGTCGTCGCAAGTCAGGCCATCTCGAATGTTCCGGCTGCGATTCTCATCTCGGGCTTCACGTCTGATTGGCCAGCGCTGCTCGTCGGCGTGAACATTGGCGGCTTGGGAACGCTGATCGCTTCTATGGCGAGCCTCATTTCGTACAAGCAGCTTGCCGTGGCGTACCCCGAACTCAAGGCCTATTACTTCCGCCTATTCACGGGATTGAACTGCGCGTTTCTCGCTGCGCTGTTGCTGCTCGCCGCGGCGATATCTTAGGTGCGCTCGGTAGGCTTATAACGAGTTGTTATATCTTGCATAACAAAGGCCTATGGTGCTGAGGGAATCAAAAAAATACGGCATTTACCAGGCTTTATAACATTGCGTTATCGATTGGATAACGTCGTATGAATTGTTTGCGCTCCTTTTCGGTCGTATGCTCCGCCTTGCAATTCGCAAGGAAAACAGAGGGTATTAAGGGAGGCACAATGGAACTTTCCAGAAGGTCATTCATCTCAGGTTTTGCCGCCGCTGGCGCCGTTGCGGCAGTTGGCTTGGCTGGCTGTTCGCCGAAGGCTGACGAGGCTGCAAAGGCCGACACATCTGCGGCCGATGCGGGCGATGCCGTAAAGCACGACCCCAAAGGCACCGAGAGCTGCGATCTGGTCGTTGTGGGCTCGGGCACTGCGGGCATGTGCGCTGCTGTGCGCGCGGCTCAGCTCGGCGCAAGCGTCATTCTGCTTGAGAAGAACGTGCTTGTAGGAGGCTCTTCGGGATATGCCGAGGGCATCGGCGCGGTGAACTCGTACATGCATGAAGAAGCTGGTTTATCGTTCGACCACAATGAAGTGTTCCTGCGTACGCAGGAATATCATCACTGGTCGGCCGATTCCGCCGTGTTGCGCCGCTTCATCGAAAATTCCGGTGCGACCATCAATTGGCTGCACGACGACTGCGGCGTTGACTTTTATACTGCGACGGTGACGGCCCCCACGTCATACCCCAGCTGGCATTTGGGCGCCGATGAAAACGGCAATGTCACGCGCATCAGCGAATCCACCATCAAAGTGATGCAGAAGCGCTGTGAGGAATTGGGTGTCGACTTGCGCACCGAGTGCCCTGCCACGGGCCTCATGACCGCCGAGGATGGCAGCGTGTGTGGCGTGTACTTCAAGAAGGGCCGCGACGAGTATGCCATCGAGGCAAAAAATGTGATTCTTGCTACGGGCGGTTATTCGAACAACCAGGAAATGTGGGAAGAGTTCACGAAACTCGACTTCGACCGCGTGTGGAACTGGGGCACCGACGGCCGCGATGGCGACGGCATTCGCTGGGCGCGTGAACTGGGCGCCGATCTTCACATTCCTTCGAATCTCATGTTCGGCAGCATTCGCTGCGCCGGCGCCAATGAGTTCGAAGACCATGCCGGTTGGGTGTTCTCGTGGGAGCCTGCGTTGCGTGTGAATCAAGACGGCGTGCGTTTCATGAACGAGTCCCTGGCGGCCGACTTTAGTCGTGGCGGCAATGCCGTTATCGTGCAGACCAAGGCATTCGTGATTTTGGACAAGGCCTATCTCGACAAGATGACCGACGAGGCGCTGCCCGTTGGCCTGGAATCGGTGGGCATTATTTCGGGCGAGCCGCTTTCTGATGCACGCGATCTGGTTGAATCCGCTGTCCAGAAGGGCGACGTGTTCAAGGCCGATACTATTGAAGACCTCGCTAAGCAGATGGGCGTCGACCCCGAGGCTTTGACGAAGACCGTCGACGAGTTCAACGCATGCTGCGCTGCGGGCGTCGACGAGAAATTTGGCGCGACGTCGGAGGCCCTGGTGCCGGTTAGCACTGCTCCGTTCTACGCTTCGGTCGCCCAACCCACCGTATTCACTTCGGTCGGCGGTCTGCGCGTGGACGAGTGGCTGCGCGTTCTGGA
The DNA here is from genome assembly GCA_934661005.1 of uncultured Slackia sp. Classification (GTDB taxonomy): domain Bacteria; phylum Actinomycetota; class Coriobacteriia; order Coriobacteriales; family Eggerthellaceae; genus Slackia. The sequence continues at coordinate 85,421 of CAKUIK010000003.1, forward strand.
CACCGACGGCCAGCCCATTAAGGGCCTGTTCGCCGTGGGCACCGATGCCAGCTCCTATACCGGTCGCGACTACGACGTGGGAATCATGTCTGGTGCTGAGCAGGGCTGGTGCGCCACGGGCGGTCGCCTGGCAGCCGAGTACATCGTGTCGGGCAAGGCCGAATAGGCACTATTCCTGAAGCAGTGTTGCCTGTCTCGTGCAATGCGGGACGCTTTAACGAGATAATTCATGCCGCAAGGCCCGTTCGCTTCCCTCCCTCCAGCGAATGGGCCTTTGTCGCGTTCGATGCAGCAAGAAGCGCGCCATTCGGCGCGACGATGGGGTAAGCTTAACGCTGCAGTCAGGGGGAAGGGGCTTTCGGTGGATTTGTTTCGCATGCGATGCTTCGTGAGTGTTGCCGAAAATAAGAGCCTGTCGAAGGCGGCGCGTGAGATGTTCATATCGCAGCCAGCCATGACGGCGCAGATGAATGCGCTTGAAAAAGAGCTCGGCGCGCAACTTTTGGTGCGTGGCCATTCGACGGCTATCACGTCAACGGGCGAGCTGGTGCTCACGTCGTTTCGTTCGATGCTTTCTGAATATGACGATTTGCTGCGTGGCGTGCACGAGAACGAGGCCGCAACGCACGGTCGTATTCGTTTGGGCTTTCATGGGCCTGTGGGCTGGGGAAACGTCGGTACGTCGATTTCTGAATTCAAGGTTTCGCATCCGGGCGTTGAGGTGGCGCTTGTCATAGATACGTGGACGAACTTGCTTGCCATGCTGCGTGAGGGAACGCTTGATTTGGCCTTTATGGAAATGTCCGAGGTTGAGGGTGTGAGCGACATCGCGGCGCATCCTTTGTTCGAAGAGCCCATTTGCGCTGTGCTGCCTGTGGGCCACAAACTTGCCGGCCGCGAGTCGGTCAGCGTGGCCGATGTGCGCGACGAAGTGCTGCTTCTGCCCGACCCGTCCATAGCGCCGCATTTTTTCAAGCGGCTGCATGCCTCGTTCGAGCGCGCCGGCGTTCGCGTGGAGCATGCTGGGGCAGGCAACCATTACGAGGCCACGGTGGTGCTGGTCGCCGCCGGTGAAGGCATTTCGTGTATGCCCGGCACGTATTTCGTGGGGCTCGACTCGGTGGTGGCGGTGCCATTTTCCGATTTGGGCATGGGCATGCGGTATGCGATTGCGTGGAATCGGGCGTCGTCTTCGTCTGCCGCTTCCGAATTCGTTGAGTTCGCCGATGCTCGCGAGTGGCGATAGCGCTATTCGTATGACGCTGGTGCGTATCGGATTTGCCTTGTTGACATAAGGGCGTGGTCGACGTGTCGATTACAAAGCACGGTGTCGGTGCTGCTCGTCGGCGTGAACATTGGCGGCTTGGGAACGCTGATCGTTTCTATGGCGAGCCTCATTTCATATAAGCAGCTTGCCGTGGCGTACCCCGAACTCAAGGCCTATTACTTCCGCCTGTTCACGAGATTGAACCGCGCGTTTCTTGCCGCGTTGCTTTTGCTTGCGGCGGTGATAGCCTAACGAGTTCCTTGCTTCCGGCGGCGCTTTGCTGCTCGTGCTGTTGCTGTTTTGTAGATGTTGCTCGCATCGTTTCCGCTTACGCTGTCGTTGAGCGCGTCGCTGTCGTTCACACTGCCGCTGTGCGCTGCTTCTGTTTGTGCTGCGGTCGCTCGCGCTGCTGCGGCTGTGTACGCTGCTGTTCGCGTCGCCGCCGTTCGTATTGCGCCTATTCGAGCCACTGTTGTGTGGCGCGTCTTGCCGCTCTCGCCTTTGCTCGCTGCGACGTTCCTCTCGCGAGGTTCCTGGTTTGTTCAAAATGGGCCTCGAATGTGGTGCTTTTTAGACGAGGAAGAAAACGTGCGGATCTTCTCAAGGAATCTACCTGGTGTTATGTTGAGACGCAACGAAGGCGATGCTGCATGGGCCGCTGGGGTGCGCAAAAAATGCCACATTCGAGGCCCATTTTGAACACTTTCGAACATTTCGTCTCGAGATTCCATCCGAAAGCTTCGAGTCGTGGCCCTTTGCCCGCGCGTCGTTCCATGGTCTCGTTTTGGAGCCTCATCTCGTGCGGTTTGAAACTCGAGGCGTTCCCTGGCGGCTGTATTCGCGCGCAGTTTGGTTTTCTGAAAAAGAAAAAGAAAGGCGAAGCATGAGCTTCGCCTTGATGAATGATGAACGCGTGCGCCCCTAAAATTTGGGGCGTAGGTCTGCTTGAGTGGTAGGGCTTGGGCGCGCTGCTTGTTGCGCATTCGAGCGACGTAATCGATTGTGCGACCCTGTCGTCTTGAGCGCGACTGCCGCTGCGCACCGTGCCTTCGGCTAAACCTACGGGCGCAGACCGCTGCCGCCTTGAACGGTAATCGTCTCGCCGGAAACGTAGGCCGACAAATCGCTCGCGAGGAATACGGCCACGCCGCCGATGTCGGTCTTCGGGTCGCCGAAACGGCCCAGTGGAATGCCCTTGATGGTGGCGGCGAAGGTGTCGGGGTAAGCTTCCTTCCAAGCCGCGAGCTGCTCGGTCATCGCCAACGGGCAAATGCAGTTCGCGCGCACGCCGTCGGGGCCCCACTCGGTGGCCGCGACGCGCGTCATGCCGCGGATGCCTTCCTTTGCTGCCGCATAGCTCGACTGGCCGGGCTTGCCGAATAGGCCGGCGCCGCTTGCCAGGTTAATGACGCAGCCTTTGGTCTTTTTCAGCTCGGGGAATGCGTGCTTCATGTAGAAGAATGCGCCGTACAGACCCGTGTTAATCGCCAGGTCGAAATCTTCTTTCGTGTGATCGATGAGGTTGGTGCCGCTCTTCGAGGCTTGCGCGTTGTTCACCATAACGTCGAGCTTGCCGTAATGCTCGACGCACTTTGCAACGGCCGCCTCGACCTGGGCCTCGTCGGAGCCCTCGGCAACGGTGTAGGCGACATCGACGCCGTATTCGGCCTTGAGCTTGTCGGCCGCTTCAGCCAGGCGGCATTCGGTGCGGCCCGTAATGAACAGGTTCGCGCCCTGTTCGGCGAACGCGCTCGCGATGCCGAAGCCGATTCCCTTGCCGCCGCCGGTGATAATGGCGACCTTTCCATCCAAAAGACCCATAGGGCACCCCTTTCGATTGCTTTTCTCAGAATGCTACCGCCCGAGTGGCAATTTGGTATGGGGAAGGCGTGGAGGGCGGATAACGGGTCGATTTCAGCGGCGGAACGGCGCGGCGGGCGCTGATAGGATGGTTAGAAATAACTCTTTGGCCAAATGGGGGAATGGATGAATTCGATGAACGACCAGCCTACGGGGCGTGTGGCGAATGGCGGCGAAAACGGGGCGGCCGATCGCTCAACGCGTTCAAGTGGCGCATCGTCTGAGGAGACGCGTGCCATTCCTGTGCGCCAGGTGGGCTCATATTCCACCAATCAGCCGTTTTCTTCGCAGCCCACAATCGCCGCGAATCCCGTGGTGCCGGCAGAGAAAACGGCGCGTATGGGCGCTCAGCCTGTAATCTGCGGTGAATATGCGCGCGACCCCTTCGAGCCAAGCACCCCAGATCCTGCCATGTTCCCGCAGCGGCCGTACGCCCCAGGCTCTACCGCGCCTGTTGCGACGCGCTACTCGGAAAGCTCCCGCGTGAAGAAGAAGCGGCCCCTTGCCGTGATTTTCGTTGGCGCTCTGGTGGCGTTGATTGCGTGCGCGTTCGTGCTCTTCCACACGAACGACGCATCGAGCTCGTCGCCAACGCCCCAGGGCGGTGTCACCCAATCGCAGCGCAGCGAAGGCGAATCGGGCGAATCGCCTTTGAAAACCCCGGGCGTGCAGCAAAATGCCGCGACGCTTACGGTGGACGCGTCCGATTTGGCGGGCGAGAAGTGGTCGAATGCGAAGAAGATTCTCGAAGTACGCGGCGCCGATGTTGACTCCATCGTGGTGCTGACCGACGATGGCAAAGATGTGTGGGACGCGTCGAATTGGACGGTCGAGTCTATTGCGGTTGAGGATGGGGCGCTTACTGCCCACCTGGTGCACGATTCGGGCTCGGTCGTGGTTGATGCCGTGTCGGGTGCTTTGGAAGACGGAGCTGCCGATACCGCCGGAGGAGTGCTTGATGCTGCTGGTGAAGCCGTGAGGTCGGCGGGGGAAACAGCGGCGGAAAAGGCGACTGAATTCATCGGATCGCTGCTCTAGCGACGGTCAGGACCTAGGAGACCGATCGGGCATTCATGAGGGTGCCTGATAGGTGGAACGCAACGTCGCTTGGGGCGCGTGATGGGTGGTTTGCGATGCGGCGGCTCTGCTGTCGGTGCCGAATGCGCGCATTCGGCGGCAGTCGGTGGTGCTGCTCCGAATCTCGGAATCGTCCCGTGAACTGCGGAATGCTTCAAGATGCGGGTCATTGCGCGAGTCGTGTCTCACTTCGTGACGCGCAGGCAACCGGCGAGCTGAAGTTGAGGTGACAGAGGGGTTCGCGGGAAACCACGGCTCGCTACTGCTGCGCCCCCCTTCGGGGCTTCGCCATGCGCTTGCCTC